>CANQTN010000039.1 GCA_947626815.1 uncultured Clostridia bacterium | reverse complement strand
ACCCTTTTTAAGTATATCATGTTTTTGGATTCTTTGGGTTACAATTTTATTTCAAAATTAGATTGACGTGATAAAAAGTTTTTTATAAAAATTCGATTTTTTGTCTTGAATTTTGGTAAAAATAATGATATAATGAAATATAATATTTTAGGAAACAATATTATTTCCTAATAGTATAATATATTAAAAATTCGAAGGAGGTGTAAATCATGGCTACATTTGTTGGTGCAGAATATATTATCGCGAATATTTTAATTGCTTTAAAGAAATTAAGTAAAAGAGATTTCGTTACGTTAGACGAACTAAGTGAGGCGGGGATTTATATTCAAAAACAATCCCTTATTAATGAAGAAATTGACGCAATATTTTTATCGTCATCTGATCAGGTAGCTTCGGCTATATATGACTTCTCTGATTATTTTGAATATGATAAAGAAAATAATTCTATTAATATTGTTAAAACAAAAAAACTTGAGGATTTGGAAAGCAGATTTATAGGGTACTTGCCATTTGCTGTATTAAACTTTCTAGTCAAGACATCAATGGAGTTTGTCCAAAAAAGTAAATAATTATTTGTCAAAGAGGTCTAAATATGAAACAAATGAAAGATCCAATATACGGATATATTGATATAGATGATTTTTGTTTGCCGTTAGTAGATACGGCGGAATTTCAGCGACTGAGAAATATTGTTCAAACAGGATACCAAGCTCTGTACCCGTCCGCATTACATAATCGTTTCGTACATTCGATAGGAGTATATCACTTAGGAAAAAAGGCCTTTGAGTGTTTTGAAAAAAATGTTAAAGAAAAACAATATCCAGAGTATGACAACATTGAATGGGATACTCTTAAATGTACATTTTTATTAGCATGCCTGTTGCACGATGTGGGACATTCTCCATTCTCTCATACAGGGGAAGAATATTATAAAAAAAGCACGGATTTTCATAATGAACTAAAATCGCGCTTTCAGGATGCGACTAATTTTCAAAATGATATAAAAAATAATACAGGAAAACCACATGAAGCAATGAGTGCTCTTGTAGGATTAGACTTAATAGAATCACAGAATTTAAATGATATAAATAAAGAGTTGTTCGTTCGTTCAATAATTGGTGTGCCATATAAATCACAAGACAAATTAATTGAAAATACAATAATTGGTATGCTTAATGGTTCACTTATTGACGTTGACAAACTGGATTACTTAATCAGAGATTCATATGTCACAGGATTCAATACTATGGCTTTAGATGTAGATAGGTTATTTGCAGCATACGGTATATCTGAGTATACCGATGCATCCTTTGCCACTAAAAGAGTTCCTGCCTATAAGCGCGGTGCGTTAAGTGTTATTGAGAATGTAACATTTGCTAATGATTTAGAGAGGCATTGGATACAGAACAATCCAATTATTTTATATGACGTTAAGCTAATTCAGCTTGCAATAGAGAGCTTTGATAAATATATGATGAATGTGCACAGAAATAAACTTGCGGAAGAAAAAAGTATTTTTTCAAAAACAGCTATCTCTTTAGAAGGATATATAAGTAAAGGAATTAATCTTTCATTACTTTGCGATGATGATATTATATGTTTCTTAAAAAACAATTATAGCGATAATATTCTTAGTAAGCAGTTTTTTGATAGAAGTAAAAGACTTAAACCAATGTGGAAAAGCGAAATTGAGTTCAGAAATTTAGAAGAAGAACTTTTAGGTAATAGTGTTGCCAGATCGTTCAAAAGTACATTGAAAGCAATAAGTAATAATACATTTTTCATCAATAAAGAAAAATACGAAAAGGCTCTACTGGAAAAATGTATATTAAACCAGAGGATTAGAGGGAACTTTCCAGACGAAGATAAAGAGATTGCAAAAAACTCTCTAAAAGCTCAAGAGAGCGTAATAAAGATATTTGAAACATTTGATAAATTTTCCAAGCAATATGACTTAGATAATGATTTTGCCATTATATTTATTAATAAACATTTTGAAAGTAATTATGTAAAATTGACAAGTGAGGAAATATTTATAGAGTTTAATCCTAATAGAGTTATTAAATTGGAAAAAGCTTTGTCAATAAAAGCAGTGGATGCAAGTGATGAAGAAAAAACGGGTTACTATTATATTTATACTTCCAAACAAAATTTCAATATTTTTAAAGCTCAAAACAAGGATATTGCACAGTCGCTATTTTCATATATTTCACAGAATTGGTAATATGATAAAACAACCACACAAATTGATTAAACGTAATTTTAAGCAATTTGTGTATGAAACAGTATAAATATGAATATAGAACAAGCAACAGGAATAAATCGAATGGTCTTCCTATCTTTCGTAGTATTAACACAAAAAACTATTATTATAGTTTGTATTTGAAAAGTATTCATATAAGGCCTTTTTAACTTGGTTCGGGTATTCCCAAAAGTAAAATCAAATTTTTGCAAGTGTGGCTACACTTACTGTGCTTGCTGCTCAAAAAAACATACAGACACCGCGGAAAAAGATGTGTAAAAAGGTATAAAGTAAGGCCTCTTTGGTGAAAATTATGGTAAAAATAATTTTT
>CANQTN010000038.1 GCA_947626815.1 uncultured Clostridia bacterium | reverse complement strand
GGAGTGAAGAATATGCAAATCAAAAGAGGAGATATGTTTTATGCAGATTTAAGTCCAGTAGTTGGCTCAGAACAAGGTGGAATTAGACCAGTTCTTATTATTCAAAATGATTTAGGAAATAAGTATAGTCCTACTGTAATTGCAGCAGCAATAACTTCTCAAACTGGAAAAAATAAATTACCTACACATATAGAAATAAATTCTGATTCCTGTGGATTAAAAAGCAATTCAGTAGTATTAGCAGAGCAAATAAGAACAATAGATAAAAGCAGATTGAAAGAAAGAATAGGACATATTGATGATGAAGAAATAATAGATAAAGTAAATAATGCTTTAGGTGTGAGCTTTGGATTAGATGAGTAGGGATATTTTTTAGAAATATCCCTGTTCAAATTTTCTTATGACGTAGTTATTTTTGAAGCTAATATGTTTTAACTACATTTTGGATGATAAAAGAAATAGAAAATAATTATCTGTTTTCTTCCACTTTAATTCGTATATTTCATCATGTACTTTAATAAGATAGTTTGCCATTATGCATATCAGGTATACACAAATAACATATTTAAAATTAGATTGATGAAAAGTGTACCAAAAAACAAAATAGAGGAAAGGTGGAAAAATACAGGAAATTTGTTAGTTTTTACTTGACAATTTATATAATAGAGGCACCAATGAGGTATAGTAATGTAAAAAGAACATAAAGTGATTTATTGGATGATTAAAAAAGATGTAAAAAGAGTAATACTTAATTATTATTAATAAATTAAATATTATTCTTTTTTCATTTTTTGAATAGATAACTTAAAAAATAAAAAAAGGCTATTATAGTATAACTCTTAACACATTGACATAAAATCAATATAAAAATAAAATAAAAAAAAATATTTGTTAAATTTAATGCGTAGAAACAAAGGAGAAGAAAGATGAAAAAAAGAAAAAATGAAGAAGTCAAAAAAATGGCAAAAAGTGCAGATGAAAGCAAGAAAAAAGAAAAAACAAGAGGAATAACATTAATAGCATTGGTAATAACAATAATAGTGTTGTTAATATTAGTAGGAGTAACTTTATCAACATTATCAGGACAAGATGGAATATTGAACAAAGCAGCAACAGCAGCAGAAGAAACAGAAAAAGCAAAAAATGAGGAACAAAGAAAGATGGCAACGTTTGAATCAGCAATGAATACAGACCTAACATATTTTCAAGGTGTGCCTATTCCAGCAGGTTTTGCACCTACTAGAATTGAAGGAGAAAGTACAGTAAAAGAAGGATTAGTAATAACTGATGAAGAAGGAAACGAGTTCGTATGGATACCAATAGATAAGAAAAAATTAACAGTAGTTGGAACTGATAAAGAAATGGCAGAACTAGCAGCAGATGAAAAAAATTATCGAGGGGTATTATATAATTTTGATGGAATTATTTCTAATAAAATAAATTATAATGCAAATAGCAATCGTGAACCAGATATTTTGACTGCGTGTGATACTGATGAACAAGGATATTTAAAAAAAATTGGATTAACACAAGAAACATTTAATCAAGAAATGCAAGATAATTATAATGCTATGATAAAAAGTGTACAGACATACGAAGGATTTTATGTAGGAAGATATGAGACAAGTTATGAAAATGGTAAAGTGCAATCAAAAAGTGGGAAAATTCCAATGAGTGCATCAGATGATAATGAACAAATGTGGTATGGAATGTATGATAAGCAAAAAAAGTATGCAAGTAATAACGAAATAGATTCTGTAGTAGGATCAAGTATGATATGGGGAAGTCAATATGATGCAATGTTAAATTATGCATTAACAAATGACAAAGACAAAGTAAAAGTTACAGCTAAAACAAATGCAGAATACAACTTAAAAAAACCACTAAAGACAGGAGAAACACCAGATGATAAAATACTAAATATATATGATTTAGAAGGAAACTTATGTGAATGGACATTAGAGGCTAACAGCACTAACGCTCGAATTGGCAGGGGAGGCAATTGCTGGTTCGGTCGTTCGCCTAGTGGACGCGTAGTTCATGGCCCCCAAGAATCCAAAGATGCTGGTGGCTATTGTTCGCGCCTCACACTTTACATCTTGTAGGTCTGAAATCTGAAGACGATGGACTTGAACAGTAGAATGGCAATATAAAGGCCCGTTACCTTAATATCCAAAACGATCTTGTTGACTGTGTCAATATTTATGGGAAGCTTCCCATACAAGTAAATTGCTGCGAAGCAGCAATGGAACGAAAGATGAAGAAAGAAGAAAAATTGAAAAAAGAGCCAGCCTCTTATATAATGTAAATTGTCAAGGTTCACTTAACAAGGCATGTTAAAATTCACGTTTTGACATGCTTGTTTTTTTCTAATGCTTGCTGTGTTGGAAATACTCTTCTTCCTCTGTTTAATTTTTTATAACAGTTATTTAAACTTTCTATTGTATTTGTTGTATACATTATTTTTCTTGTCTCTGGTCCATATTTAAAGAATGGTTGTTGTTCCTATTGCTTCTTTTAATTTTTTCAAACCATCTGCACATAATATTAAAATATCTTTTACTCCTTGATTTTTTAGCTCATTTAATATGCTCGTCCAATATTTTGCACTTTCTGAATCTCCTATATAAAATCCTAGTATCTCTTTTTCTCCTGTCATTGTTACTCCAAATGCTATATATACGGCTTTTTTTACTACTATACCGTTTTGCTTTACGTTGAAATATGTTGCATCTACAAATACTATTGCATATTGCTCTTCTAATTGTCTTTTTTGCCATTCTCTTATTTCTGGTATTATTTTATCTGTTATTGCTGTTACCATATCTGGTGTCACTTTTACTCCATATAGTTCTTGCATTTCTTCATATATATTTTGATTTGACATTTTTTTTGCATACATTCTTATTATTTTTTCTTCTATACTTGATATATCTTTTTTTCCTTTTTCTACTACTATTGGATCCAATGTTCCTTGTCTATCTCTTGGTATATCTAGTGTTATATCTCCTTCAGAAGAATGCACTGTTTTTTGTGAATATCCATTTCTGTAATTTTCATTATTATCTGTATATTCATTTTTTTTATATCCTAAATGTTCTGTTAATTCTGCATTTAACATTTCCTGCAATGCATCCTTAAACAAATCTTTCAATGCATCATGTATATCACTTGCTGATTTTATATTATCATCTTGTATTAGTGATTGTATTAATTTTTTTCTTG
>CANQTN010000037.1 GCA_947626815.1 uncultured Clostridia bacterium | reverse complement strand
TGCATATAAAAAACGCAGGAGTTACCTTGTGTCAATTTTTGATACAAGTTAGCTTCTGCTTTTTGTGTGCTAAAAAAGAGTATAAGTTATATAATTAGGAATTTTAAGTGAAATAAAATATTATTTTTTCAAAAATGCTCGTTCAAATAATTTTCACAGAAATTCTAAAAAATTTTATGGCACCCTTCCACTTTGCTTCGCTACGTGAACTCTTTCCATAAAATTTTTAAGAATTTCTAGCTCAATTATTTTCAATGCGCTTTTTTCAAAAATATATATTTTATTTCAAAATGGTAATAGTGAACTTTTATGAAAGGAGTATGAAAGTTAGAAAAACTAACGAAAAGAGAGAATGAAAGATAATAAAAAAAATAAAGGAATTACATTAATAGCATTAGTAATAACAATAATAATATTGTTAATATTAGCAGGGATAACAATAAAGATGTTAGTAGGAAGCAATGGAATAATAGAAAAAGCAAATGAAGCAAAATTCAAAACAAAGATGTCAGCGATATCAGAAGAATGGAGTACATACAAAATTGGAGAAGAGATAGCAGGAGAAGAAGTAGATAACATATATGCAGGGGAGTTATTAAAAGAAATAATAGTAAGTGATGAACTAGAAATAGAAGAAAATCAAGTAAAGAATATAAAGGAAATGATAAAACAAGTTGGAAAAACAGAAGAAGAATATGTAATAGTACATGAAGGAGAGTTATATTATGTATCACAAAAAAAGATACCAAATAATGAAAAGCAAGTAAAATGGTGTGAAGAAATAGGAATAAAGATATGGGAATACGAAGGAAGTACAGGAATAAAAGACACGTCGGGAAATTATCAAGAAGTAAATGGAGTATATGTATGTACACCAGAATTAACCAAAGGATTTTCGAAAAAGACAACAAGATACATAACAGAAAGAGAAGGAAAGTTAGAAGTAGGAAATTGGATAAACAAAAAGCCAGAAGATGATTGGTATGACTATAAAAATAGAAAATGGGCGAACATATATGTAGAGTCAAATGGAATAGAAAGTTACTATGTATGGATACCAAGATATGTATATAAAAAAGATGAAGAAAATCAAACAACAGGAAATGAAAGAATGGATGTAAAATTTGTAGACTGTGAAAATAACTATATAGATGCAACAACTCAAAAGAAAACAAGTTGGGATGAATTACAAAAGCAAGGATATAAACTACCAGAAGCATTTTGGTGGGACAACAATGGAAATGAAGAAGAAGAAGGAGAAGAGAGAATACCAGGATACTGGATAAGTAAATATCAATTATCAGAATTAAGTGAATACACGTTAGATTACAGTACAGTAGCAACATCAACATCAATAACAATACAAAACATAACAGTAAAAACGACGGAAACAATAGGAACATATACATATGCAATAAATGGAACAATAGTACATAGAAGTAAAAATGGAGAAGATTACACAATAAAAGACCTAGCAAAAGGAGACAAAACAATAAATGTAACAGTATTAGATAAAAACGGAGAAATAATAGGAAGTATGACAAGAATATATGAAGTAGCAGATGTAAATGAGCCAGATATAAGTAAATTTGATAAAGATACGACATTTTATGTATATTGGGACGAAAAAGGAAATGAGCATAATGAAATACCAATAAAAAATAAAGCACCAAGTGAATGGTATGACTACACAACAGCAAATTGGGCAAATATAGTAACAAGAAATGATGGACTAGAGACATATTATGTATGGATACCAAGATATGAGTATAAACTAGACAATACATCGGAGAGGTCATATGTAAAATTCATAAAAGGGACAAGTAAGGAGACAGATGAAGGATATAAAATACCAGAAGCATTCTGGTGGGACAATAATGGAAATGGAGAGGAAGATGAAGGAGAACAAATATCAGGATATTGGATAACAAAATACCAGTTATCACAGGAAGAAAAGGATGCAAGAATAAATGCAGAAATGTCAGCAGGAAGTAATCTAATAAGAATAAAGGACATAACAGGAACACTAATAACAGAAGCAGAAACAGCAGAAACGCAAATACAATATGAATATTATTTAAATGGAGAAAAAAAGCATATAGGAACAAATGCACAAGAAAATTATACATATGAAAATTTAAAACCAGATACAACATATACAGTAAATATAATAGCAAGAAATAAAGAAACAGATGAATATATAGGAGCAGTAACAAAGAAAATAGAAACAAATGCACCATATAAGCCAGATATAAGTCAATTTAATAAAGATGAAACGTATTATGTGGTATATAACGATGAAGGAGAAGAAGAACAAATAAAAATGTCAGAGGCGGAAAAAGAGCCAGAAAACTGGTATGACTATAGTAATCAAAGATGGGCGAATATAGTAACAAAAGCCAATGAAACAGAGACATACTTTGTATGGATACCAAGATATGAATATAAAATATTAAGCGATAGAGGTAATTTAAATACAGCAAATAGAAGGATAGATGTAAACTTTATAACAACAGACATAACAAACGAAAATTGTACAACAGGGTATAAAGTACCAGAAGCATTTTGGTGGGACAACAATGGAAATGGACAAGAAGAAAAAGAAGAAGAATTAACAGGATATTGGATAACGAAATATCAATTAAGTAATTAACAAAAGGTTATAGATAATATGAAAGAAGTGGCAAAATATATATGTAATGCTTTTGAACTAAGCTAGAAAGGAAACGATTAATATGATTACAAAAATAAAAAATTTAGATAAAAAAAGTAAAAACATATTAATAGTAATAATACTACTAATAATAGTATTATCAATACTTATAGGAGGAAGAGAAGTAGAAAAAATAATCAAAATAAGAAATGATGAAAAGCAAGCAGAAGAAATAAAAGAAATAACATATAAAATAACAAAAGTAGAAGGGAGAAAAGCAAGTGTAGTAGTAATATTAGAGAAAAAAGAAGGAATTAAAGAAATAAAATATACAGAAAAAGAAGGGAAAGAAAAAATAATATATGGAAATGGAAAAACAAAAGTAGCAATAGATTATGAAATGGAAGATAAACAAAAATACAAATTTACAGTAGATTATGAAAATGAAGAAGAAAAAGAGTTAGAAATAAATTTTGAAATACCAAGAATACAAGGAAACTATGCAGAAAAAAATGGACTATATGTAAATGAGCCAGATGTAAGTACAGGATTTTCAAAAAATACAACAAGATATATGTATTTAGATGAACAAAGCAATTTAGTACCAGGAAATTTTATTGGAGGATCTGCACCAAAAGACTGGTATGACTATAAAGAGCGAAAGTGGGCGAATATATATGTAGAAAGTGAAGGAGTAGAAAGTTACTATGTATGGATACCAAGATATTGTTATAAAAAATCAGAAGAGACATTAGAAGATGGTAGTGAAAAAATGGATATAAAATTTATAAATGTATATGACGAATACAAAGATGAACATGGAGAAAC
>CANQTN010000036.1 GCA_947626815.1 uncultured Clostridia bacterium | reverse complement strand
TATTTTCATTAATTCCCCAGTAAACTGGTCTATTGCTATAATTCCAATCACTATCCCATCCACTTGGTGTTGATAATGCCTCACAATAAATGGTTAAGGAATTACATCTATAGAATGCATCTTTTCCTATACTTGTAACACTACTTGGAATCGTGATTGTTTTTATGAAATCACAGCCTGCAAATGCATATGTTCCTATCTTTTCTATTCCTTCTAAGACTATATTCTCTTCTTGAAATAGTTTTCCATCGATATATAGTTTTTTCATTGATAATGGATTTGCACCTACATAATCAAAATCAATACTTGCCCACTCCGAAATTGTTCCTTCATAGTTTACTCGTTCTAAGGAACTACATCCACTAAACGCATAGTCTCCGATACTTTCTAATTTACTATTTGGTTCAAAAGTTACACTCTGTAATTGGTCACAATAATGGAATGCATCTTCTCCGATACTTGTGACACTATTTGGTATGGTGATAGTGGTTAATGAACTACAATTATAAAATGCATATCCCCCTATACTTTCCAATTTACTATTCGGTTCAAAAGTTACACTCTGTAATTTGGTACATTTATAAAATGCAAATTCTCCTATACTTGTGATACTACTTGGAATCGTGATACTTTCTAAGGAACTACAATTAGAGAATGCATGATATCCTATACTTGTAACACTACTTGGAATCGTGATACTTTCTAAGGAAATACAATTAGAGAATGCATTGCTTCCTATACTTTCCAATTTACTATTTGGTTCAAAAGTTACACTCTGTAATTTGATACATTTATAAAATGCACCATTCCCGAATGCACCATTCCCGATATTTGTGACACTACTTGGAATCGTGATACTTTCTAAGGAAATACAATTAGAGAATGCATCTTCTCCTATACTTTCCAATTTACTATTCGGTTCAAAAGTTACACTTTGTAATTGAGTACAATATCTGAACGCATTGCTTCCTATACTCGTTACACTACTTGGAATCGTAATACTTTCTAAGGAACTACAATAAGAGAATGCATCGCTTCCTATACTCGTTGCACTACTTGGAATCGTAATACTTTCTAAGGAACTACATCCGTAGAAAGCATAGTTTCCTATACTTGTGACACTATCTGGAATAGTGATATTTGTTAAGGAACTACAACTAGAAAATGCAGAATTCCCGATATTTGTGACACTACTTGGAATCGTGATACTTTCTAAAGAACTACAATTATAGAATGCGCTATTTCCTATACTTGTGACACTATTTGGTATGATGATAGTGGTTAATGTACTACAATTATAAAATGCCCTTTCTCCGATACTTGTGGCACTATTTGGAATAGTAATACTTGTTAAAGAACTACAGCCATAGAAAGCATATTCTGGTATAGTTGTTCCACCTAATATAATTATGGTTTTTAATGATTCTGGAACATAGTGAGAATTATCTTCATATGTGGTTGCTCCAAAATAATATCCTAAATATGTATCTATAAATGGTAAGGTTAAACTTTCTAAGGAATTACAGCCAAAGAATGCACTTTTTCCTATTCTTGTGACACTACTTGGAATGGTAATTGTTTTAATAAAACTACAATTAGAGAATGCATATCTTCCTATACTTGTAACACTACTTGAAATCGTGATTGTTTTTATGAAATCACAACCTGCAAATGCATATGTTCCTATCTTTTCTATTCCTTCTAAGACTATATTCTCTTCTTGAAATAGTTCTCCATTAATATATAACTTAGCCTTAACATTTGATAAAGGATTTGCATATTGATCACCAAAATTAATACTGGCCCAATCAGATATTGTTTCTTCATAATTTATTCGTTCTAAGGAATTACAGCCAAAGAATGCACTTTCTCCGATACTTTTTAATTTACTATTTGGTTCAATATTTACAATTTGTAATTGAGTACATCCAGAAAATGCACATTCACCGATACTAGTAACACTATTTGGAATTATTATACTTGTTAAAGAACTACATTCAGAGAATGCATGATATCCTATACTTTTTAATTTACTATTTGGTTCAATATTTACAATTTGTAATTGAGTACATCCAGAAAATGCATATCCTCCGATACTTGTGATATTACTTGGAATTGTAATACTTATTAAAGAACTACAACCATCAAATGCATAACTTCCTATACTCGTTACACTACTTGGAATGGTGATTGTCTTAATAAAATTACAATTATAAAACGCATAGTTTCCTATTTCATCTATTCCTTTTAAGACAATATTTTCTTCTTGAAATAGCTCTCCATCAATATATAACTTAGCCTTACCATTTGATAATGGATTTGCATCTTTATCCTCAAAATCAATACTTGCCCATTGTGAAATTGTTCCTGCATAATTTATTCGTTGTAAAAAACTACAGCCAGAGAATGCACCATTTCCGATACTTTTTACACTACTTGGAATGGTAAGAATTCCCAATCCAGTGCAATTCTTGAATGCACTATTTCCAATTTTGCTTAACTTATATATTACGTTATCAATAATCAAATATTCGGGTATTACTATTTTTGTAACCTGTTTGTCTTTGATGCTGGTAACAGTATATGTGTGGTTGTTTTTATCTAAAGTATATGTAATATTCAATGTTTCTAAGTCAACATTGTATGGTATAAACTTTGCCTTTGCGACTAAATTTGAAGTGACGTTTGATAGTTGATCTTCGATATCCCAACCACTAAATATGTATGTTTCTACTTGTTCATCACCTGGTCTAGTTGGAATATCACCTTTATATTCTGCAGTTCCACCATATTCAACCGTATCGGTATATAGTAAACTATCATCATAGTTTCTAAATTCAATGGTAAAGGTATTAATCTCTTCACTATATTGAGCTGTTACTTTTCGGTTACTAGTAACATTCTTAAGTTCCTCTTCGTTATCCCAGCCGGTAAAGGTATAGACCTTTACTCTTTCATTTCCAGGTTTAGTTGGAGTATCTCCTTCATATTCTGCAGTTCCACCATATTCAACCATATCGGTGTATAGCAAAGTATCATCATAGTTTTTGAATTCAACAGTGAAGGTATTTAAATCTTCAAGATATTGGGCAATAAATTCAGTGTCGACCATTAAATCATTCAATGGTTTATCCCAACCTATAAAAGTATACTGTCGTACTCTTTCATCGCTTGGTCTAATCGGTGTTTCCCCTTTATATTCTACTGTATCGCCTTTTATAACTTCAGTGATATACAAGATCTCATCATCATAATTCTTGAATGTTGCGGTTACTTTTTCTTGTTCCTCTTCCTCTTCACTTGCTGAAGATGAACCACCATACATCGATAAGAATTCATCTAATGACATCGTCACTGACGATGAAGATGATGAATCACTTATTTTACTTGTACAACCACCTAAAGTAGTCATTCCCATAAGTAATGCCAATAGAATCTTTACACCATTTACTATTTTCATTTTACTGCCTCCGCTATTTATTTTATTTTTTACCAAGTATATTTTTACGCTAGTTTTATCAATATTTTGTCAATTGAAAATTAACATTTATCGTATCTACTTTTAATTTGCTTTTTTTAATTTATTTCAAAAAGCAACTATATATAGAAATGATGTTTTCAACATTTTGTCATTTTGCGTATCAAACAATTTTGCATTTTTTTAAAAGAAAACCCATCTTCCGTCGTTGTTCACTAGATTTTCCGTCATTTTAATAAAATAATTTCATGCAAATTGATTTAACTATATC
>CANQTN010000035.1 GCA_947626815.1 uncultured Clostridia bacterium | reverse complement strand
TTAATTAGAACTAGGGATATTTTAATGTATAAAATAAACCATTTGTCTAGTTATAAAATTGGAGAAGTAAGAATATATAAAGATGCAAGAAGTGGAAAAGAATATCTAGGAATTGAAGGTTTTGGACTAGACCAAATAAAAATTCTAAAAATAATGACTAAAGAAAGTTTTGAAAATAATAGTTATGTGTGGGAGAATGAGTTTATGGAAAAATATAACCAAATAATGAATAAAAAAAGAATGACAGTAGATGAAGCAATAGATATAGTAGATGGAATGTATCAGGATAGAATGAAACAAATAGAAAAAAATAATACGATTTATGTTGATAGATTAGATAATATAAAATTTACAAATTTAGAGTTTGCAAGTGTTATTCTTTTAAGAGAAGTTCAGAGCTTAAGAAGAAAACTGAAAAATTCAGTATCTAAAAATAAAATAGAAAATAAAATAGAATATCTTGAAATAAGAAAAGCAGAATGTGACGATATAGAATCAAAAGTTAGATTAGATGTCAAGATAAATGCATATAAAGAATTATTGGAGGATAAATAATATGTTAGTGTTACCAATAAAAAAGAAATGGTTTGATATGATAGCATCTGGAAAGAAAAAAGAAGAATATAGAGAAATAAAACCATATTACGATAAATGCTTAGGAAATGAATGCATAGGATTTCCTTTTATTCAAGAGATTATTGATAATTTTGAAAGTATAAAGGAGTATGATCCAGCACAAATAAAAGAACTAGAAATAGTATTTAGAAATGGATATAGAGCAGATAGCCCTAAAATCAAATGTAAGTGTAAATTAAAAATAGGACAAGGAAAAAAAGAATGGGGAGCTGAACCAGGAAAAGAATATTACATATTAGAAATTATTAAGATTATAGAAATACAAAATTGGAATAATCCAAATCCAATAGGCTCAATTCCAAGAATACCAATAATGAATAATGCGATGGCTGCTGCAGTAGAACAAGCTACACATGAAGCACAAGACGAAATAGAAAAAGCCATAAATAAGCAATTGGGAATGGGAATCAATGCAGAAGAAGCATTGAATAAAGTTACACAAGAAATGAAAAACAGAATGATGTTTGGAATATAAAGGAGATAAAGTTGAAAGTAAAAAATATTGTAACTATGGATGAGGAATTAACCTTCCTGGATGCAGAAATATTAAATTGCAAAAATAAAAGAGAACTAGATAAGGCCATAAGAAATAATAAAATACTTATGATTATGGACAAGCGGAGAAATATACAATTTGAATTCGACATACATTATATTTTATCAATTATAAGGAGTAAACATTGAATGAAAATATTTAGATTTATGAGTAAAAAGGAATTTGAAAAATACGAAAATGGAGAAACATTAAAAAACAATACAATACATAAGGGAAAAACAAATTCAATAGGATTTTGTTTCCTGGATGCTGAAGAATATACACCGGAGAAAGCATTACATTTTTTAAGTGGAATAGTTGCTTTTGATATATGTGCAGTGTTCGAAACGGAAAAGAAACTGAATAAAACTTATGGAGTATATGCAAAGCCAATAAAAAGTACAGGAAACCCTTTTGAAGATTTATTGAATATATTTGCTGGATATATGGATAATTTTACAGCAAATGAATATTGCACAACTAAATACAGCAATAAAGATTTTAAGTTGTTAAAGTACAGCGAAAATATATGGGAACAATGGGAGCCAAAAGAAGAACAATCGAAAATTAAATGGAGAGAAGGTGTTCTAAATGAAAAAGAAGCGTGAAGAAAAACCCGAAAAAGAAATAGTTAACGAGCCAAAAGCATTAGATCCTAAATTAACATGGGTACACATTATAGTTTCATTAGGAAAGCCATTATGGGATGCAGACTCAAGAAAATGGAGAGTTCTTAATGGGTACCAGTCAATATTAGGAAATCAGCAGAACCAAATGTTTTTTGAAGTAACATTTACAGATACGCCATATTGGGAAAACTTTATGGAAAAAAACTTATATTTTAATATTCCTACAGAAAAGGAGAATATAAAAGATGATGGAAATAAAGGAAGCGATGAAAAAGGCAAACGAACTAAAACAGAAAATGAAAAATAAACAATATATCCAAGTAAGAAAAGATAGTACAGATAGTTATGGATATATAGAAGCAATAGATACATTAGTAAAGGAATTGAAAATGTATCAAAGATAAAATAGGAAAAATTGTATTATAGATCAAGAATCGTAAAACTAAAATGTACCAAAGTATAGAGCTTGCAATTTCCTAAAAAGGAGAGGATTTTGTATGGAAAAATTAGAGATATCTGAAAAAGATAGCAAAATGCTAGAGTTTATGGAAAAAATGGTCGCCGAAGGTGTGGCAAGAGGAATAAAACAAGGGATTGAGCAAGCTAAGAATGAAGAACGATTAAGAGAAAGATTAACTTACGATATAAAGTTAAAAAATACAAGATTATTACTAAAGAATTATAGAAAATTTGTTAGTTTCTGCAAGCAGGCTACTGTAAGCGAAAAGGAACTAGAAACCGCAACAGTAGACGAAATATTAGATAAATTATATTGCGAGGCATACGATGAAGTGACAGTAGTACAGTCTATTTTAGCATCTAAAAAAAGAACTGAAATAATAATGACTCATATTGAAAAAATTAAAAATTTTTATATTTTTGATGCAGATAGTAGTAAAAATGACGAGAAACGCAGACGAGCACACATTTTAGACGACTTATACATAAAAGGTAAAAAACAACCTCGTGTGTCCGAAATTGCAAAAAGATATCACATAAGTGAAAGACAAGTAAATCGAGATAAAAATGCTGCAATAGAAGAGATTGCAATTTTAATGTTTGGAATAGATGGAATAAGAAAAATGTAAAAAATCATGTCCGAAAGTTGTCCTTGACACGGCATAATCAATAATCTATAATGATAGTGTGAAAAAATATAAATTACAAAATATTCAATCCCCTAAAGACCTGCAGAAGGTCTTTTTTATTTTGGGAAAGGAGTTTAATGAAACAATTTAAGAGCTTCTATAAGGAAGTAGGCGGAAACGAAGGCAGTAAATGCAGATATCCAATTAGAATGGATACATACGGATGTCGGTTGCAGCCATGATTGCAAATATTGCTACGCTAAATCCCTATTGAGTTTTAGAGGCTTATGGAACCCGCAAAATCCAAGTATTGCTAATATTGAAAAACTAAAAAGGAAAATAAACAAATTACCAAAAGGAACAATAGTAAGACTTGGAGGAATGACTGATTGTTTCCAACCAATAGAACTGTATAATCGAGTAACTTATAAGATTATAAAATACCTTAATAAAAGAAAAATAGGGTATTTAATAGTTACTAAATCAGATATTGTTGCAAACGATGAGTATTTGAAAATCTATGATAAGGATCTGGCCCATTTTCAAATAACGATTACTACTACTAATGATAGTAAGTCGTTAGAATACGAAAAGGCAGTAGTTCCAAGCAAAAGAATAAAGGCAATTGAAAAACTATATAGCAACGGATTTGATGTTCAAGTTAGATTAAGCCCTTTTATTTACGAATATATAGATTTTGAAATACTTAATAATATAAAGTGCAATAAAATACTGGTTGAGTTTCTTAGAGTGAATCATTGGATTAAGCAATGGTTTGATATAGATTATTCAAATTATACAGTAAAGCATTCCGGGTATGAGCATTTGCCTTTAAGCATTAAAAAAGAATATCTGCAGAAAATCACAGGCTTTGAAAAAATAAGCGTATGCGAAGATGTAGATGAACATTTTAATTATTGGAAAAGCAGCGTTAATTACAATAAAGATGATTGCTGCAATTTAGGAGGTTGAATATGAAAATTGAAAAAGTAAATATTGATAGCATTAAGGTTTATCCTAATAATGCTAAAATTCACACAGCAGAACAAATTGAAGAAATTAAAAAATCAATACAAGAGTTCGGTAATAACGATCCTATTGCCATTGATGAAAAAGGTTTTATCATTGAGGGTGAGGGAAGATATTTAGCACAGAAAGATATGGGCATAAAGAAAATAGAAGTAATAAAACTAACCCATTTATCTGAAGAACAAAAAGTTGCATATATGCTAGTACATAATAAACTAACTATGAATACTGGATTTGATATTGATTTATTGGAAGAGGAGCTTTCAAAAATATCTAACATAGATATGAAAGAATTTGAATTTGACATAAAAA
>CANQTN010000034.1 GCA_947626815.1 uncultured Clostridia bacterium | reverse complement strand
TTGCTTCTTTATTTGTTTTATCTGCGGCTGTTGTTGCTTTATTTAGTATTCCATCTTGTCCTGATAATGTTGATAAAATTACTCCTACTAATATTAACAATACTATTATTGTTATTACTAATGCTATTAATGTTATTCCGTTTTACCCTCTCTTTTTTACAGCATTTTTTGTCTCTTTTTCTTTTGTTTTCATTTTGCTTGTAAATTATACTTTTCATCTGTATTTTTCCACCTTTCTCCTTTTTTTATTTTTTAGTATACATTTCATCAATCTAATTTAAAATATGTTATTTACGTATACCCGCTATACATAATAGCAAACTACTTTTCTAAAGTACATGATAAAATTTCCGAATTCAAGTGGATTAAAACAGATTGGTCAAAATTATTTATACAATTTATATTGCAATTTATTTACCTAAAAAATTGGTAACTATTCTACAATATAATATGATACAATATAAACAAATTCAATAAGCTTCATTATCTCATACCATCGCCAAGACTACACGGAATGAATAATTCGTGCCAGGAGCACCGATAAGTATAGCTGGTTGCGAATACACCAGCAGAGGTTGAATAACCATAATCACCGCCACGTAACACGAATGGCTGGTTAGGGTACACGAAGTGAGCGTGGTCATTAAACCATCCTCTGGGCTCACTGCTTTCATTTTTATTTACGTAAACGTCCCATATTGCATCTCCCACTTTTGATTTTTTTTGTGTTGGTATACTATTATCTTCTGATTCATATTTTGTTGCCCATTTACTACTTGTTTGACTTATTCCTGCAAATGAACCTCCATATTGTATCTCATAATTATTATTATCTGTATTATTAAATGCTGCTACTCTTTCCCATGCTCCTCCACTCAAGTCATATATTCCTGATATATTTCCTGTTGAACTTGATAATTTTCCTATGCTTCCATTATATTGTTGGGCAGTAGATGGTTCTGTATCATATTTCGAATTATATATCGTATTCTCTCCATCTCCTCTTCCTGCTCCCGTTATATATTTACTACTCTGATTTACACTTACCTCTGTTCCATTTCTTCCATATTTACTATGTGTTAAATATACTACTGCTCCCCATTCACTATTTTTCATCATGTGACTGTCTTTGCTTCTATCATATTCCATCCCATTCGTATAACTTTTTCCTATTGATATATATCTCCAGCTACTTACATTTGGTTTACTTACTGCTTTTATTGTAGTGTTTGTTGTTACATCTCCTCTTGTGTCTCCATCATTTGTTGTCTCTACACGTACCTTATCCTTTTCCATGCTCATTTCATATTTTGCTACCCATATTCCTGGTAACTCACTATCCCAGCTTCCATTTTCATATCCTTTTCCGCTTTCATCACAAAATGCTGGATGTACTATATATGCATCTTCTAACCTTTGCTCTACATTTTCTGCTGTTACATCTGTTCCTACAAATTTTACATCTATTGAACCCTTTACATTATCTCCTGGTTCTCCGATCACGTACATTATTATCTATTTTGTATGCAAACCTTGGTATCCATACAAAATAACTTCCATCTGATAGTTGCACATTTGCCCATTTGTTACTTTCATAATCACACCATAAGCTTTCATCAAAATCTCCTGTGCCTTCTACTATTTCTGCTCCTTCCTCTGTCCAATAAACTCTCTTAGCTGTTAAATCTTTTAGTACTGGTATTATTTCTCCTGCTTTTCCTATTTTTGTTCCATCTGAATTTGATGGTAATCCTATCTCTTCTCCATCCTTATATAATGTTACATTTCCTTGTCCATCTATTCTTACATTGTATCCATCTACTACAAATTTTAAACATCCTCTTAATTTTTCATCTTTATCATTTTGCAAATAATATTTTGGTTGTTCTTTTAATTCATTTCCAAAATTATTTTTTATATTTGATTTCAACTCATCCATATCTAGCCTTCCTGCCGTATTATATGAACCATATACTTGAATTTGTGTCTTCTCCTTTATTGCTTCTTCATTTGTCCTATCCGCTGCTGTTGCTGCTTTAGTTAGTATTCCATCTTGCCCTGTTAGTGTCGATAGACTTACTCCTACTAATATTAATAGCACTATTATTGTAATAACCAACGCTATTAACGTTATTCCGCTTATTCCTTTCCTATTTCTATCTGAATTTTTTACCCTTTCATAGATTTCTTTACTTTTTATTTTCCCTCTTCTTTCCATTTCTTCCTCCTTTGTTTCTTCCCATAAAATTTAACAAATATTTTTGCTCTTACTTTTTTATTTTATTTTCATTTCATTTTTATGTCAATGTGTTAAGACTTCTACTACTTTTTGCATCAAATTTCTTTCTTTAAGTTTTCTAACTATATAATATATGTTTTTCTCTTTCTTTATATTCTAGGAAAGTCATCGTTGAAAAAACGATAGACTTTCCATAGAAGATAAATATGCGGAGTTTAAATTTTCTTTAAAGCTTTGCTTTTTAGAAAATGTTAATTTCGTTTTTTATAATATTTAAAGCCTACAATAAAATTTTCATTTTTTGTAGATTTTAACAAATAAGTTAAAATCATTTATTTACCTAAAAAGTTGGTAACTATTCTAAAATATGATATAATATAAGCAAATTTAATGAAAGGAATATATTTTTTATGGAATTATTATCCCCAGTTGGTAACTTTGAAGCTTTAAAAGCCGCTGTTCAAAATGGTGCTGACAGTGTTTACTTTGGTTCTAACCTCTTTAATGCAAGAGCATTTGCAAATAATTTTGATTTAGAGCAATTAGAAAAATCAATTCAATATGCAAAAATTCGTGGCGTAAAAACACACTTAACACTAAATATACTTATCAAAGATAATGAATTTCAAGATGCTTTAAATTTAGCAAAACAAGCTTACAATTACGGAATTGATGCAATTATAGTTCAAGATTTAGGGCTAGCTACAAAATTAATTAAGCTTTTTCCAGACTTACCAATTCATGCAAGTACGCAAATGACAGTTCATAGTTTAAATGGTGCTTTAGAATTAGAGAAACTTGGTTTTAAACGAATAATTCTAGCACGAGAATTATCAATAGATGAAATTGACTACATTTGCAAACACACTAACACAGAAATTGAATGTTTCGTCCATGGCGCCCTATGTATTTCATATTCTGGTCAATGCCTATTTTCTAGCTTACTTCGGTCGGGCGTTCTGGTAATCGTGGAAAATGTGCACAGCCTTGCAGGCTTCCTTATGAACTATTAGAAAATGAAAAAACAATCAATTCTGGTCATTTATTAAGTACTCGTGATTTATGTAGTCTCGACTACATCCCAGCTTTTATAAAAGCTGGTGTAAAATGTTTAAAAATTGAAGGTAGAATGAAATCTGCAGAATATGTTGCAATTGTTACACAAATTTACAAAAAATACATTGATTTAGCACTTTCTAATAATCCATATATTGTTGACGAAAACGATAGAAAAACATTAATGCAAGTATTTAATCGTGGTATGTCTTCTTGCGGTCATTTGGACAATAAACCTAACAAAAATTTAGTTTTTAAAGATAAACCTAATAATATGGGATTATTATTAGGAAAAGTGCAAAATTACAATAAAAACAAAGGATATATCACTTTAAAATTAAAAGAACATATTGAGATTGGCGATACTATTTCCATAGAAAATGAACCTAATACTTACACAATTTCTGAATTAATGGAAAACGGCCAAAATATAACCAAAATAAAAATTGGTCAAACTGTTACTATAGGAAGAATAAAAGGAAATATATCATTTAATAATAAAATATATAAAATATCATCTAAAAAATTATCATCATATGCTAAACAAAGTTATCAAGGTGAAAATCGAAAAATTTTCTTATATTGTGATATTACAATAAAAAAAGGAAAACCAATTTCAATAAATATTACTCCTGCCAATCCAAAAAAAATATATAAACACTTAAATATAAATTATGAACTAAATGAATTTCCTGTAGTTGCTAAAAATAAACCTTTAGATAAAGAAACAATTATACGACAAATTTCTAAAACTACTAATACTCCATATGAATTTAAAAAAATTAACATTAATTTAGATAATAATGTTTTTATTCCTAAATTAAGTTCACTAAATGAGCTTAGAAGAGGAGCTTTAGAACAAGTTGAAAATTTTGCTATTAAAAATTGCTACAGAAATCATGCACAAATAAAATCATCTATTAATAATAAAACTAGTAATAATCAATTACAAACAAATACTTCTAGCTTTTCTAAAACTTCTCACCTTATTACAAACCCTAATAAAAATAACATCAAAATTTCTGTTTTACTAAATTGTTTAAATATAGATTACAATTATTTAGCATTAGATAATAAAATAAAAAATATATATATTCCTTTAAATTATTTTATTACAAAAAAATATGATGCTATATTAAAACTTCTTAGCCAGAATTTTAATTTATATATTTACATGCCCACAATAGTAAAAGGAAATTATAAAAATTTATTTTATGCAAATGCTAAAAAATCAGTATCAAAATATTCAATAAGAGGATTTGTAATTTCAAATATTTGTAACATAAGACTTTTAAATGAATTATTTACTGACTTAGACAAGCATTTTAAAATAGTAGCAAACTATACATTTAATGTATTCAATTCACATACAATTTTAGAACTAAAAAATTTAGGAATACATAGATTTACACTATCACCAGAATTAGATAAAACTACTATAAATACCTTATGCGAAAATAATTATATAGAAAAAGAACTAATTACATATGGTAGAACTCCTTTACTTAATATCAACTACTGTTTGCTTCGGAGAAACAGATAAATGTTACCCAGATTGTAAAGCTAAATGTCAAAGTAATAATGAATATTACTTAAAAGATAGATTAAATATGAAATTTCCTATTTTATCTGAAAATCTTCAAACAATAACCACTATTTTTAATAGTAAAATAGTTTCAATATCTTCAAAAGATTTTTTAGTAGATTATGCTAGAATAGATATTTTAGATGAAAATATTGACCAAATTAACTCTATTGTCCAAAAAGTTTTAAATGGTAATCGATTAGAAGGCTCAAATTATACAAATGGTAATTTAAATAGAAACATCTAAAAGCATTTGTAATAATTGTTAAAAAAGTGTAATAATTAACTATTGAAGTGGTAAAATGAAAGTAGACACAAAAAAAGTGTTTACTTTCATTTTTTTGATATAATAAAGAAAAAGATT
>CANQTN010000033.1 GCA_947626815.1 uncultured Clostridia bacterium | reverse complement strand
CCAATCTTTTTCTTTATTATATCAAAAAAATGAAAGTAAACACTTTTTTTGTGTCTACTTTCATTTTACCACTTCAAATTTTCCTACTTTTTTTGCTTTTTAGAATGTATAAAAATTTATAATTAGAGAAAGTTTTATTTGAGAATTAAGTAAATTAATAAAAAGAGTTGCATAAAAAATGAAATTATGTTATAATATGTAGTAAAAAGGGAATTATCCTGTTATATTAGGAGGAAATTATGGAAGAAAGATTATTAAAAGTGCTAGAAGAAAAATTACTTGGTTTACAAAGAGATGAAGCACAATGTATGGAAGCACTAGAAAAAATATCTGGAAAATATAACACTGAAAATAGTAAATTAGTAAAAACTGAAGAACAATTAGAATATGAGAATGATTTAGCTAAAATACGAAAAGAAATAGAGGCAACAAAAAAAGAAGATGCATATATCAAAAAATTATTACAGGAAAGACAAGAAAAATTAGGAATCATTCTTACTGAAAAGTCTTTATTAAGAGACAAAGAACAATTAGAACAGGCAATAAAGGAAATGTCTGGAAAATCAGTACTTAGAAATGGAAAACTTGAAAAAACTCCAGAGCAAATTGAATATGAAAATGACCTATTAAAAGTAGAGGAAGAGCTAAAGAAAATTGATAAAATCAAAGGAAGAATTAAAAGAATAGAAGCTAAATTGAAAGAGGCAATGGATAAATATAAAATAGAACCAGAAAAGGAAACAGAAGCAACAGAAAAAGAAACAAAGAGTGCACCAGAAAAAAAAGATACGGAATCTAAATCAGAAGAATTAGGAGATAAACATGCAGAAGAACCAAAAAAAGAGGCTCCAAAAGTAAAAGAAGAGACAATAGAAGATTTATTAGGAAGAGAACAAAATTTAAAACATGAAATAGAAACAGCAGAACAAGATTTAAAGAGAGCAAAAGATGAAGGTAATATAAATGATATTGATTCTTATAGTGAATGGTTAGAAGCTTTAAAAGAAGAATTAAGAAATGTAATTGATCGAAGAAAAAAATTAGAAGAATTAAATTTAGGAAAATCAGAAGAAAGAGATGAACGAGATAAGATAAGAGATGAAATTGCTTATTTAGAATCTTTATTAGATGATCCTGATTTAGACCCTAGTGATATGCCAGATATTAATAGGCAAGATATCTTAGATAGAATTGCTAAATTAAAAGAAAAATTAGGAAGAGATGAGGAAAAAGATTCTCAAGACAAAGGAAAAGGAGACGATTTTCAACCACCAGCTGTAGTACCAGGAAGAGATAAATTTCAACCACCAGTTGTAGTACCAGGAAAGGACAAATTTCAACCACCAGTTGTAAAGCCAAGAAAAGATAAATTTCAACCACCAGCTGTAATACCAGGAAAAGATAAATTTCAGCCACCAGCTGTAATACCAGGAAAAGATAAATTTCAACCACCAGCTGTAGTACCACCAAAAGAACTTGACATAAGAAGAACAGGATTACAAGTCTTTAGAGAGCAATTTAATCAAATGCCAGAGATTAGAAGAAGACATACATTTTCTGAAAATCCTTTATTACCATTACCAGGTTCATTGGCTTTGGCATTAGCTACAGCAGGAGTTATAGCTGGACCTGTAGCATGGGCAGGAGCAGCAGGTGTAGCAGTAGCTTCATATGTAGGAGCAAAGCCAATTTTAAGAAGAATTACTGGGCAAAGTAGGATTGAAAGAGAAATAACACAGCAATTTAATGATATGGATATAGACGATTTGAAATTAATGGCAGATTATTTAACAGAAGAGACAATTATAGATTTAAAACCTAATGCTGTTATATTGAGAGCATTAAATAGAAGTTTAAGAGGTTTGGCAGATAGAGAAAATGGTAATTTGATGAATGAAATAAATGCAGCACAAAGTGAAAGAAATCAATTGTTACAAAGAAGTAGTCTTAGTGAAGATGATAGAGAAAGATTAGATGAATTGTCTAGATTAATAGATGAACATAGAAGAGAGATAGATGATAATGAGTTACGATCTAAAAATGCAAGAAGAGGTAGAGAGAGAGTAAGTGCCCAATATAAAGGAAATATGAGAGGAAGTAGGTTACTTAATATATTCCATAGAAGAAATTCTACTACTGCAGAATATAGTCAAGCTATCAACGATTATGCAGATGCAGAATATGAAGGATTAAGAGCTGAAGCAACCAACGATAGTGTAGAATATGCAAGAGCACAATTAAGAATGGAACAAGTAGGACAAAATAATACATATACAAATGCATTAGGATTATTAAGAAGTCCATTTAATATGAGAAGAAGTCAAGTAAGAGTAGTGTCTGACACTAGAGATAATACAGTAAGAAATATAGGTGTTATGGCAATGGCAGCAGCATCATTGCATAGAACTATGGAAAGTATGGGTAAATTATCAGACGAGCTAAAAAGAGCAAAGGCTGTTGAGCAAGATATTGTAAATAGACATAATAGTGAAGCAGTGCAAGCTGAAAATGTTGTAAATGCATTTAATCAAAGTAAGGATAAAATGAATGGAGCTTTAGGAGGTATTACAGATCAACATATTCAAGGTACAGCAAATACGGCAGTTATTGATACAGCAAATGCTGGTGAAGTAGGAGCAATGCGTGAATTTGGTACAGTTAATCATGCAAATGAAGGATATGTTAATGCAGATCAACATGTACAAACAATAATTAATTCACTAAAAGATAAATCAAATGGTGCAGTAGGAGGACAAGGAAGTTTAGCAGACAAATTAGATAGATTAGCAGGTTTATATTCTAGTCAAGAAACAACTTCTACAATGCAAAACTTGCAAAATGTAACAAAAGGTGCTAGTGCAATGACTCAAGCAGGAGTAGATCATACTGCAGGCTTTAATGTAATTGGAAATGCGCAAGTAAGCAATAGTTTCCGTGCAGATTTGTATAGAAAAATGGCAAGTGTAGTTAGAGAAGCTCAAAGCATGTCACAAATGAATTTACCAGCATTTAGCAAATTTACTACTGTATTACAAGATATAAAAGCAGATTTTATTGGACCTATTGCAGCAGCGGCAACATCTTTGGTAAGTTCTATAGGTGTAGATATAAAACGTAATCATGATAAACAGATGGATAGTGAAGGAAGATAATCAAAAGAAAAGGAGGAAAAAGATAATCATGGGAATGAGAGAAAATTTAATTGCTGATTGGAAAGACAAAACATTAGAATATCAAGGTAAAAAATTATATGTTGTTGACCAATTTGAATATGAAGGTATAACATATTTGTATACAGTTGATATTGCAACAATTAATAACAAAAATATAGAAATAGCATTTTTATATAAAGTTAAAGATGACATTTTTGAAGATGTAAGAGATGATGCATTATTTAATAAATTAGTAATACGAGCTGGATCTAATTTAATGGGAAATATGTTAAAAGAAGATTTAGAACAATTGCAGGGGAATGGAGAATAGAACTGTAACGGAGACAAAATAAAAATTGTCTCCGTTATTTTATATTCTAGGAAAGTCATCGTAAAAAAACGATAGATTTTCGATAGAAGATAAATATGCGGAGTTTAAATTTTCTTAAAGGCTTTCTTTTTAGAAAATGTTAAATCCGTTTATTTAGTTATTAATATGAAAATATATATAAATACGAATAGGCAATATGCAAGAAAAAATTGACAAATGAACATAAAAGTGGTATAATAAATTTATGTTAAAAGGAGATGATTTTGATGGGAAATAAATTAAAAAGAAATACTTTGATAATATTTGCAACATTAGCTGGCAGTATGATAGTTATGACAGGTAGAACAAATGCAATGAATTTAGCACCAAGATTAGTTGCATCATTAGTAAAAGAAAACGGAGTTGAAAAAATTATTTGTAAAGTTACTGATTATAATGGAATAAAAAGTGTTACTGTCCAGGGAAAAGAACTTACAGATAAAGACTTTATTGTAACAGAAGGAAAAAATAATTACAGTCGTACATTTGCATTAACAGAAGAAGGAGAGTATAAAATTGTAGTATTAGACGGAACTAGAAGTAAAAAAGATGGAGTAGATGATAATGGAAATAAAGTATCTGTAGTGATAGATACTCCTAAACAACTTACAGAAACAATATCAATTACTAAAAGTGAAAATGGAAGTCTTAAAGTTGATAGAGCACCAAGAGTAACAGTTTCTGGAAAAGTGACAGCTGAGGGTGGAAAAGGTGAGACAGAAGGTCAAAGATATGTAGGACCAGTTACAATAACGGTAAAAGATAATAGCAAAATTAAAAATGTAGTGATAGAAAAATTAATAGGAAAAGATGGGCAAGGAAAAAAGATATATAGTAGTGAGAATACTGCGAAATCAGTATTAGAATATAAATTAATGTCTGGCGAACAAGCTGTGGACAGAATTACAGATGCTAGGCAAATAACTATGCAATTTGCACCAACAGACGAAAAAGCAAGTTATAGAATAGTTGTAGAAGACATCAATGGAAAGAAAAGAACAAGATATTTTTCGACATTAATGAAAGAAAAAAATATAGATTATAGTAAAAGTAAAAATAATATTTGGGCAGACGGTTTTATAAAAGTAGAAGAAAAGAAATATAAAATGGAAGTTCAAAGAGCTCCGTTAATTTCAACAGATGTAACGACTGAGGGAAAATTTGGTATGACAATTTCTAATGCAGTAGAAGCTACAGGTGTATATATAGATAAACAAGTAACAAAAAATAATAAATTAGTATGGAATAATGTAGATATACATACAGGAACATTAAATGGTAAATTAACTAGTTGTCAAGCAAATAAGCTTATTAGTGAAGGAAAAAGTGGAACATTTAGAATTAGAACTGTAGGAACAAATGGAACTAAAATGACTAGAACTATCATATTAAAAAGATTAAAAGAAGCAAATAAGGGTAAGTACTTTTCAATGAATAATGCACCACGATTGACTTGTGAAGCAACAGAAGATAGAAAACTTAGTATTGAAGTAAGAGATGATTCAGGAATAAAATCTGTAAAAATAGATATAAGAGAAACAGAAAAAGGTAAATATGAGAAGATAAAAGAAAAAATTATAGATGATACAGAAACAACAAAGATGTGGATATATGATACTATAATTGATTTGTCAGAAAGAAGTTTAATAAATGGAAATTATGAATTAAGAGTAACAGCAATAGATGTTAAAG
Organism: uncultured Clostridia bacterium; assembly: GCA_947626815.1. GTDB lineage: Bacteria > Bacillota > Clostridia > TANB77 > CAG-508 > CAG-269. Next base: position 279 of record CANQTN010000033.1, on the reverse strand, counting down.
GAAATAAATATGTAGAAGAATTTAAAATTAAATGTTCAGAAGTGCAAGCACAACAGACAGAAACAGATAAACAAAATATAGATGTTCAAGATGACGACGATGATGATGTAAGTGAAGGAGAAGTACCAGAACAAAATACAACAAAGCAGAACACAACACAACAACAGAACACAACACAACAACAGAATACAACAACAAGGCAGAACACAACACCAGAACAGAATACAACAACAAAGCAGAACACAACACCAGAACAGAATACAACAACAAAGCAGAACA
>CANQTN010000032.1 GCA_947626815.1 uncultured Clostridia bacterium | reverse complement strand
CCCAATTCAGTATAGAACTGAACTGGGATTTAAGTAAGTTGCTTTTTTATTGTCTACTTTTAATTGACAACTTCAAATTAACTATTACACTTTTTTATAACCAAAATTCACTTCATAAAATAATCTCCTTTAAGACACATATAAAAACATCATTCAATACATGTCCCAAATAGTGCTAATATGCCCTATTCGTGCCTGTCCCCAAGAGTGGAAAGTTGAATTATTAAATCCATATTATCATCTTTTGCCATTTTATTTTTTCTAATAGCTCCACATTTTTTACATTCAAATATAATAACATATCCTTTTTTAGAATTTATTTCTAACCCTATTGGTTTCAAAAGACCTTGACAAGTTTCTTGTCTATCTCCTGGATTTTTGTCTACATGTTTAGAATGTAAACAATATGGACAATGATTTCTACATGAATACCCTAATTTAGGTACATTTCTTCCACAATATTCACACACAAATTCTTCATCAATTTCTACAAAATTTCTATGTTCCATTTTGCCAATTTTCCTTGTATAATATTTAGGTTTTTAATATGGTTAGCCTATAACCTATATAATATCAAAATTCTAATATTTAAAAGCTCCTCCTCCTAAAAATTCTGTCAAAAGTGAATTAATTGGTATATATTCTCGAGGTATACTTTCAAAATATTTTAACATATTAATTAGTCTTCTAGCTTCTGCATATTCTGGTTCTTCTTGTTTTATTTCTTCCAATAATGGCATAACTACATCTTTTAAAGCTCCTAATTCATAAATTAATGAGGTATTAAATATACTGTTGGCTTCTTCTTGAAATGGAAATATATTTTTTTCTTCTCCAACATTTACCATATTCCATGTTCCAATTGTATGTTTTGCACTATAACCTCTAAATTTATAATCTCTAACAATTCTTCTAATTAGTCTTGTATCTGTTGTTGAAATTCTATTATAAGAATCCATGTTTAAAACTGTTAGTGCACTAATATAAATTTTATATTTCTGATCTTTTGAAATTTTACTTGTTAATTTATCATTTAAACAGTGTATTCCTTCAATTACTAAAATTTCATCTGATTTTAATTTTAATTTTTTGCCATTATATTTTTTTGTTCCTTCACGAAAATCAAATTCTGGCATTTCTATCTCTTCACCATTTAGTAACTTTTCCAAATGATTATTAAATAATTCTAAATCTATTGCTTCTATGCATTCAAAATCATAATTTCCATGCTCATCTTTTGGGTTATCTTTTCTTTCAACAAAATAATTATCTACAGAAATAGTTACTGGCTTTAATTTATTAATTTTTAATTGAATTCCTAATCTCTGTGCAAATGTTGTTTTTCCTGATGATGAAGGACCTGCTATTAATACCATTTTTATATTTCTATCTTTTGCTATTTCATCTGCTATATTACCTATCTTTTTTTCATGTAATGCTTCATCTAACATTATAATATCTTTTATTGTATTTTCTTGAACTGCTTTATTTAACTTATATACTAAATTTACATTTAAAATTTTATGGATATCATCATATTCATTTAAAGCCCATGCTAATTTTTTCGTCTGAACTAATCTTGGCAATTGATTTGGCTTATCTGAACTTGGATATCTCAATAATAGTCCATCATCATATCTAACTATTTCAAATATTTTTGTAATTCCTGTTCTACTAGCTAAAGTTCCATAACAATAATTGTAGTAATCTTCACAATAATACATATAAATTTCTTGATTATCTAATAAATCGAATTGCAATTTACCTTTTGTAGTCCTATGCGTATCAAAAAATTCTTCTGCTTGCTTTCTATTCATAACTACCTGTTCTATTGGTAAATCTTTTCTCACAATTTCTCTCATATTATCAGTTAATTTTTGTATTACTTCTTCAGTTATTTCTATATCTCCAATTTCAAAAAACATAGAATTTCTTAATTGATAATTAACAATTATTGCTTTATCTGGATATAACTTTTCAAATGCTTTTCCTAATATATATATAAGCGTTCTTCTATATATTTTCGTTCCTTCTTTTGTTGAAATATCAATTAGTTTAATTTCCCCATCTTCTTTTATTTTATATCCTAAATTAACATATCTATTATTAAAAATAGCCCCAATAACTACATTTTCCATTTTTTCTATTTCGTTTTTTAATAATTCTTGTATTGTCATTTCTTCTGTCAGCTCAATTACTTTGCCATTATATCGTATTTTATTCATAAACTTCCCTTTCCTTTCTTCTGCATTACATATTTATTTTAACTTAAATGCTCACATAAGTCAACGTTATTAGCAAACACTAATAACATTTTACGTTATAATTCAGTGGTCAATAGTGCAAATGGTCAAAGATAATATATTATTTATTTGTAACTCCCAGCTGCATACAGATTGTACCTAAAATTTTATAATAAATTATAAAATTTTATTAACAAGCTGTACTTTGTTGGTCCCCCCGAATTGTTACTACATAAATAATATATTATCTTTGACCATTTGCACTATTGACCAGTGAATTATAATCATTTTACTTTTACAATCATTTTAGCTTTTTCCAAATTTTGTCAAGAAAACTTGATTTTTTTGTTTTTTTAGGTTATAATATCCTAAAAAATGTAAAAGGAATTATTATTATGAGTAAATTATACGAAAGATATTTATTATTAAAAAAAGCTAATCCGTCTATGTTGTACTTATTCAAAAATGGAATTTTTTATGTTTTTTTAGATGATGATGCTAAAAAGATGTCTTCTCTTTTAAATCTTAAATTAACAAATTTAAATGAAAAAGTCTTAAAATGTGGATTCCCCATCAATAATTTATCCAAATACTCTAGTTTAATAAAATGTGCCGGATATGATGTAAAAATTGTTGATTCTTCAACAGAGCAAACACATTCCTCTGCTGAATATATTTTAAATTCAGATATCAAAAACTTCATCAAAAAAATTGCCGAAATTGATTATAATAACTTATCTATCAAAGAAGCTTATGATTTTATTGAAAATGCAAACAAAGAAGCTGAAAAATTTATAAAAATATGGGAGTTAAAATAATATGAATGATACAAAAGAAAATAAAAACAATGACAATAATTTAAAAATATATCAAAAATATTTAGAGCTAATATATTATTCTAATAATCTTGTTAGAAAATATCCAAAAAGTGAAAATTTTGCTTTAGTTTCTGAAATTAAAAATGATTTATACATTGGTCTACGCTATTTAATGTATGCTATTAAAAGTTATCAAAAACAAGAAAAATTAAAAAATTTAAATGAATTTGATGTCCACCTAAATTTACTAAAAGTTCATATTAGATTATCTTACAAATATAAATATATTTCAATGCAAAACTATCAAACTTGGAGTAACTTAATAACTGATATATGTAACATGTTAGGAGGTTGGATTAGTTCATGCATAAAAAGATAAAAAATTTATTTTATGAAAAACTCACATTTGAGAAATTGATGCAAGCACATTATAGAGCCAGAAAACATAAAATTTATAAAATAGAAGTCATTAATTATGAAATTCATTTAGAAAATAATATCACAAATTTATTAAACAATTTAAAAAATAACACTTATCATCTAGGTAATTATTTTGTTTTCAAAGTTTTTGATCCGAAAGAAAGAGAAATTAAAGCATTACCATATAGAGATAGAATTGTTCATCAATGGTATGTAGAAGAATTCATTAAACCTTACATTGTTCCAACATTTATACATTCTAGTTTTGCATGTTTAAATAATAAAGGCACACATAAAGCTGTAGAAGAAGTTCAAAAACAAATGCGCATTTTTAAAAGAAATTTTGGTGATTTCTGGGTTTTAAAATGTGATATAAAAAAATTTTTCTACAGCATAAATCCACATACATTATATAACATTATGCAAAAATATATTGAAGATCCTCAATTATTACATTTGACAAAAATATTAATTTTTGATAATTCTAAAAGTATTAATCAAATAGGCATACCAATTGGAAACTATACTAGCCAATTTTTCGCTAATATTTATTTAAATGAATTAGATCAATATGTAAAACGTCAATTAAAAATTAAATATTATATTAGATATATGGATGATTTTATTATTTTACTAAAGTCCAAAAATGACTGCATTGAAATTAAGAAAAAAATAGAACAATTTATTGGTCAAAATTTACAATTAGAATTAAATAATAAATCCAGATATTATCCATATAAAATGGGAGTTAATTTTTGTGGATATCGTATTTTTACAACTCATAAATTACTTAGAACCTCTAGTAAAAAGAAAATCAAAAAAAACGTAAAAATTTGGAATAATCAATATTCAAATAACAACTTAAATATAAATTTTGCTTTGCAAAGTCTTCATTCATGGTTACGGTCATTCTAGTCACTGTAATTCTTTTAAATTACAACAAAAAGTTATAAATAGTTGTGATTTTCTTATTAATAATAAAGCCTTTCAAATTATGGAAGAAAATTTATTAAATGATATTTCAGACTTCTCACCAAACAATCACTTTAATTAAGTATACTTTTCTAAGAAACAAATTTTATAAAATATTTCTTTCAAAATACAAATGATAAAGTACTAATAATTAGTTTCCAATACCTAATTATTAGTACTTCATACATTTATTATTTCTTTTTTATAATTTTGGATTTTCATTTCTTACTCAAACAAAATTACTGTTTATGTGTTTATGACATAAAATCCAGTTTATGCCAAAGGAATTAAACTTCTTTGATACAAATCTAGTTGCAATTTTTATTTTCTTTTTCAAGAACTTTTCTCATTTCACAGAACTTGAAACAAGATTTAGTCTAAACCCCACGGTAACATCCTTAAATATTACCCCTCAGAGATAGATTCCTTTATGAATCTTTGTGTATCGAAGTGCTACACGCCCGCCAAGACTACGCGGAACGAATTATTCACGTTGGGATCACCGATTAGTGTTGCTGGCCGCGAACACACCAGCATTGGCTCCATTATTGTAATTGCCGCCACGTATCACGAACGGATTGTCAGGGTTCACGAAGTTAGCGTAGTACAGTTTAATCCCTAATTATTTAATTGTTTGGTACTCATTTTTTTTGGTGCTAAAGCACCAAATATTTTTTTACTCTAATTTTCAAACCTCCTTCCGTATTCTTGTATATTTCCAAGTTAAAGTCAGTGCCGATTAAAGGTCCAAAGGGACCGAGGTCACGAATCAAAGTGCTACACGCCCGCCAAGACTACGCGGAACGAATCATACACGTTGGGAGCACCGATAAGTGCTGCTGGCCGCGAACACACCAGCATTGGCTCCATTACCGTAATAGCCGCCACGTATCACGAACGGAACGCCAGGGGTCACGAAGTAAGCGCAGTCGTTAAACCATCCTCTATTACTTTTTACGTAAACGTCCCATATTGCATCTCCTACTTTTGATTTTTCTTGTGTTGGTATATTATTATCTGAACTATACTTTGTTGCCCATTGAGTATTTGTTTTATTTATATCTGCAAATGAACTTCCATATTGTGTTTCATAACCTTTTGTATC
>CANQTN010000031.1 GCA_947626815.1 uncultured Clostridia bacterium | reverse complement strand
ATTTTATATTTTATAATACTGTAATGATAACTAGAGGGACAGAACAATTATCATATGAATATGAACCAGCATTAAAAACAAGAAATAATTTCAAACTAAGTATTATAACTAGGCATTCTAATCATGAAAGTCGAATTAGTGAATATGAAATAATTGATGATGAAAATTTATTAGGAAACTATATTCTAACAGATAAACTTATAGATGGTTATAAAGAAATATCAACACAATTTGGAGAAGCAACGGTGTTTGTCAATATGGATACATATAATAGGATAAACAATAAATTAAAAAGTTATATTCCAAAAAATAAAAATGCTGTAGACAGATGGATAGGAAATGAAACAGGAGATGTAGCAATAAAAATTAAGTGTGAAAATATAATTGAATTTTCAAATTATATAGATAAAATAAGAGAAGATCCAAATACTCCAATCTATAGTGCAGAATATTATACTTTAGAAAATCAAGAAAAACTTATATATATTGAAATAATACAATTAATGTTAAGAGTTATTATAATAGCAGTAATAGCTATTGGAATTATAAGCACAATAAATATCATAAATGCAAGTTTATGTGAAAGAAAGCAAGAATTTACCATATTATATAGTTTAGGTGCTACTAAAGGAAATATAAATAAAATTTTAATATATGAATGTGTGTATATGTTTATAAAGGCGACAATAATATCAATTATTCTTTCAATACCAATATTGTATGGAATTATAAATAACATGAAAAATGTTATTGTTTTAGATAAGTTATTAATACCATTTGGAAATATCGGCGTATTTTTTGCAATAATATTCTTACTATCTTTAATTATAACATTATGTTCATCAAGAACAATAGAGAATAAATGGAATGAGAGGTAAAAATTAAAAATGAAAATCCTAAAAATAGAAAATATAAAGAAAATATATGGAAAAGATGACACAAAAGTTATTGCAGTAGATGATATATCATTTGAAGTTGAAGAAGGAGAATTTATTGCAATAATGGGACCATCTGGAAGTGGAAAATCTACAATTTTACATATTATTGCTGGATTGGACAAACCAACATCTGGAAATGTATATTTTTATGATAACAATATATATGAAATGAATAAAAAAGAACTGACTATATTGAGAAGGCAAAAAATAGGAATTATTTATCAATTTTTTAATTTAATTCCTACTTTAAATGTAGAAGAAAATATACTCCTTCCTATTAATCTTGATAAGAAAAAAGTAGACAAAGAAAAGTTTGAAGAAATAATAAAATTTTTAAATATTGATAATAGAAAAAAACATTTACCTAATGAATTATCAGGTGGTCAGCAACAAAAAGTTGCTATAGGAAGAGCATTAATGATGAATCCAAAGATAATTTTAGCTGATGAACCTACTGGTAATTTGGATTCTAAGTCTAGCCAAGAAATTATGCAATTATTAAAAGAAGCTAATGAAAAATATAATCAAACAATTATAATGATTACACATAATTTAGAAATTGCGAAATTGGCAAATCGAATCATACAAATAGAAGATGGAAAAATTGTATAATTATAAAAAATTCTTCATATATATAAATTATAAAATAATATTATATATGAGGAATTTTTTATGATTGTTATAAACAAAAAAAGAATAAGTATTATAATTTTAACTATATTAATAGGAATATATACATTTTCCTATAAATCAAAAGAAAAAAATATAGAAGTAACAGCAACACCAGTATCGAACAAAACAGTAATATTAGATGCTGGACATGGTTCACCAGATGAGGGAGCAGAAAGCAACAATCGGAACAACAGAAGCAAAAATAAATTTACAAATAGTATTAAAATTACAAAAATTATTAGAAAGCAATGGATGCACAGTAATATTAACACGTTCTGATGAGAATGGAATATATGATGCAAACAGCAAATCAATAAGAGAAAAAAAAATATCAGATATAAAAAATAGAGTAAAAATAGGAAATGAAAGTCATGCAGACATATTTGTTAGCATACATTTAAATAAAATTTCAGAATCACAATATTGGGGATGGCAATGCTTTTACAAAAAAGGAGACGAAAAAAGTATAGAATTAGCAAAACAAATACAAAGCAATTTAAATGAAGCAATACGAAAAGACAATAAAAGAGTAGCAATGAAATTAGACACAGTATATTTAATGAAACATGTAGAAATACCAATTTCTATTGTAGAATGTGGCTTTTTATCAAATCCAGAAGAAGAAAAGCAACTACAAAACGAAGAATATCAAAATAATCTTGCATGGGGGATTTATAATGGAATAATTGATTTTTTTCATGAAAAATAATATATGATAAAAAATAAAATGCATAAAATTACCACTCTTTGCAAACAATATCTAAAAAAGATATGAAAAGCAAGGAGTGGAATTTTTTGAAAACAAATAAAATACTAAAAATAAATGGAACCATACTTGGAAAAGAACAATTAGAAAATCATTTACAAAAAATAGCAACTAATCATAATATAAGTACAAAGTCACAAAAAGACACATATCCAGTGCCACATATGTTAGAAAATTTTAAAGTAATTGAACAGGTATATAACTTATTAAATGAACATTTAAAATTACAAATTAGTATACATCCAGCCGGAGAATGGCTTTTAGATAATTTTTATATAATAGAAGAAACAGTAAAACAAATAGTAAAAGAATTAACAATAAAAAAGTACAAAAATTTTGTAGGAATAGCAAATGGACCATACAAAGGATTTGCAAGAATATATGTATTAGCATCTGAAATTGTAGCATATACAGATAATAAAATTAATAAAAAAGAATTAGAAGACTATTTAATAAGCTATCAAACAAAAAAAACATTAAGCATGGAGGAAATATGGAATATTGGAATGTTTCTCCAAATAGCAATAATTGAAAATATAAGAGAAATAAGCGAAAAAATATATAGTTCACAAATTCAAAAATATAATGCAGAAAGTATAGCAGAAAAATTAATAGAAAACAAAACAAAAGCAGATCGAAAATTTACAACCAACTATGTAAGAAAAATGCAAAAAGATTTATTTCAAAATACAAAATATCCATTCATAGAATATATGTCATATATATTAAAAAGATATGGAAAAAAAGGATATAGTTATCTAAAAGCTTTAGAAGAAATAGTAGAAATGACAGGCACAAATGTATCAGATGTAATAAAAAAGGAACACTTTGATATTGCAGTAAGAAAGGTATCAATAGGGAATAGCATAACAAGTATAAAAAAAATACAAAGAATTAATTTCTTAGAAATATTTGAAAAAATAAATGGAGTAGAAGAAATTTTAAAACAAGATCCAGCCAATATATATGAAAAAATGGATGATAAAACAAAAGAATATTATAGAACAAAAATAAAAGAAATATCTAAAAAAACAAAAATCTCTGAAATATATATTGCTAAAAAAGCATTAGCAATTGCACAAGATGAAAAAAATAAAAACGATAAAAAAAGAGCACATATAGGATATTATTTAATAGATAAGGGAATAAATGAACTATTTGATAACATAAAATATAAAACAAGTAGGAAAATGAATGCAAAAGATAAAACAAAAGCATATATATTAGGAATAAGCATATTTAGTATTATTATATCAATAGGAATTAGTAGTTTAATTAAATTAAATATATTAAGCTTTATAATATTTTTAATACCATCAACAGAAATAGCAATACAGATAACACAATATATTTTAAGCAAAGTAGTAAAACCAAAATTAATACCAAAAATAGATTTTTTTAATGGTATAGATGAAGAAAATAAAACTATGGTAGTAATCCCAACAATTCTAAATAATAAAGAAAAAGTAAAAGAATTAATCAATAAATTAGAAGTTTTTTATTTAGCAAATAAATCTGAAAACATATATTTTACACTATTAGGAGATTGTTCAGAAAGCAGTAAAAGAGAAAATGAAAGTGACATCGAAGTAATAACAACAGGAGAAGAACTAGTAAAAAAGTTAAACTTGAAATATAAACAACCTTCAAATAAAATGCCAATATTTAACTTTGTTTTTAGAAAACGTATATGGAATGAAAAAGAAGAAAGTTATTTAGGCTGGGAACGAAAAAGAGGAATGCTAACACAATTTAATGAATACCTATTAGGAAAAATCAAAAATCCATTTAGAACAAATACTTTAGAAGGTAAGATAATAGAAAAAATAAAATATATAATCACACTAGATGCAGATACAGATTTAATTTTAAACTCAGCATTTGAATTAGTAGGAGCAATGGCACATCCATTAAATGAACCAAAAATTGACAAAGAAAAAAGTATAGTAATAGATGGATATGGAATTATGCAACCAAGAGTGGGTGTGAATTTAGATATTAGCTTAAAAACTTTATTTACAAGAATATTTGCAGGAGCAGGAGGAATAGATAATTATACAAATGCAATATCAGACATATATCAAGACAATTTTGAAGAAGGAATTTTTACAGGAAAAGGTATTTACAATTTAAAAGTATATGAAGAAGTATTAAAAAATCAAATACCAGAAAATACAGTATTAAGTCATGACCTTTTGGAAGGATGTTATTTAAGATGTGGACTAGTATCAGATGTAACATTAATGGATGGATATCCAACAAAATATAATAGTTTTATGAATAGACTGTCACGCTGGACTAGAGGGGATTGGCAAATAATAAAATGGATTAAATTAAGTAGTCCACTAAATTTACTTTCAAAATATAAGATATTAGATAATTTAAGAAGAAGCATTTTAGAGATTAGTATATTAATTGCAATAATATATTGTAATATAATTGGAATAATATATAAAAAATCAATTGCATTAAGTGTAACATTAGTCTTAGCAATATCAATTTTGCCATATTTATTAGAAGTATTAAATAAACTAATTTTTAGAAAAGAAGGAGAAACAAAACAAAAAACATTTACACCTAAAATATCAGGAATAAAAGGTTCATTTTTAAGAAGTGCTATTACTTTAGCAGTAATTCCATATAAAGCTTATACACTATGTGAAGCAATAATAAAAACCATATACAGATTATTAATATCACGCAAACATCTACTAGAATGGACAACTTCAGAAGAAGCAGAAAAACAAGCTAAATCAAATTTAGTATCATATTATAACAAAATGGCAACAAATGTATTAGTAGGAATAATTGCAATTGGAATAGGATTATTTAGATTTAATATATTTGCAATTTTATTAGGAATTTTATGGATATTTGCACCATCAATTACATGGTATATAAGTAAAGACATAAAAAAACAAGAAGCGATTGAAAAATTGAACCAAAAAGACAAAGAATATGTATTAGAAATAGGAAAAAGAACATGGAGCTTTTTTGAAAAATATTTAACTCAGGAAAACAATTATTTAATTACAGATAATTATCAAGAAGATAGAAAAGAAAAAATTGTTCTAAGAACATCGTCTACAAATATAGGCTTATCATTACTTGCAGTTATATCTAGCTATGACTTAAATTATATTGGCCAAGAAGAAGCAATAAAACTATTATTAAACATAATAGAAACAATTGAAAGTCTGCCAAAATGGAATGGACATTTGTATAATTGGTACAACATAAAAACTAAAGAACCATTATATCCAAGATATGTATCAACTGTAGACAGTGGAAATTTTGCTGGATATTTATATGTAACAAAAAGCTTTCTAGAAGAATATTTAAAAGAAAATAATACAAATAATGAAAACATAGAAATGAAGATAAACACAATCAGTAAAATGCTAGAAGATATGGATTTTAGCTTGTTATATAATTATGAACAGCAAATTTTTTCAATAGGATTTAATATAGAAGAAAATAAACTAACAGATTCTTATTATGATTTATTAGCATCTGAAGCAAGACAAGCAAGTTTAGTTGCAATAGCCAAAAAAGATGTGCCAAGCAGACATTGGAATCATTTAAGTAGAACTCTTACAACATTAGGAAAATATAAAGGACTTATATCATGGTCTGGAACAGCATTTGAATATTTAATGCCAAATATAAATATACCAAAATATGAAGGAAGTTTATTAGATGAATCTTGTAAATTTTTAATAAAAACACAAATAGAATACAGTAAAAATTTAAAACTACCATGGGGAATATCAGAAACAGCATTTAATTTAAAAGATTTAAAATCAAATTATCAGTATAAAGCTTTTGGAATACCATGGCTTGGACTAAAAAGAGGATTAGCAGATGAGTTAGTAGTATCTAGCTATTCAGGAATATTAGCAATAAATGAAGTACCACAAGAAGAAATAAAAAACTTAAAACGACTAGAACAAGAAGGAATGTATGAAAAGTATGGATTTTATGAATCAATAGATTATACACCAGAAAGAGTAGAAAAAGGAAAAACATCAGCAGTTGTAAAAACGTATATGGCACATCATCAAGCACTTATATTACTTAGCATAAATAATTTATTTAATCAAAATATATTACAAAAAAGATTTATGAAAAATCCAGAAATAGAAGCAATAGATATTTTATTACAAGAAACTATGCCAGAAACAGCAATAATTACAAAAGAAAAGAAAGAAAAAGTAGAACAATTAAAATATAAAGATTATGAAAATTATATACAAAAAACTTACAAAAGAATTGATGAAAAATTATTAACAGGAAATGTGATTTCAAGTGAAGAATACACATTAGCAATGAATCAAAAAGGTGAAGGATTTAGTAAATATGAAGATATTTATATAAATAGATTTAAAAAAGACAGTGATTATTCTCAAGGAATATTTTTTGCAATAAAAAATATAAAAACAAAAGAAATATGGAGCTCAAATTATTCTTTAAATAGCAATAAAGAAGGAAAATATCAAATTAGTTTCATGCCAGACAAAAATGAACAAGAAATAATAAATGGAAATGTAAAAACAACAATAAAAACAACAATAAGTTCACAAGAACCAATAGAACTAAGAAGAATTTTAATAGAAAACCAAGGAAATGAAGAAGAAATATTAGAAATAACATCTTATTTTGAACCAGTATTATCTAGTAAAGAACAAGACTATGCACATCCAGCATTTAATAATCTATTTTTAATTAATAAGTGGGATGATAACACAAACAGTTTAATAATTGAAAGAAAAAATAGAGAAATAGGGAAAACAAAATATTATTTAGGAGTAAACTTATCCACAAATAGTGAAACAGTTGGAGATTATGAATATGAAATAGACAAAGAAAAATTCATCGGAAGAGGAAATTTAAACATTCCAATCATGATAAAAAATTCTATACCATTATCAAAAAAAACACGGTTTAGTAACACAAAGTATAGTAGCATTAAAAAGAACAATTAAAGTAAAACCACAAGAAGAAGTTAATTTAGATTTCATATTAGCAATTGAAAAAGATGAAAAAAAGGTTATAGAAAATATCAAAAAATATCAAACACAACAAAATGTAAGCAAAGAATTTGAATTATCAAAAGCAAGAGTAGAAGCAGAAAGCAGATATTTAAGCATGAAAGGACAAGACATAGAAATATACCAAAAAATTCTATCATATATTTTATTTGATAATCCAGTAAAAACACAAAACTTAGAAAACAAAAAAAAGCAAGAAATATATAAACAAAGTAATTTATGGAAATATGGAATATCAGGAGATTTACCGATTATAGTAGTAAAAATAAAAAATGTAAATGAAAGTTATGTTGCAGAAGAAGTACTAAAAGCATATGAATTTTTTAGAATGAAAAATATAGAAACAGAAATCGTAATAATAGATGAAGAAAAACATAGTTATGAAAATTATGTAAAAGAAGAAATAGAAAGTAGTATTTTAAATAATCATATGGGATATTTGAAAAATCAAAAAGGTGGAATTTTTACTTTATGCAAAAGTGAAATAGATAAATTAGATATTGAATTGTTAGAATTTATAGCAACAATAATAATAGATAGTAATAAAGGAGGACTAAAAAACAATATAAAATTTTTAGAAGAAAACTATTTAGAAAAATATCAACAAATTGGAGAAGAAAATATATCACCTAAAATTATAGAAGAAGTGAATGACGATATAGACATTTTATCAAATAAAGAAACATTAAAATATTATAATGAATATGGAGCTTTTTCAGAAGATGGAAAAGAATATTTAATAAAAATAAATATACAAAATAGATTACCAACTGTATGGAGCCATATAATAGCAAACAAAAAATTTGGAACAGTTGTAACAGAAAATATGGGAGGTTACAGCTGGTATGAAAATTGTAGACTAAATAGAATAACAAATTGGGAAAATGATCCAAGTTATGATAATCCATCAGAAATTATATATTTAAAAGATAAAGAAACAGGTAAATCATGGTCATTGGGATTAAATCCAAAACCAGATAATAGAAATTATAATATTATTTATGGATTAGGATATTGTAAATATATTCACAAAAGTAGCGGAATAGAACAAGAACTGGAAATATTTGTACCAGAAGAAGATAGTTGCAAAGTAGGAATATTAAACTTAAAAAATACCACAACATCAAAGAAAAGATTAAAATTATATTATTATATAAAACCAATAATTGGAGAAGATAGCGAAAAAACAAATGGATATATTGATTTAAAATTTGATGAAAATAGCAATTTAATATATAGCAAAAATTTATATAAAGAAGAAATGGAAAAAACTACAGTATATATATCATCAAGTGAAAAAATAAAATCTTATACTGGAGACAAAAATTCATTTTTAGGATTAGGAGGAATATCAGATCCAGATGCTTTAAAAAAAGTAGCATTAAATAATAAAAACTCATTAGGCAAAAAAGCCTGTATGGCATATGAAATAGAAATAGAATTAGAAAGTTTTGAAAATAAAGAAATTTCAATAATTTTAGGAGCAGATAAGGAAACAATTGACTGCAAAAATATAGCTTACAAATATCAAAAAATAAATAATTGCAAACAAGAATTAATAAAAGTACAAAATTATTGGAAAGAATTTTTAGGAAGACTACAAATATATACACCAGTAGAATCAACAAACATAATACTAAATGGATGGGCAATTTATCAAATAATAGTTAGCCGATTATGGGGAAAAACAGGATACTATCAATCAGGAGGAGCATATGGATTTAGAGATCAACTACAAGATACAATAGGATTAAAATATATAGAACCAGAAATATTAAAAAAACAAATAATAAAACACAGTATGCACCAATTCATTGAAGGAGATGTAGAACATTGGTGGCATGACGAAAGTCAAAGAGGAATTAGGACAAAATTTTCAGATGACTTACTATGGTTATGTTATTTAGTAATAGAATATATAAAATTTACAGGTGACAAAAGTATATTAGAAGAAAAAACACATTATATACAAGGAAAAATATTAGAAGAAAATGAAGATGAAAGATATGAAAAATATTTACCATCAAATCAAGAAGGAAGTATCTATGAACATTGCATTAAATCAATAGAAAAAAGTTTAAATTTTGGTGAAAATGGATTACCTAAAATTGGTTCAGGAGACTGGAATGATGGATTTAGCACAGTAGGAAATAAAGGAAAAGGTGAGAGTATATGGCTTCGGATTTTTTCTAGCACTAATATTAGAAGAGTTTATACCAATTTGTAAAGAAAAAGGCCAAGAAGATTTAGCAAATAAATATGAAAAAATAAGAAATGATTTAAAAAGAAAATTAAACACAAATGGTTGGGATGGAAGATGGTATAAAAGAGCTTTTATGGATGATGGAAATGCTTTAGGAAGTATGGAAAATGATGAATGCAGAATTGATAGTATTGCACAAAGTTGGAGTGTTATTTCAAAAGTAGGAGATAATGATAAAAAATATATATCAATGGAAAGTTTAGAAAATCATCTTATAGACAAAGACAATGGAATAATAAAACTATTAGATCCTCCATTTGAAAAAGGAAAGTTAGAACCTGGATATATAAAAGCATATTTACCAGGAACAAGAGAAAATGGTGGACAATACACACATGTGTGTTGTTGCTATAGCCGTTCAAAAGTAATGCTTGAGTTACGGATATAGTATGTAATCGAACGAATGTGATATTGTAATCTTTAGAAGAAATATTGATACTCTTAAAAATACATATATTACGAAAAAGTTCCGTAAACGGAAAAAATTCGTAATGAATAGGTAACTTATAAAATTTTTTCAAAAAAAGCATTGACACAAATGACACATTGTGTTAAAATATTAAATATAGACACGAACAGCAAATATATTATTAAAATATTAAAAGACTATGTGTTGGTCTTTAGCTGGCTTCCAACCAGTATATAGACACTGGAGTCGTACTCCAGAGTTTTATGCTAAAATGCATAACACGATAAATGGTGTCTTGTAAATATAGCCACTAACAGCAAATTTATATATTTTTAGGAATTTAGAGGTCCGAACTAGGTAGTTACCTACTTTTTTGGTGGGAGAGGCACTAGTATCTAAATATAAAGTGGCTTGTTTTATTATAAATAAGAAAGGATGGTAAGAGAAAATGAGTTTTTTAGAAAAATTAAAACAAAATTCGACAATAGAAAATACAAAAGGCAGTAAATATTATGCTTCTACTTATGATGCAAATTTAGATATATTTGCAGGTATATCTAGATATAATGATACAGATGAAATAATTAATAAGTTTAAAAAAGCATTAGTTGAAGATAAAACTCTTGCT
>CANQTN010000030.1 GCA_947626815.1 uncultured Clostridia bacterium | reverse complement strand
TCTGGAAAACTTAATCCTCTTTCCCACTTTGAGATTGCTTTATCAGTAATATTTAATTTTTCTCCTAATTCTTTTTGAGTTAATCCTTTTTCTTTTCTTAATTCTTTAATAAAATTTCCAAATTTTTCATTATCCATTATAAAAGCCTCCTATTATTTACTAACAACATATTATCATTTTGTAGTTTTCTTGGCAATCGACTGTTAGTAGAATCTCTTTTTATTAGTATTTTTGATAAAGCAACTTGGAATATCAGTTCTTTTTAATTCTGTCCCATTGGCAATTGTAAGCATGCACAATTCATTGTTAATGCTACTTTTTTTTCATCTGTTTGTACATTATATATTGGAAGTAATTTATTAATTGTGCTTGATGTTGATATTGTATTTTCTTTATTTGCTGTTATATTATTTGCTACACAAAATAGTAATATTACTGTTATTATTGATACTATATATGTATATAATCTTTGTTTATTTATAACATAAAACATAAAAATTCCTCCAAGTCTAAAGCTATTTTAATTGTATGCTTTTTCTTGAAGGAAAATTCAAATTAATTCTTTTTTTATTAAATTCTTTTTTATTAATGGTTAATTTTTAATTGTAAAAATTAACATTACTATTTGTTTTATAATTTGTATCTAGTTCATCTACAGTGTTTAATATTTCTTTTGTAATTCCATATACAAATACAAATATTATAATTGATATTGATATTAATAAGCTTATAGCTCCTGTAATTAGACCTGCAACTGCCATTCCTTTTTCTTTGCTTTTTATTCCAATTATTCCAAATACTATGGCTAAAATTGCACAAGGTAATGATAAGTAAAATATGCAACTAAATATTAATGCTATAATTCCTAATACTAATGCTGCTATGCAGTATCCTTTTTTATCTTGTTCTACATTTTGTTTTTCTTTTTCTACTATTTCTTGTTCCTGTTTTTCATTTTCTTCTAAATTTTCAACTTTTTCTATTTCTATTTCCTCTTTATTTTTTTCTTCCATTTTACTCTCCTTTTATCTATTTTTAGGCTATCTATAAACCTTTCTTATTAATTATATTATTATTATACTATGTTTTTTTTATTTTTACAACAAATTTCTTATAATTGTATAAATCACTAAAGTTATTGCAAAAACAATTGTATACCAAGGTTTTGGATAGATTGTTGTTAATATTTTTTTTGGTTTATCTATATTAATTATATAAATAATATTTATAATTAATAAATAAATTATTGCTATAAAAAAAATCACATGTGATGTAAATGCTTGTATTAAGTTTCCTTTAAAGATATTTATTATGCATCTTGTTCCTCCACATGATAGGCAGAGTAATCCTGTTTTATTATATATCCAACATTTTGGCATTATTAATATGTATTTTGAGTTTATAAAAATATATACTCCTATTAATATTAACATTTCTAGTGCTATTATTATAATTCTTTTTTTATTCATTTTTTGTTGTACACTATCTCCTTTTTATTTCTGTCAATAATTTACTTATATAATACTTAAATTATACTTTTTTTTATTATACAAAATTTTTTTCATAATTACTAGACAAAATTTTTCAACTTTCAGCTTTTTTTTCATAATATATATAAAGTAAGTTTTAATTAAATATCTTACAAAGTTTAAAATATATAAGAGTTTATAGGTAACTTGTTTAAAAACCTAAATATTTAATATAAGGAATGATAAAATTATGAATATGGATGATAAAAAATCATGTCCAGTTTTAGATGTTGATGGTGTAATTTCTGCTGGTAAACAATTTGACTTAGATATTACTTTACCAGAAGATAATCGTGATGTTATTTACGGGGTTGTAAAAAATTGTTTTAAAGAACCTGTAAGAGATGCTGTTGTAAAATTAGTTGAAATTGTTTGTGAGCATGGCAAAGAAGAAAGAAGACCTATTGGTCATACTTTTACTGATAAAGAAGGAGAATTTGTTTTTGGTCCTCTTTGCCCTGGCAAAGAATATGCTATTCAGCTTTGGGTAAATGATACAAAAAAAATAAAAATTTGTGCAAAATGTCATCATGAAGGAAAATGTTTAAAGGGTGAAAAATCTGAAAATTGTAATTGTTTTTTAGATTCAGATGATAAACATGATGATTGTAAAAAAGAAGAATATAAAGATTTTGGTGAAATTTTTTAGTCAGATCATATTATGTAGAGTATATCATTTTAAATGATGACTTTTATAGAATATAAAAAATAGATACTTTGCGAGAGTAAAAACAGTTTTTGTTTTACTAGCATTGTATCTATTTTTTTTACATCATTCCCATTTTTTTTGCAAATTTTCTACCTTTTCTCATTACATTTTTTTTATTCATTTTTCCAGTTTCACTATACATCATCATTACACCTGTTGTTATTAATCCTCCTATCATGATTCCCTTTATGAACTTCATTTTTCTTCACCTCCAAAAAATTGCAATTTTTGTTTATATTTTTATTTTATCTTTTTTATTTATTTTTATACGGTCTCATATATGATTTAATTATGGAATATATTTCATTTATGGCTATTATTGCTAAAAATATTCCAAAACATTTTTTAAGTATACTTACATCTATATTAATTGATATATTTGCACCTATTATTGCTCCTAATATTCCAAAAATTGATATTAATATTGCAAGTTTTATATCTATATTTTTGTTTTTTAAATTTACTATTATTGCTACTATTGCTGTTGGAATAAAAAAAATCAGATTTGTTGCTTGTGCTATATGCTGTTCTACACCCATAAAAAAAGAAAGAAGAAATATTAATATTGTTCCTCCTCCCATTCCTGTTCCACTTACAATTCCTGATATAATTCCTATTATTATTTCTGCCATTTTAATTTCCTATCCATATATATATTGTTTAAATAAAAATCATTTTATACGATATATATATTAAAAATATTGTAAATACAATTTTCATAACTTTTTCTGGCAATTTTTTTAATAATTTTGCTCCTATATATCCTCCTATAGTTCCACCTATCGCACACAAAATTGCTATTTTCCAATTAATATAATTGCTTTTGTAATAAAAAAAGCTACTTGTTATTACCATTGGCAAAATACAAAAAATTGATGTCCCTCTAGCTTTTGTTGCATCTAATTTTAATAAATGAATAAATGCTGGAACTAATATCATTCCTCCACCTGTTGAAAATAATCCACTTATTATTCCTGCCAATAATCCAATTATAATTTTTTTTGTCATAATTAAAACCTACTTTTTAGTAGGTTTTCCAATTTTTATTTTTTTATTCATTTTTTATGTTTTCATCTGGAATATAATATTTTGTTCCAACCATTTCATCTGGTAAATATTGTTGTTGTACGTAGTGTCCTGGAAAATCATGTGGATATAGATATCCTTCACTATATCCTAGTTCTTTCATTTTTTCTATTGGTGCATTTCTTATGTGCATTGGTATTTCTCCTGTATCTTTATTTGATACATCTGATAATGCCTTGTCTATTGCTAAGTATGTTGCATTAGATTTTTTTGAATTTGCAACATATACTGCTGCTTCTGCAAGTAAAATTCTGGCTTCTGGCATTCCTATCATATGTATTGCTTGCATTGCACTATTTGCTACTACAAGTGCATTTGGATTTGCTAATCCTACATCTTCTGATGCACATATAACTATTCTTCTTGCTAAAAATAATGGATCTTCTCCCCCATTTAATGCCCTTGCTAAATAAAATATGGCTGCATCTGGATCTGAACCTCTCATTGATTTTATGAATGCACTTATATTGTCATAATGTTCTTCTCCATTTTTATCAAATATTGCTTTTCTATTTTGTATACTGTTTTTTATTACTTCATCAGTTATTTTTATATATCCATCTTCGTCCATTGGAGTTGTCAATGCTGCTATTTCTAAACCATTTAATGCTGTTCTTACATCTCCATTACTTATAATTGCTAGTTTTTTTATTGTACTATCTTCTATTTTTATGTTATATTCTCCTAATCCTTCTTTACTTTGTAATGCTTTTTTTAAAATTGTATATATATTTTTTTCAGTTAGGGGATTTAATTTTATTACCATTGATCTTGAAATTAATGCTTTGTTTACTTCAAAGTATGGATTTTCTGTTGTTGCTCCTATTAATATTATTGTCCCATTTTCTACTGCTGGTAATAATGCATCTTGTTGCAATTTATTAAATCTATGGATTTCATCTATAAATACGATGCTTTTTCCATTTGGATTTAGCATCATATTTTTTGTTTCTTCTATAACTTTTTTTATATCTGAAACTCCTGATGTTACTGCATTTATTTTGTAGAATTTATATTTTGTTGTTTCACTTATTACTCTTGCAAGTGACGTTTTTCCACATCCTGGTGGTCCAAATAGAATAATGCTTGATAATCTATCTGCTTTTATGGTTCTATATAATATTTTACCCTTTCCGTATTACATGTTCCTGACCTATATATTCTTCCAGTGTTTTTGGTCTCATACGAAATGCTAATGGTTGATTATTGTTCATCATTTTCTCCTATTTTTTATTTTCCCAATAATGTTAAACCTTTTTTTATTAGTTCTTCTGTTGATAATTCATTTTTGTCTAATGTATTTATTGCTTTTTCTATTTCTTTTTTGTTATATCCTAATACTTGAAGTGCTGCTATTGCTTCTGTTACTTTGTTGTTTGTTTGTATTGCTTCTTGTATTTTGTTTGTGCTTTCTTTTTCTTGTTTATTTATTTCATTTTTTATGTTTTCTACTTCTTGTTCTATTGTTATTTTGTCTTTTAATTCTAATATAATTCTTTTTGCAGATTTTGGTCCAATTCCTGGTATTCCTGTTAATGTTGATATGTCTTCTGATATTACAGCTAATGCAAATTCAGATGGTTCACATATAGCAAGCATTGTTAATGCTGTTTTTGCTCCTACTCCACTTACACTAATTAATAGTTCAAACATTTTTAGTTCTTCTAATGTGTTAAATCCATATATACTTATATCATCTTCTCTTACTTTGTAATATGTATGTACTTTTACTTTTTCTCCTATATTTCCTAGTTTTTCTATTCCTGCATCTGACATGTATACTTTATATCCTAGTCCTCCTACGTCTATGACTATGTATCCTGTCATTTTCATTTCTAAAGTTCCTTTTATATATGCTAACATTTTTTTATTTCCTTATTTTATATATTTAGGTTTTTATTATTTGGATACCTATAATCCTATTTCTGGTTATATTTATGTATCGTAAAAATATGTTGCCTCTAGATCTGCCTCATGTGTTAATAGTGCTATTGGATATTTTGCATAGCTTGCTCCTATTGCATTATAGTTCTCTTTTGGTTCTGTGTAGCCCATATGCCAACGTATAGAATATTTTTCTTCTGGCGTTAATTTCATGTATTCTGTTATCATCATTACTGATTTTTCTCCATGTCCATATGGTATTGTGTCATCTATTGTATAATATGGTACTTTTTCCCATACTCCTAAAGCATTTTTGGCATTTCTATAATCTACTTTGTAAAAATTTGTTTTGCAAATATCATGTAGTAATGCTATTATTATTATTGATTCTTCTGGTATGTTTATTTC
The DNA here is from genome assembly GCA_947626815.1 of uncultured Clostridia bacterium. Classification (GTDB taxonomy): domain Bacteria; phylum Bacillota; class Clostridia; order TANB77; family CAG-508; genus CAG-269. The sequence continues at coordinate 7,479 of CANQTN010000030.1, read as the reverse complement.
CATTATTGAATTTTTTACTTTGTGCTTTAATATTTCATATACTTTTAAACTGTGTTCTACTAGTCCTCCTTCATGGTCTCCATGGTATCTTGTACTTGCTGGTGCTTTGAAAAAGTCTGATGTTTCTAAGAATTTTATTATTTCTTCTATTCCTTCTCTTTTTACTTCTTTTAATAGTTTTAAATATTCTTCTTTCATTGTTACAAATCCTTTCCTTTATGTGTAATTATTTTTATTATATATATGTTATTTTTAAAAGTCAATAGTTTTTTGCGAATTTTTGTTTTGTTTTTGTTGCAGTCTACTTATCAATGGTACAAATTGTCAAGGATCATATATTATTTATGCAGTAACAATTCGGGGGGACCAACAAAGTACAGCTTGTTAAAAAAATTTTATAATTTATTATAAAATTTTAGGTACAATCTGTATGCAGTTGGGAGTTACAAATAAATAATATATTATCATTGGCCATTTGTACCATTGATAAGTAACTGTTACTTTGTTTATTTTAAATTTTTTTTATTCTTTTTATTGCTTCAATTGAATCTTCTATTGTACCAAATGCAGTCAATCTAAAATATCCTTCCCCACATTTTCCAAATCCGCTTCCTGGTGTTCCTACTATATTAGTTTTTTCTAACATTTCATCAAAAAATTCCCAGGAAGTCATTTTATTTGGTACTTTTAGCCAAATATATGGAGAATTTTTTCCACCATATGTAACAAATCCTATTTCTTCTAGTCCTTCTTTAATTATTTTTGCATTTTTTTGGTAATATTTTATATTTTCTTTTATTTGTTTTTTTCCTTCTTCTGAATAAGTTGCTTCTGCTGCTCTTTGAATAATATACGAAACTCCATTAAATTTTGTACAAGTTCTTCTATTCCATAATTTATTTATTGATATTTTTTCTCCTTTTTTTGTGTATCCCATTAATTCATTTGGAACTACTATATAAGCACATCTAAGTCCTGTAAATCCTGCTGTTTTAGAATAACTTTTAAATTCAATTGCTACTTCTTTTGCTCCTTCTATTTCATAAATGCTATGTGGTATATTTTCTTCTGTAATAAATGCCTCATATGCTGCATCATATAAAATAATTGCTTTGTTTTCTTTTGCATATTGTACCCATTTTTCTAATTCTTTTTTATTTAAAACTGTTCCTGTTGGGTTATTTGGAAAACACAAGTATATTATATCTACTTTTTCTTTTGGAAATTCTGGTATAAAGTTATTTTTTTCTGTTAATGGTAAATATATAATTTTTCTTCCACACATTATATTAGTATCAAGATACACTGGGTATACTGGATTTGTAATTGCCACTGTATTTTTTTCAGAAAAAATGTCTAAAATATTACCACAATCACATTTTGCTCCATCTGATACAAATATTTCATTTTCTTTTAATATAATATTTCTTGATTTATAGTCATTTTCAATTATTGCTTTTCTTAAAAAGCTATATCCTTGCTCTGGTCCATATCCTTTAAAACCTGTTTTTGTTCCTATTTCTTTTGTTGCTTTATTTATAGCCTCTATAACTACTGGTACTACTGGTCTTGTTACATCACCTATCCCCAATTTTATTATTTTATTATTTTTATTTTCTTGACTATATTTTTCTACTTTTTTTGCTATTGTTGAAAATAAATAATTGTCTTGTAATTTTAAAAAGTTTTCATTTATTAAAATCATTTTTTCTTTTCTCCTTTCATATTTCTATTTTCCCCTCAAATACTGTTACTGCTGGCCCTGTCATATATACATGGTTGTTTTCTTTGTCCCATTCAATTTGTAGATTTCCACCTAATAATTCTACTGTTGCCTTATTTTTTGTCAAATTGTTCAAATAACATGCAACTAATGCTGCACAAGCTCCTGTACCACATGCTAAAGTTTCTCCTGTTCCTCGTTCCCATACTCTCATTTTTATATGTTCTTTGTCAATAGTTTGTATAAATTCTATATTTGATTTCTTAGGAAATATTTCATTTATTTCTAAAACTTTTCCATATTTTTTAACATTAAATTTTTCTACATCATCTATTATTATAACTGCATGAGGATTTCCCATTGATATACATGTACATGTAAATTCTTTATCTAATGCTTTTATTCTTATTGGTTCATTTTTATCTGTAACAACTGGTATTTTATCTAATTCTAAAATTGGTTCTCCCATATCTACTTTTACTGATTTTACTTTATCTTTTTCTATATTTAAATTTAAGGTTTTTAATCCTGCTAATGTCTCTATTGTTATTATTTTCTTTTTAGTTAGTCCTTTATCATATACATATTTTCCTACACACCTAATTCCGTTTCCACACATTTGAGCTTCACTTCCATTACTATTAAACATTCTCATTTTAAAATCTGCTATATCGCTTTTGCAAATTAATATTAGTCCATCTGATCCTACTCCAAAATGTCTGTTACTTATATATCGAGCTAGATTTTCTACATCTTCTACTTCTTTGTTTATGTTGTTAATATAAACATAATCATTTCCTGTACCATGCATTTTTGTAAATTTTATCATTTTATCACCTCTTTTTGTATCTCTAGTACTAAATAATATTCTTTTTTTTTTATAATATTAAATTTACCATTAATATTTTATTAATTATATTTCATTGTTAAAGTTTTTGTTGTATAATAAACATAGAAAAGAGGTATTTATGAAATTATTTAGAAAAATATTAATTATATTATTAATAATTTTTATAGTTGGTTTTAGTTTTGTTTTTATAATAGGATTTAGTTATTATTCAAAAGCTCTTAAAGAAAAACCATTATTGACTCGTGTTGAAGAAATAACAAATAAAGAGCATTATACATCATTTGAAGAATTACCTGAAGTTTATGTAAATAGTGTTATAGCTGTTGAAGATCATAGATATTATAAACATGGTGCAATTGATCCTATTGGAATTGCTAGAGCTTTTTATACAAATATCAGAGATGGTGAATTTGATGAAGGTGGAAGTACTATTACTCAACAAGTTGCTAAAAATTTAGTTTTTAGTCAGGATAAAAATATATTAAGAAAATTAGGGGAAATATTTGCAGCTTATGATTTAGAAAGAAATTATAGTAAAGATGAAATTTTGACTATATATGTTAATTCATCTTATTTTGGTGATGGTTATTATTGTATTTATGATGCAAGTATGGGATATTTTAATAAAGAACCTAAAGATTTAACTTTGTCTGAAGCAAGTATGCTCGCTGGAATTCCAAATGCTCCTTCTGTTTATTCACCAAGTGTTAATCCTGATTTATCCAAAAAAAGACAAAAACATGTATTATCAAAAATGGTACAGTATGGTTATATAACTCAACAAGAAGCTAATGAAATTGTTGATTAGTACAAACTTTTTAACAATTTATTGTCACTTTCTTAACCGACTTTCTAGCAGGTATATTATTGCAAAAATAAACTCAGAAGTTCGTTCAAGAAACTTTAATAAAAAGTTCTAAAACAATTTTATGGCACCCTTTCATGTCAAGCATGAACATTTTCCATAAAATTGTTAAAGAACTTCTATATTAAATTTCTTTCAATTCACTTCTGGGTTTATTTTTGCAATAATATACCTGCTAAAAAGGCTGTAAAATTTTGCAATGCTGTCAACTTAAGAAATTGCTCTAGATAATATATTATTTATGCAGTAACAATTCGGGGGGACCAGCAAGTTACAGATTGCAATGCAAATTTTATAATTTATTATAAAATTTCGTATACAAGCTGTTATGTAGCTGGGAGTTACAAATAAATAATATATTATCTAGAGCAATTTCTTAAGTTGACAGCATTGGTAAAAATTGACTATCCCAACTGACAAAAGTTGTTAAAAAATTTTATCTTTATTGGCAATTATAGTATTACTTCAATTTCATAGTTGTTTCTGCTTCCATCTAATTTTATATGATTTTCTGTTTCATTTCCATTTAATATAATTTTACTTTTTCCATTTTCAAAAATATTTTTTCCATTTGGATTTTTTATAGTAATGTTATAGTAACTTTCATTCCAGTGATATTTTATTTGATATTCTTTCCAATTATTTGGTATGCACGGTTCTATTTTTAAATATCCTTCTTCTATTTTTAGTCCTAGCAAATTTTCTATTCCTGCTTTGTAATACCAACTTGCTGAACCTGTATACCAAGTCCAACCTCCTCTTCCTGCTAAATTACCATTTCCATAGATATCTGCTGGTATAACATATGGTTCTACCTTGTATTTTTGGCTTTCTTCTTTTGTTCTACTGTGTTCTATTGGATTTATCATTCGATATAATTCAAATGCTTTATCTCCGAATCCAAGCATTGCTTCAGCTATAATTACCCATATTGCAGCATGTGTATGTTGCAGTTGTGAACATTTTCTCTTAAATTAGCAAGATAATTGCATTTGGCGTTGTTGTTCTTCGAAAGAAAATCCTCGACGTATCTTCGTACGCCTGTGGTATTTCTTTCTCGAACGCCTAGCCAAATAACAATTCTTTTGCTAATTAACTCTGTTCCATTCTAATCTTACGCACTTTTGATCTCATATTTTTTCTTAGCTACACTAAAATTATTATTTAATTCTTGTAATGGTTTAAAATTGAAATAAACATCAACTTGCTTGTCACTATGAATTTCAATTTTTTCTATAAATTCTCTAATTATTTCTTTTGATGGTTTTTCCATACTTAAAAATTCTTCTATCAAATTATCTAACCTATTTTCATCTTTTGTTTTATCTTCTTCTCCAGATATTTCTTGCTCAAGTTCTTTGATGTTTTGTTCATATCCTTTTACAGTTTCTTTTATTCTATTTGCATTTTTCATATATTCATCAAGTGTTATGATACCTGCAAGTCTATCATCATACATTACTTCCAACTTTCTAGTTTCTTTTTCGATTGTTTCTTTGAAAGAGTCTATCTGCTTCTTTATATTAAATTTTTCTGACTGTTTTGATTTCGATTGTTTTGCAATTTCTTCTAATTTTTTCATGTCTGTATATTCTTTGCAAACTTCTCTTAAAACTTTTAATATTTGTTCTTCAAAAACTTGATAATTAAAATTATGTGGTGAACATACATCAAATTTTCCAAATCTTCCATATCTTTGACATCTGCCATAAATATTTCCGTTTTTATCTGGACTTCTTATTCCAATATATCCCCCACAGTCATAACATCTAAGTAATCCTTTAAATAAATAGTCATTTTGAACTACTCTTGAGCCTTTTGTTGACTTAATTACTTTCTTCACTTTTTCAAAATCTTCTTTGCTAATTATTGCTTCATGCATATTTTCTACTTTTACCCAATCTTCTTCAGGTAAATTTATAAATTTCTTTGATTTAAAGCTTACCTTTTTTCTCTTTCCTTGTATTACTGTTCCTGTATATATTTCGTTTGAAAGAATAAACCTTATAGTAGATTGCTGCCATAGTCCATAAGTTAGAGATTTTGTCCCTCTTTTTCTTTTATTATAATCTGATGGGATTGGAATTTTCTTTTCACTCAAGTAATCTGCTATTTGCATTGTACCGAAACCTGCTAAGTATTTTTCATATATCAGCTTTACAACCTTTGCTGCTTCTTCGTCTACAATTAAATGGTATTTATTTTCTGGATCTTTTTTATAGCCGAAAAGGTGCTGTTCCTAAATATTCTCCAAGATTTCTTTTTGATTGCAATACACTATTTATCTTCTTTGATGTGTCTTTTGCATACATTTCATTTAATATAGACTTAAATGGTGCAATGTCATTATTTGATGTATCATAAGCGGTATCTATATTGTCTAAGATAGCTATAAATCTAACATTATGCTCTGGGAAGTAATCTTCGATATAGAGACCTGATTGCACATAATTTCTACCAAGTCTTGATAAGTCTTTAGTAACTACCATATTTATTTTTCCGTTTTCAATATCTGCTATCATTCTATTAAATCCTGGTCTATCAAAACTTGTACCACTTACACCATCATCTACATATTCTGCAATAAAATTAAGTTTGTTTTCTTTAATGTATTGCATTAGTAAAGTCCTTTGATTTCCAATGCTTTCGCTTTCTTGATATTTTTCTTTTTCTTCATCTTCTCTTGAAAGCCTTATATATAGGCCTACTTTATAATCAATATTATTCATTATATTTAAGTTCATTTTTCCTCCTTCCTGCTAAAATAAAATGAGATAATATTGATACTCTTATATTAATGTATACAACCTCATATGTATTCGGTTGCATAAGTCAGCTGTAACTCAGCCAAAGCTTCGAACAGCTGACTTAATTATATCATATTATCCCTTGTTTTACTATTTATTTTACTAATTTATATTATTATTTCTTAATACATAATTGCTAAATGCTCTTTCTATAACTTTTTCTAATTTTTCTCCATTTTCATTAAATATTATATTTATTTTGAAATTATTTCTTTTTTTATATTTTCTTCTTTCTATGTTTTCTTCTTGCATTACACTCACTCCTTTTGTTGTAAGTATTTCCAATTTTTGTATTTTTATTCTTTATGGCGAATTCTATACTGACATCTGTAGTGCATTTTATTATATATTCTATTGTTTAGTTCAAAATGGGTACAAAAAAAGAAACTACTAAAGCTTCTTTTTTATATTTTTATTTACTTTATTAATTGTAATTTTTTGTTCAAAAATATATTATATTATGGAACATATAACTCCAAAGATTCTTCCATCAAAGTAGACTCTACTTTATCAGTTTCATCAAAATTTACTGAAAATACATAATAATAAGTTTTTGCCCAGAGAGAAAAATGCTTTCTCCAATTTACTTCTTTAAATATATATCCTGCATTATATAAATAAATACTATCAGATTTATGTGTTTTGACTGGTTTTCCTAATAATTCCTCAACTTGCTCTTTTGATAATCCTATAATACTTTGACTATCATTAATCTTCTTCATTTTTGTATATAACTCACTTGGTTTGTCTGGCTCAATATGTATTAATGTTATAAATACTATTAATACACATAGTATAATAATTGTAATTATTAAAATTTTACAAGTTATATCTATTGATTTTGATCTTATTATATATATTATAGCAAATAATATTAATATTACTGGTGCTACATATACCATAAACATCATAAGTAAAGGTATAACTAAAGCAAATATAAAATTCATTATTATTTCTCCCTATAAATTACTATTTTGAATTTAGATATAAGATTGTGGCAAAATCTTATGCCCAAAATTCGCCAGCTTGGTGTTTGGACACCCTTTTTACTGTTTAGGAGAAAATCTCCTAAAGCCTTTTTTGCTCTTCGAGAGATTTATTCTTTATATTTTAAATCATTTTCTTTGCACCAATTTATAGCTATTTCCTTATATTTTTCTTCTCTATAATTATACCAATCTTGAATAATATTTACTTCAATACAATAATCTTTAAATCTTCTAAAAGCTCCTTT
>CANQTN010000029.1 GCA_947626815.1 uncultured Clostridia bacterium | reverse complement strand
AATGCAATAATTACTGCAGTAATAACTGCATTAGGTGGAATTGGTACAGCAACTGTATTATATGATGCAAAAAATCAGTAATTTAATACAAAAATACTGGAAGAAAAAATAAAATCTTCCAGTATTTAATTTTTTATAAGGAGGGTTTTCTTATGGAAGAAAATGAAGAAGTAAAATTAACACCAGAGATGGAAGCTGAATTATCAAATGGGAAAGGAGACGAAGAATAATGGGTTTTTCAAGTTTAATTAAAAGTCAAGTTTTAGCATCTTCAAGTAATTATACACAAGGAAGAAAAGGATATAAAATATGTAAAATTACTCCACACCACATGGCAGGTGTTTTAAGTGGAGCACAATGTGCAAGAATATTCCAAAATCCAAGTAGACAAGCAAGTGCAAATTATTGCATAGGAAATGATGGAGATATAGTTGGATGCGTAGATGAGAATAATAGAGCTTGGACATCAAGCTCAAGTTCTAATGATTGTCAAGCAATTACTATTGAAGTTTCAAATAATAAAACAGGAGGAGACTGGACAATATCAGATAAGGCTTGGAATGCACTTGTAGATTTATGTGTTGATATTTGTAAAAGATATAACTTCAGATTAACTTATGATGGAACTAAAAATGGAAGTTTGACAAGGCATAATATGTTTGCAAATACAAATTGTCCAGGCAGATATCTACAAAGTAGATTTCAAGAGTTAGCAAATACAGTAAATGCAAGATTAGATGGAAGTTCTAATCCTGTAACACCAAGTAAGAAATCAAACGAAGAAATTGCACAAGAAGTTATAAATGGTGCTTGGGGAAACGGAGCAGATCGTAAAAACAGATTAACTGCAGCAGGATATAATTATGATGCAATTCAAGATTTAGTGAATCAAAAATTAAGTGGAAAAACATCAACACCAAGTAAAAAGTCAAATGAAGAAATTGCACAAGAAGTTATAAATGGTGCTTGGGGAAATGGAGCAGATCGTAAAAACAGATTAACTGCAGCAGGATATGATTATAGTGCAATTCAAGATATAGTAAATAAAAAGCTAGGAGTAACATCAAGCTCTAATAAAAAATCAAATGAAACTATTGCTGATGAAGTTATAAAAGGATTATGGGGAAACGGAGCAGATCGTAAAAACAGATTAACTGCATCAGGATATGATTATAATTCAATTCAAGCAATAGTTAATAGAAAATTGCAATAATTGAGACATATAATTACTCTAATTTAAAATAAAAACCGCTTAAAACGCAACCTGAGGGCTCGTTTTTTAGCGGTTTTTTTATTTTTTATTGAATACTTTTCAATTTCTGTTGTATACTGTATAATATATCAAATGCTTCTTTGCAAGTAGTATTATTAAGGTCAATTTCTAATATTTTTTTAATAACACTATCATAAGGAGTAGTTTGATGTGGGGATGCAGATACAACTTCAAATTCTAAGTTATGATCTTTTAATAAAGATGTGTATTTGTCTAATTTGGAAACAGGAAATCCACATTTTATTATTTCAGGAGAAAGATCCGTTAATTTTAGACCAATAGTATTTGAAACTATTTTTGCATCCTCATTTAAAATATTGTAAAATATACCAACACGAAAAAGATATATTTTCTTTGAATCTTTTTTCTTTAGTTCTTTGTATTGATTTAATAATTTACTCATTATTACTTGTCCTTTCTTTTATCTCTTTTGATTACCATTAATTCTCCAATTTCACAATTAAATAAATTACACATTTTTTCAATGGTATCAAAATGGATTGCTTTATTTTCATTATTCATCAAATGACTCAATGCTTGATAACCTCCTTCCATATTTTTTATAAACCAATACTTTGTTTTTCCGTTTTTCTTTAGTAGTTCGTTTATTCTAAAATAAACCATTTTAACACCTCCATTTCTCTACTACTTATTTTAGAATAAAGTTAACAATATTTTAACTCCTCGACTATAAAGTGAATATTTTTATACCTATTGTTTTTATAAGGTATTTTGTGTATAATAGTACCAGAAGAGAGGTATCATTATATGAAAAATGTTGAAATTATAGAAATGCTGGATAATATTTCAAAACTAGTAGAAGCGGAAAAAAATGCTAAAGCAATAGATTATATAAAACAACAGAAAATAAAATTACAAAATGAAGTTGATCCAGCAAGTAATTATATAGATGATTTAGTTAGTAATTTAAAATAGTTTTATTTGGTAATATATGGTATTTTATAGTAAAAAAAGTCGAAAGTTGTCGAATTTTGTAATATAGTTATACCAACAAGAACAGCAGACAATACCTATAAACCTTTGGAGTTATTTTTATTTACATAATATGGTAAAATATAAAAAGAACATATCTGTATAAAAGGAGGATATTTTATGAAGATATATTTTACCGATTTAAATTTCTATGAAAAAATATTAGTTTTAGTATTCAAAAGATATACATATAAGATCTATAAGAAAGGATATATTGATGGGTTCAATATGAAAAATGAATAATATTTCTGCAAGGCTGTACAAAGGCTGTACATATTTTCAAAGCAAATTTGAAAGTATTGAAAATTAAGGGTTTCAGGAAACAATAATAAAAATGAGCAAGGCACGAGGAGCCAAGAATCGAAAGGTTCAAATCAGCTTGTATCAATAGATACAGGCTATTTTATTGCTTTTAACTGATATAAATTTTTATAAATTTTAAAAAATTATATTTCACTAGAGTATCAACGATTTTCACTATTTTTAATTCTTTTTAATTTTTTTTTACTTAAACAATTCGCTAAACAAAATTTAGAATTTAAAAATTTGTTTAGCGATTGTTTAAGTAAACTATGAAAATGTCGTATATATTAATGCTTTCAAGGAATACAAAAATGAAAAATTAAGCAATTCATTTTATTATATATAATGTGTGTAATTATTGATATAAGCTATTTATAACAAATACTACACATAAAGTCACAGTTAAATGTTTAACTAAAATCTAAAAAACCGATAACAATACTTGTGATATATAAAAAATTTGATATTTGTTTAAGTAAATTAAGTAAAAATACCTTTTATCTTTCATAATCATTACCTTTTAATCTTTTAATATTATTTTCAATTAAATTTTCGTTTAAATAATATCTATTTACTTTATCAATTTCTTGTTCTTTAAATTTATCATAAACAGTAGTATAAGTATTTAATGTAACAGAAATATCTTTATGTCCCATAAGTTTTTGTACTACAACTGGAGCCATACCACTTTCAATGCAACGAGTTCCATAACTATGTCTTAAACTATGTGTTGAAATGTCAGTTATATTAAAATATTTTTTTAATATCCTTTTTAATTCTGTATTTACATTTTCTTTTTTTACATATCTTTTGTTAATTGGTTTAAATAATAGTTTTTCTTCATTATAATACTGATTTTCTGCAATTTGCATTTGTTCTAGTATATGCTCATATAAAAAATCTGGAATTGGCAAAATTCTGTTACCACTGTATGTTTTTGTCTTATTTCCCATTATTACTGCATTATTTTCATCTGTGGTTAATGTTCTATGTATATGTATTCTTCTATTTTTTAGATCAATATCAGATGTTGTAAGAGCTAATGCTTCTCCTACTCGTAGCCCCATATACATTTGTAGAAGAAAAACATTTTTATATTTGGAATTATGAGTTAAAAGATAGTTTGTAAATTCTTGTTGTTCTTCTACTGTAAAGGCTCTTACAACTTTATCTTCTTTATTACTTTTAGGCTTAATAACGTCTTGCATTGGATTTTTCATTAAATAACCTTTATTTATTGCAACTTTAAATGCTTGATTAAATTGTTGGTATATTTTGTTTATACTTGAGTTACTTAAATTTTTCAAAGTGTTCAAATATTCTTGGATTTCTAAAGAAGTTATTGCATCAATATTTTTAGAACATACTGGTACTTTTTCAAGTCTTTTTAATGTTTGTGTTACTCTACCAAATTGTGTTGAAGATATTTGATTTGTGTCTAACTTTAATTTTAAATTTGATTTCATTATTTCATAAAGTGGTATGCCATTGTGTTCAATAAATAATGGGTTTTCTTTTTGATACATAATTGTATCTAAATATTTTCTTGCCATTTCTTCAGTTTTAAAGCTTTTTGTTTTCTTTTTTATTTTGCCTGTTTGCGGATTATATTCGCTATATTGTGCGTTCCAACGCTTTCTTTGTTTATTGAAAAATACATAGCCTTCACTTTTTCCTTTTTCTGCCATAGCTATAGCACCTCGCTTTCATTTTTACTCATTTTCCATAATAGATAATTTGCTAAAGTAACAACTTTTCTTTTACCTATATTTATTGTTGGAAAATCTAGTTGTCTAAATAATTCATAGGCTTGATTTATTCCAATGTGCAAATCTTTTGAAACATCTTGAACAGATAATACCTTAAATGGATTTTGAAGTTTATTTAGGTAGTTTATCACAACTTGTTCATTTAAAGTATATTTTTCTTTTGTATCAATTACATTTTCATTTATATTATTCATTTTTATTACTACCTTTCAATAATTTAATTAAAGCTAATTCTATTGCTGTAAGAGAATTCATAATTGAATTTTCAGAATTTATTGAATTATTATTGCTACTTTTATTAATTAAATCTTAAGTACATTTAAGTATTTTTTAACTTGTTTATTAGGCAATAAGATATCTTTAGTAGGTTTGTTTAAATTAAATTTTAAATTTTTTTGATTTTTCATTTTTTAAATCTCCTCTTACTATAAAAATATTTGATTTCTAGAAATCAGTTTGTTCGAACTATTTACAAGTATATGATAACAAAATTATGTAAAGTATGCAAAAGGTAGTAAATATGCGCTATATGCATAAAAATATGCGTAGGACGCATAATGTAGAGTTAAAATGGCACTTTTTAAGGTGCTTTTTAGTAAAAAAACGATAAAATCTTGTCAAAAATAGTAGAAAAAGACAAAAAAGCATAAAATTATGCGTAGGGCGCATAATTCTATAATTAGAGTAAAAACAAAATATATGTAAAACAAAATTTGTAGATTATCACGATAAAAGAATATAGAAAATACAAAAGATATGATGTATTATATTTAGATATATTTAACAGATAATAGAATAAAAATGTATAGCTACTACCAGAGAAAGGTAGTAGTTTTTGTATTACATTTTATTATTAAAATAAAAATTTATATTGACACATAAAAAAAGTAATGTTAAAATATGTATAACTGTAGTAACAGAATAACATAAAATAAAGACTAAAGAAAAATAAAATAAAAAAAGGGAGGAACTAAAGTGAAAAAAGAACTAGAAAAAAATAAGGGAATAACTCTCATTGCATTAGTAATTACAATAATAGTGTTATTAATCCTAGCGGGGGTAAGTATAGCAACATTAACAGGAGAAAATGGAATATTAACTAAAGCGCAAACAGCAGGAAAATTAACAAAGCAAGAATCAGCAAAAGAAAAAGTGCAAGTAGAGGTAGTAGGAAGTTATAATGATAGTGGAAAATTAGATGTAGACTTATTAAATAGAAACTTAAAAAATGTTTCAAACTTAAAATATAATAATGATGTATTATCAGAGAACAATAAAATAGAAAAGCTACCAGCAGATGTTGAAATTAATGGAGATGTATATGAAATAAAAGAAGATGGAAGTATAATATCAGTAGTAAATACAATTAAGCCAGGAGAAATAATAACAAGTGAAAAAGGAAATACATCATATACAAATAATGGAACAGCAATAATTCCAGTAGGATTTGCAATAGTTCCAGGATTAGATGATGTATCACAAGGGTTAGTAATATCAGATGATGCAAATGATACTGAGATTGACAAAGATAATATAAAAGCAAATGGAAATCAGTTTGTGTGGATACCAGTAGATGTTACTAAAGATGAATATATAGCAAATAAAACTTATAGTGATGTAAATGTATCCAAAAATATAACATATGATACAGGATATTTACCAGATGATTTAAAACAGCCTGAAAAAGCAGATTCAGATGTAGAAAAAGAATTAGTATTAAAAATAAAGGGATTTTATATATCAAGATATGAGGCAGGAGATGGTTCAACAATTGCAGATAGATTAGATAGTTCTGGTACAACAGGAGAATTAGTAAGTAAAAAAGATGCATATGTATATAATTATATAGCGCAAAGTGATACAAAATTAAAATCTATGAAATTCATAAATAATAAAAATGTAAAAAGTGCATTAATAAGTGGAGTGCAATGGGATATGGTTATGAAATTTGTAAATGGAAAAAAAGATGGAAATGGTAATGAATATAATGTAAGAGTAATATCGGATGATCCATCTACATCTGACAGACATTTAGATGCTTTACAAAAATGTGGACAAAATGAAGCAGATAAAGTATGTAACATATATGATTTAGAGGGAAATGTTTGTGAATGGGTAGCAGAAAGAAGTACTTATGAGCAAGATAATCCTGTTCATAGAGGTGGTATTTGTTCAGACAAGTGCCCATCATCTTTCGCGTACAACAATGAAAACGGTGAATCAAGATGGGGTATAGGTTTTCGCTTTGTTCTTTATGTGATGTAGGATTATTATATTGAGTTTTTTTATAATAAATCAAGAAGTTTTAAGTAAATTGTAATAACTGTTAATTATATAATAAAACTAGTCAAAAGTTCCCAAGTAAAATTGAGCAAATTTGACTAGTTTTTTCTTGTGAATTTACAATTGAAAAACTTTTTGAAGTTCTAACACACTAGAACTTCACGGAAGTTCTGTGTGATTAAGGACAACTTCGTTTTCCTTAATAATCCTTTTTGAGCAAATATATTTAATAAAATCTTACAGATTTTTTCAAATATATTTGCGTGCACGATTAATATTTAATTTATTTCGCTAAAGCTCAATAAATAAAATATATTAATCGTGAATAAAAATATTCGCCAAAGGCTCATATTTTTATATGCGTATGATTTTGTCAGCTTTGGCAAACTTAAAAAAGTATGCCAAAAGCTCACAAAATCTATTATAGTATGTGCCAATGTTGTAGTTTATTTATATTAATTAAAATAAATCTTTCTTAATTTATTTTAATTATTTTTGTTGAAACTATTAGCTAAACAAATGCATTTGAAATAGTTAATATTACTAAAAGCTTAGTGGCACGAGGAGCCAAAGAAAACACTTTCAAATGTTTAAGATATTACATTTAAAGGTGTTTTTTTATTTAAAAAATTTTATGAAATGTAATATTATAGTATAAAAATAAGTATATTGCAAGTAATAAAATGGTAAGGGGATAAGATGATAAGGATGTTAAAAAAAATTGAAATTATACTAGTAGCTTTAGTAATAATGTTAACATTTTCAGAAACAACAGTTAAGGCAATAGCTAGCGAAGAAGATAACCAAGATGAGGAAATAGTTGAAAAGATTATACAAGACAATGATGATGTTTTATTAAATCCAGGTAAAGGTCTTGTTTATTATGCTAGAAGATTAACATATGATGATGAACACAAATATAACTTTAATTGGGTTTCACAAGAAATGTTAGACATATCTAATGTAATTTATACTAGATATGATTGGTCAGAATTACAAAAAGAAGAAGGTGTTTTTGATTTTACATTAATAGATGAAGGAATTGAAGATTGCATAAAATATAATAAGAAATTTGCTTTTGGTGTAATGTGTGCAGATGTATCAACTGAAGAGCCTTATGTAACACCAAAGTTTGTCTTTGATAGAGGTGCTAAATATAATTTAGGTGGAAATAATGGAAAGCAGTATATTCCAGATTGGAAGGATGAAACATTTCTAAAATATGTAAATGAATTTATCAAAGCATTAGGAGAGAAGTATAATGGCAATCCAAATGTTGCTTTTATTGATATTAGGTCATATGGTAATTATGGAGAGCAACACTTATTTGGTTTGGATGTTTTAGATGAATCAGGTCAAGAAATGGATGAAAAAGAATATATTAAGCAAAACAGAGTAGAACCTGAATTTTTAAAAGAGAAATATATTGAACCATACATGCAAGCTTTTCCAGATACTCATTTAATTATTCCTTGGGGAGAAGACAGTTTCAACAATATTTATGAGGAACTATGAGGGAGTTTCATTAAGAAGAGATGGGATAATTACATATACAAATGGTTTGGAAATATGTGCAAAAACGTATGGGAAACTTCCAATGATATTTGAATATGCAGATAAATATGAAAAATATGAAGAAAAAGGTGGAAAAGAATATTTTAATAGTAAATTAGAAGAAGCTATGAAAATATCTCAGCCATCATATATTGAGCTTGATAAAGAATGGTACAAAGATGGAAATCAGGAGTATTGTAGGGAGCTAGCAAACAGGATTGGATATTATTTCAGATTAAAAAAAGCAACTTATCATAAAAAAATAGAACTAAATATACCTACAGAAATGTCGTTTGAATTTAAAAATGATGGAATTACGCCAATTTGTGAAGATTGTAGTGTATATATTGGGCTTTTAGATCAAAATAACCAATTAGTAAAGAAATATAAAATAGATATAAATCCGAAAAACTGGCAACCTGATATACTTTCAAAAGAAAAAGTATCAGTTACTTTCAATAATGTAGATAGTGGAAATTATAAATTAGCTATAGGTTTATATAAAAATGATGAAGATAAAAATCCAACATATTTATTAGGAAGTGAAGGAAAAACAGAGAACAAATGGTATGTTTGTGGAGAAATAGAATTAAAAGGAGATAATAGATATACTGATATATATAACTATACAGAAAGGATAATGAAAAATCCACCATCAATAACTCAAATTAAAGATGAGAAAAGTTTAGAAGAAACAACAATATGGTATACTCCAAAAACAGAAGATGGAGAAGTAAATTCATTATATAAATCATATAATTCAAACTTAGAACCAGTTTCATGGAGAAATTCAATAATAGGCCAAAATAGTATATATTCAAAAGAAAATAAATGGCCTCAATTATATTCCGTTGAATTTGTAGTAAATTGTAAAGAATTTTTTGTAAATACGTGTACTTCATTTAGAGTATTAGTAGATGAGGGAAATGGATATGAAATAACTTATCGTGATGGAATAGAGCAAACTACAAAAGAAACAGGAGGCGATTCAGATGCATTTAAGGGAATGTGGTATAAAATAGAGTTTAATGAAAAGAAAGAAAGAAAAATTAAAGTAGAATTAACAGATTGCGTTTTTAATGGAGTTAGAATTAAAGATACTGATGAAATAAAAGCTATAGAAAGACCAAGCAATTTGAAAGTTTTATATGTAGGTTCAAGTATCACAAGAGGTGGAAGCCTTGCAGCATATTATTCTTGGCCAAATGTTACATCAAATATTTTAAATTTTGAATGTATAAATAATGGAGTTGGTGGAACAGGATATGTAGCAGATACAAAAGGTAAAAATGATATATATTCTGAAAGATTGGAAATATTAATGAAACAATTAAAGTTAAATCCAGATGTAATAGTTTTAGAAGCAGGTCCAAATGATTATTGGAGTGGTTATAAAGCACCAGAAGTAGTTGCAGAAGCTGAAAAATGTATTGATTATATAAAAAATAATACCAATGCAAAAATAATTACAATAGGGGCATATTATCCTAATGAAAGAGTTCCAGAAGATTTAATAGAAATCAATAATAAATTAAAAGAGCAGGCTTTAGAGAAGGGAGTACCATTTATAGACTTACTAAATGGTGATACATATAATAAAAATGGTGAAAAAATAACAATTGGAAAAGAAGGCTATATTACAGGTACTGGAGATATAGGAAATCCTAAAAATGATGGGAATGCAGATGAATATGTTCTTGAAGATGGAGTACATTTATCAATTGAAGGAAATAAATATTTTGGAGAAAAATTAGCAGAAGAAATAGGAAAAATATTAGAAATAAAACCATCATTACAAAAGTATCCAAATAATAACAATATAGTTTCACTATATTGTTGGGATATAGATGATTTTAATATATCAAAATTAAAAGCTGAAATTGATTATTTAGAAATCAATACTTTATATATTCAAAGACCAGCTAATGATAATCAAATTAATAGATTAAAAGAAATTATGGAATTTGCCAAAAAATATAACTTAGATGTATTTTTATTAGAGGGTGCAAGAGACTGGCTAACTGAAGGAGACATGAATAATGTAATAAGTGTAATAAATGAGGCAAACGAGTTAAATAAAATTTTAGATTATAAATTAAAAGGTGTTAGTTTAGATGTTGAATTTTATTTAACAGATGAGTATCAAAAGGCAGCAAATGAAGGAGATGTAGACAAACAATTATCATTATTTAGACAATTTACAGAAAACACAAAAAAATGTTGTGATTATGCAGAAAATCTTGGATTAAAATATTCAATGGCATTACCAGTGTGGCTAGATAAATTGTCAGAAGAAATATTGGAAGATTTAATGAATTATAACTATGACCATATTGCTTTTATGAATTATTTTAAAGAAACAATTATGGAAAATATGGACAAGGAAGTAGAAATAGCAAAAAAGCATAATATAAAAATAGTATCAATAGCAGAAGTTCAAGATCCGAAATTTGGAACAGTTGGAGAAGAAGATACTTTTTATAATGATGGATTAGAACAATGTATAAATACATTGAATGATATTAGACAAAAATACAATTATGAAAATTTAGGAGTATCTTATCATTACTATAAACCTCTTTTATCATTATTAGAAAGAGATACAGATGTAAGAATTGAAAATACATATGAACTACAAATATTTCCTTATATAAATGAAACTAATATTAAGGTAGATAAAGTACAAATAAGTGAAAATGGAAATAAATTTGAACCAATTTATATTAGTAATAGTGAATCAGGTAAAAATGCTGTTATTTTTTATGGATTAGAATATGGAAAGCAATATGAATTAAAAATTGAAAGTGGAAAATATTCAATTACTAAAACTTTTACATACCAAAAAGGTGATGATATTTTCAATGAACTAGAAATTGCTTATATAGATATAATGCTGGAAGAAACTAAGCAAGATGAAGATAGTTCAGGTAAAGACGCTCCAGAAATAGATATCCCAAGTGAAAACAAACCAAGTGAAGATAACCAAAATAAGGATGAACCAGAAACAGATACCCCAAGTGAAAACAAACCAAGTGAGGATAATCAAAATAAGGACGAACCAGGAATAGATACCCCAAGTGAAAACAAACCAAGTGAAGATAACCAAAATAAGGATGAACCAGGAATAGATACCCCAAGTGAAAATAAACAAAGTGAAGATAACCAAAATAAGGATGAACCAGGAATAGATATACCAAGAGAAGAAAAATCAAGTGAAAAAGACAAGTACGGAAAAGATATTTATGAAGAAAATGATAAATTAGCACCGTATGGAATACCAAAAACAGGGGATACTAATTTTTTACAGAGTACATTAATTGCAGTTATAATTATAATAGGAATATTTAGTGTAATATTAATTTATAAGAGATGTAAAATAAAATTTCAAAGAAGTAAATATGTGAGTTAATTTATTTTAATTATGACTTAACAAAAAATAACTTACAATTTTTAGCAATAGTATTTTGTTGGTTATATAAGGTAATATTTATGGAAGAAAAGGAAAATTAAAAATGATAATAAATACAGGAATGAGAACTGATATACCAGCTTTTTATTCTAATTGGCTATTGAATAGAATAAAAGAAGGTTTTGTATATGTTAGAAATCCATATTATAAACATCAAGTAACTAAATATAGTTTAAATCCAAATGTAGTTGATTGTTTAGCATTTTGCACTAAAAATCCACATCCGTTAATTTCTCATTTATCAGAATTAGATAAATTCAAACAATTTTGGTTTGTAACGATTACACCTTATGGAAAAGATATAGAGCAAAATGTGCCAGATAAAAAGCAAGTAATTAATGATTTTAAAAAGTTATCAGGACATCTTGGAAAAAATGCAGTAGCAGTTCGTTATGATCCGATATTTATAAATAAGAAATTTGATATAAATATGCACATTAAATGTTTTGAAAAATTATTAAGTGAGCTAAAAGGCTATACTGAAGATTGCACTATTAGTTTTTTAGATATGTATGAAAAAGTAAAAAGAAATGCACCTAATTTAAGACCACCTACAGAAAAAGAGCAGATACAAATTGCAAAAGCATTTTCAAAAATAGGAAAACAAAATAATATTACAATACATTCTTGTTGTGAAAAAAGTTTTTTAAAAGATTATGGTTTAGATATAACGGGATGTATGAGTAAGGAAATAGTTGAAAAAGCAATAGGAAATAAATTAAATGTAACAAAAAATAATAGTAAAAGAAACATGTGTAATTGCTTGATGGGAAATGATATAGGTGCATATAATACCTGTGGACATTTATGCAAATATTGTTATGCAAATGCAAATGTTGGTCTAGTTAGAGAAAATATAAAAAAACATAATCCTAATTCTTCATTTTTAATTGGTGAAAATGAAGAAGGCGACAAGATAACAGAGGCAAAACAAAAAAGTTGGAAAACAAATGAAGTTGAACAAATTAGTTTAATATAATATTTGCTGGTCCCCTGAATTGTTACTGCATAAATAATATATTATCTTTGAAAAGAGGCAACATATGAAAGTTCATTTGCAGGTAAAAATAAAATGAGATAAGGAAGCTTGTTAAATTTGTTTATATTGTATCGTATTATATTGTAGAATAGTTACCGACTTTTTAGGTAAATAAATTGTGCAATATAAATTGTATAAATAATTTTGATCAATCTGTTTTAATCCACTTGAATTCGGAAATTTTATCATGTACTTTAGTAAAGTAGTTTGTTATTATGTATAGCGGGTATACGTAAATAACATATTTTAAATTAGATTGATGAAATGTATACTAAAAAATAAAAAAAGGAGAAAGGTGGAAAAATACAGATGAAAAGTATAATTTACAAGCAAAATGAAAACAAAAGAAAAAGAGACAAAAAATGCTGTAAAAAAGAGAGGGTAAAACGGAATAACATTAATAGCATTAGTAATAACAATAATAGTATTGTTAATATTAGTAGGAGTAACTTTATCAACAT
>CANQTN010000028.1 GCA_947626815.1 uncultured Clostridia bacterium | reverse complement strand
TGAAGAAGAAATAAGAAAAATGGTTGCATAGATTATATATTGATTTTTCGTTGCTATTATTTTTTGAATAGACAAAATTTTATATTATAGGAAAATTCGTTTTTTTGTGTAGAAATATGACTAGATTTGTGATATACTATATAAAATATTATAATAGAAAGGAATAGATATTATGGCTTATATGGGGAGAGGTGGTTTTCCATCTATTGGTGGAGATAATGATAATAAAGAAAATCTTAAGGCATTAGGCTGTGGACGTCATAGAGGACCGTATTTTTATAGAAGATTTTATTATTATATTCCATTGGATAATACATATGTAATATTTCAAATGATAGTAACATTTATTATTTTAATAGTTGGAGCAATAACTTATATATTTACATATAAATCTACAATTATAGATCCGATAGAAAGTACAAAAAAGTTATTTATAAATGCTTATTTGATAATAATTGCAATATTTTTAATAACAACATTTATAATTCATTATATTTCGAAAGATGAAAATATATTGTTAAAAAGGTTGTTAATAATTGGTAGTGTTTCAATGATAACAATGCTAGTATTTGGTGGAATAAAATTTAGTTTAGATAATACTTATACAAAAGATAAATTTAAACAAATTTATACTGAACAAAATGTTGAGGAATCATTAAATAAGTTAAATGTGACTGATAAATTTACAGCTGACATTGGATTTACTGGTGTAAAAATACAATCAAAAGAAGAATATTATATTTCTGAGTCAGTTAAATTGTTTGATATTTTTAAAACAAAAGCTATGAGTATAATTGGATTGCATTTATTACTTAATATTTTATTAACATATCAAATAGTGAAAGTTATTAAAATAAAAACAAAAAAAGATAAATTGAATAAAGATGATATAGTGCTATTTGATGAAGAAGAAAATATTAAAATTTAAAATTAAGATATAATTAGATGTTATAAAAAAATAAGAGAGGAATAGAGTATTTGATGACAGAAGAGGAAAGAAAATTTTTAGCAAAAGTTAATATTGATAAAGCAATAAAAAAAACAGTTTCTGCTATAATAATAATTGTTATTAGTTTATTAACTTACTTACAACCTACTATACTGGGAAACTTTGATTCTGGTATAATCTTTGAAATTGTTTCATTTGTATTTCTTTTAGTGGGAAGACATTATATGTTAGAGTATAATGAGAGTAAAGCAAAAACATATATTATTTGTTCAATGTTATCAGCTGGATGGATTGTAGTATATGATGTGATAATTTTCTTTATAACTCTTGGAGATTTAATTGATATTTTATTTTTAGGATATGCCTTCTACTTTTTGGAAAGTATTTCAATATTATATTTAGTAATATTATGGGCAATTTTTAGGGATTTGGCTAAAGCTAGTGATCCAATAAAATATAAGGAAAGTACAGATTGGTTTTATGAAGAATATGAAAAAGATAAGTAAGAGATTATTAACAAAAGGAGGGTTGTGCTAATAGTCAAAATTAGTATAAATAAAAATGGAAATTAGTAAATTGAAATCAATAATAGAAGCAATTCTTTTTTCTGCAGGTAAACAAGTGCCGAAAAAGGACTTAATGTTAAATTTAGAGATAACAGAGGAAAATCTTGATAATATAATAACAAATATGCAGGAAGAATACAAAAAAGATGATAGAGGGATAGAAATTATAAGAATAGAAGATTCATATCAATTGTGTACAAAAAAGGAACTATATGATTATATTTATCCAATATTAGATAAAAGGACAGCACCAACTTTATCAAATGCAGCTTTAGAAACTTTAGCAATAATTGCATATAATCCTAAAATTACGAGAGCTGAAATTGAGTCTATACGTGGAGTATCAGCAGATGCTTGTGTATATAAATTATTAGAATATGGGTTAGTAGAAGAAGCGGGTAAAGCAGATTTGCCAGGAAAACCAATGTCTTATAAAACAACAGCAGATTTTTTGAAAAAATTTGGGTATTCTTCTTTGGAAGAACTTCCAGAATTACCGAGATATAAAGTAGACGAGAACCAGCAAATTGTTATTGATGATTTAGTTGAAAGTACACAAGAAGAGGTAGTAAATGAAAATGATTATGCAGAACCTGAAATTGGGGATGAAAAATAATTGTAACTTTAAAAAAGAAAAGAGGAATGAAAATGAGATTATCACAAACAGGATTTGGAAGTACAAAATTAAACAATATAGATAAAATGTATCCAGCACAGAGTATATTGATACAAACAGGTCAATTAGTGCAGTATGGAGCAGGATTATTTGGGTATAGTACAGTTCCATTATTATTGAGAAGAAAAATAGAAGAAATAATAACAACGACTTTGAATAAATATGGTTGTATAGAAGTATTATTGCCAACATTACAGCCAGATACAATGTGGAAAAATTCAGGAAGATATGAACATTACATAGAAGATGGAACAATGTTAATTACAGAGTCTAATAAAGGAACATTTTGTTTAGCACCAACAGGTGAAGAGGCTGTTCTAGAATTTGCTAGAGAAAAGTTAAAATCTTATAAAAATTTACCAGTAACATATTATCAAATAGGAGAGAAATTTAGAAATGAGATTAGAACAAGAGGGTACCTTTTAAGGGGAAAAGCATTTCCAATGTTAGATGCATATAGTTTTGATATGAATGAGGAAAAAATGGCAGAATCATATGCAAATGTAAGAAAGGCATTTATGGAAATATTCGAGAAAATAGGACTAGATGTAATTCCTATAGTTGCAGATAATGGTGCAATGGGAGGAAAGAAGTCAGAGGAATTTATGCTAATATCTAATCAAGGTGAAGATAAAATATTATATGATGAAAATACAAAAATAGGCTTGAATACAGAAGTATTAGAGAAAGAAAATTATGAAGAATATTTAAAACAAGAATATGGAATTGAAGATATTTCAACTTTTAAAGAAATTAGGACAATGGAATTGGGCCATATATTTCAATTAGGAACTAGATATTCAGAGATAATGAATGGAAAATTTACAGCTCAGGATGGAAAAGAGGCTTTGTATTATATGGGATGCTATGGAATTGGTATTAGTAGGACACTTGCGGCTTTATATGAACAATGTTTAATAACTGATGAGAAATGGGGACCATGTGGTTTTGCATTACCAGAACAAATTGCACCTTATAAAATTCAAATAATTCCTAAAATGGATAATGAGGAAAAAGTAAAACAAGCCAATGAATTGTATGAAAAATTTCAAAAAGATGGTGTTAATTGTATCTTTGATGATAGAGAAAATGTTACAATTGGTACAAAAATTAAAGATGCAAAAGTGTTGGGAACGCCATATATATTGGTATTAGGTGATAAAAATGATGGAGAACAGTTAGAAATAGAAAATATTAAAACTGGAGAGAAATTGCCATTATCGTTGTAAGTGGGAATGTTGATTAAAACATTCTTCTTTTGCAATTCTTCGGGCAGGTGATTAACTAAAAAAATACATTCAAAAGTTCGTTCAAGAAGATTTAAATAAGAAGTTCTAAAATAATTTTATGGCACCCTTTCATGTTGAACATGAACATTTTCCATAAAATTATTAAAGAACTTCTATATTAAATTTCTTTCAATTCACTTTTTCATTTATTTTTTTTAGTTAATCACCTGCCCGAAGAATTGAAAAAAAGGATAGTTTAAAAATGTCAAAAAAGTTTGTCTATGATGGCAGTTAGAAAATTCACAGAAAAAGCACAAATAAAATATGTTTTAATAACAATAAGTCGATAATATATGACATATACTATAAGAGAAGGGAGTATATGTTATATGAGATTTGATAAAAAAAAGAAGAATGAAATAATAAATATAGAGAACTTTATAGATTATAATAAAAATTTAAAAGTAGAGGAAAAAACATTTAAAAAATTAATGTTTGCATATTCAGTAGCATTAAAAGAATTAACTACTAAAATAGAAATAATGAAAGATGAATTTGAAATTTTATATGATTATAAATTGATAGATCATATAGATACTAGAATTAAAACTCCAGAAAGTATAATAAATAAAATGGAGAAAAGAAATTTGAAATTAACATATTCTAATATGATAGAAAATATTAATGATATAGCAGGAATAAGAATTGTAAGTCCTTTAAAAAAAGATGTGTTTTCCATTAAAAATTTAATACAAAATATGAATGGAATTAATATTATAAAGGAAAAGGATTATATTACATATCCAAAAAAGAGTGGGTATTCTAGTTATCATCTAATTGTTGAAATACCAATTGATTTATCAAAGCAAAATATATATGTTAAAACTGAGATTCAAATTAGAACTTTAGCAATGGATTTTTGGGCAAATTTGGAACATAAGCTTAAATATAAGCCAGAGGTTCCAATGGATGATAAGAAAAAGTCTATGGAATGGGTTAATTGTGCGAAAATTGTAAGAAAATTGGATAATAAAATTATGCGGAATTATTGATTAATTGAATTTGTAAGGTTATTTTATTTTTGGAAATAAAGTATTTTGGCAAAATTTTTGCTAAAAATCTTTATTTCCAATTTTCTTAAAAGCTTTGCTTTTTAGAAGTAACAGTCTATTTATCAATGGTACAAATGGTCAAAGATAATATATTATTTACTTATAACTCCCAACTGCATACAGATTGTACCTAAAATTTTATAATAAATTATGAAATTTTATTAACAATCTGTACTTTGCTGGTCCCCCCGAATTGTTACTGCATAAATAATATAGTACCTATGACCACATTTGTACCATTGATAAGTAGACTGTTACTTTTAGAAAATGTTAATACCGTTTTTTTAAAAAAAAGAAGGATTTATGTAAAATGCGTCGAATAATATAATTACGTATATTTAAAGGAAATATATTGAAGGAAAGTGGTGAAAAAATGCAACGATATAGTGATGAAATTATAGACGAAGTAAGACAAAATAATGATATCGTAGATATAATCTCACAATATATGCATTTAAAAAGAAGTGGCAGGAATTTTTTTGGACTATGTCCATTTCATAATGAAAAATCACCTTCTTTTTCAGTATCACCAGATAAGCAAATATTTCATTGTTTTGGTTGTGGTGTAGGTGGAAATGTATTTACATTTTTAAGTAAAATAGAAGGAATAAACTTTATAGAAGCAGTACAAATGTTAGCAGAAAGATCTAATATACAATTACCAACTTTAGATAACAATGGAGATACAGCAAAAGAATTATTAAAATCAAAAGTATATAAGGTCAATGAATATGCAGCTGAATTTTACCATCAAAATTTATATAATCCAGAATCAAAAATAGCACAAGAATACATAAAAAAGCGAAAATTAACAAATGAAACTTTAAAATCTTTTAAAATTGGATTTTCAGGAAAATTTGATGAATTATATCAAAATTTAAAAAAACAAGGATTTGAAGAAAAAGAAATATTGGAATCAGGTTTAGTAAATCGTAATGACAATGGAAGATATATTGACAGATATAGAAATAGGCTTATGTTTCCTATATATGATACAAGAGGAAAAGTAATTGCATTTGGAGGAAGAGTATTAGATGATTCAAAACCAAAATATATCAATTCACCTGAAAATGTAGTGTATAGTAAAGGAAGGAATTTATTTCGGACTAAATGTTGCAAAAAAGGGGGACATCAGACAAATCTTAATAGTTGAAGGATATATGGATGTTATATCACTTCATCAAAGAGGAATTACAAACGTAGTAGCACCACTTCGGAACAGCATTAACACAACAACAAGGATGGTTGCTTAGAAAAAACTCAGAAAAAATCATATTAAGTTTTGATTCAGATGAAGCAGGTCTTAATGCAAAAATAAGAGCTTTGGATATTTTACAAGAAATGGGTTGTGACATAAGGGTTTTACAAATGGAAGGAGCAAAAGACCCAGACGAATATATAATAAAATATGGAAATGCAAGATTTAAAAATCTAGTAGATAATGCACTTTCTGTAATTGAATTTAAAGTAAAAGTTTTGCAACAAAACTTAAATTTAGAAAGTGTAAATGACAAAATAAAATTTTTGAACGAAATTGCTAAATTAATTGCTAAGATAGACAATACAATGGAAAGAGAAGTTTATATTGAAAAGATATCAAAACAGTATGACACATCTAAAGAAGCAATTTATGCAGAAGTAAACAAAATAATTTATAGCAATAGAAAAGATGAAAAAATTTTAGAAAAATCAAAACCAGTAATTAGTCATAAAAAACAAGAGACGAAAGAAATTCCACGATTTGTAACAAAAAGAGAAAATACAATTATATCAATTTTATTAATGGGAGATATTAATATTTTTAATATAATAGAGCAAAATATAAAAATAGAAGACATCAAAAATGAAATTAATCAAAAAATTGTCAAAAAATTGTATGAAGAATTGGAAAAAGGAAATAGTAATATAAATAACATAATAGATATGCTAGATGAGGAAGAACAAAATCATATTACAGAAATAATGGCAGATGATTATGAAATAGAAGATGTAGAAAAGGCAATGGATGATATAATACAAAGCTATGAAAAGGACAAGCTAAATAATCGTAAATTTCAGATTTTAGAGTTGCTGGAAGAAAATTTGGAAGCTAGTCGAAAAAAAGAATTGGAAAAGGAACTAAGTGACATTATTATTAGATTAGCTAAAATTAAATAGGGGTGAAAATTAGAATGGCAAATAAAAAAAATGAAGAAGAATTAGAAGTGATAAAAAAGCAAGAAAATAATGAAAAAGAAATAAGTAATGCTACAAAAAAGAAATTAGAAAAAGATTTAGATAGTAAAAAAACTAATGAAAAAAAAGCAAAAGGAGAAGAAAAAAATAAAAAAGAAGATAAAAATAATTCTGAAATTGAAGAAAAATCAAAAAAAATAAATCAAATAGAAAAAGCAAGGGAAGAAACTAAAAATAAAGTAAAAGCAAAGAAAAATGATAAAGAGAATAATGCAGAAGCAAAAAAAGATAATCAAAGAGAAAATGAATTAGAAACTGATAAATTAAATACAGATGAATCAATACAAGATGAGCAAGAGAATATGGAAAACAAAATAAGAGAAGAAAAAGTAAATAAAATTTTGAAAAAGGCAAAAGAAAAGGGTAAAATAACTTATGGAGATTTGGCAAGTGAGTTAGATGATGTTAATCCTGATCAGATTGACCAAGTTTTTGATGCTTTTGAAGAATTAGGAGTAGATTTGTTATCTGATGATATGGATGAAGAACCAGATATAGAGGACTTAAAAGAAGTAGAAGATTTAAAATTAGATGAAATAACAGAAGATAATAATTATGAAGGAATAAATGTTGATGACCCTGTTAGAATGTATTTAAGAGAAATTGGAAGGATACCACTTTTAACTTTTGACCAAGAGTTGGAATTAGCTAAAAGAATTTTAGCTGGAGATGAAGAAGCAAAACAAGAATTAGCAGAATCAAACTTAAGATTAGTAGTAAGTATTGCAAAAAAATATGTAGGTAGAGGTATGCTATTTTTGGATTTAATTCAAGAAGGCAATATGGGTCTAATAAAAGCGGTAGAAAAATTTGATTATACAAAAGGATTTAAATTTAGCACTTATGCAACATGGTGGATTAGACAAGCAATAACTAGGGCAATTGCTGATCAAGCAAGAACTATAAGAATACCTGTACACATGGTAGAAACTATTAATAAATTGATTAGAACATCAAGGCATCTATTACAACAATTAGGAAGAGAACCAACCCCAGAAGAGATTGCGGAAGAAATGGAAATACCATTAGAAAAGGTAATGGAAATTCAAAAAATAGCACAAGATCCAGTATCTTTAGAAACTCCAATAGGAGAAGAAGATGACAGTCATTTAGGAGATTTTATACAAGATGATGACAGTCCTGCACCACATGATTCAGCAGCATATACATTATTAAAAGAACAATTAGAAGATGTTATGAATACTTTAACACCAAGAGAAGCAAAGGTTTTAAAATTAAGATTTGGATTAGATGATGGAAAAGCAAGAACACTTGAAGAAGTAGGGCGTGAGTTTGAAGTAACACGTGAAAGAATTAGACAAATTGAAGCAAAAGCATTAAGAAAATTGAGACATCCTAGTAGAAGTAAAAAACTTAGAGATTATATGGGATAGGAACATGAAGGGAGATATAAAAGAAATATAAATGGAGCAAATAACGAATTTCTTTAGTAGTATTACAGCTGAACAAATAATTGATATATGGATAGCAATAGCAATTTTAGTAATTTTTAGAATTTCTAGTGGAGCTCTTTCATATATAATTATTAAGATGAGTAAGATAAACCAAAAAACAACAAAAAAAATTAAAGAAAGTGTTTTCTATAATCCTTTAAGACTATTTTTTATATTGCTAGGTGCCTTTATAGCAATACTATTTTTGGAAAAACCATTAAAAATAGATTCCTTTATAATGTTAATTGCATATAAAACATTTATAATATTATCAACAATTATATTTGCAAGAGGATTGGCAAATACTTTTACACCAAAATCTTCTTTATATAATAAAATTAAAGAAAAAATGAGTAGAGATAATAAAGAAGATACGATGTTAGATTTTTCATTAAAAATAATTAGAATTATTATTTATATATTAGCAGGAATAGTAATAATGACGAATTTAGAAATCGATTTAAGTGGATTTATTGCAGGATTAGGAATTGGTGGAATTATTATTACACTTGCTGCGCAGGATACGGCAAAGAACTTATTTGGAGGATTAGTAATATTTTTGGATAAAACTTTTGTAGTAGGCGATTGGATTCAAGTAAATGAATTTGAAGGGACTGTAGAAGATATTACATTTAGGAGTACAAGAATAAAAACTTTTGAAAATTCTGTTGTTAATATTCCAAATTCTACCATTTCAAATAGTTGTATTATAAATTGGAGTAAAATGGAGCAAAGAAGATATAAAATAAATCTTTGTGTTGAATTAGATACACCTTTAGATAAATTAGAAAAATTTAAAGTTAAGGTACATGAAATGTTGCAAGAAAAAAGTGAAATTGATGATGATACAATAATTGTTAAATTTGAAGATATTACAGATAATGGTTTAAATGTTATGATTTCTAGTTATACAAATTCTGTTGATTATACAAGTTTTTTAGCAGAAAAACAGGATATTAATTATAAAATTATGAATATTTTGAAAGAGGAAGATATAAATTTGGCATATGACACTAAAACAATTCAAATAAAAAATTAGTTAGAATAAGGCTTGTATTTTACAGCCTTTTTTATATTATAAAATGCTATTTAGTAATTGTACAAGTGCAATGATTTAAAATAAAGCATAAGGATAAATAAATGGTAACTACATTTTTAAATTTAATTCACATAAAAGACATAATTTGTTTTTATAATATAAGAAAAAAACAAAATAGGAGTGAGAGATATGCATGATAATTGTATACTAGTAGTAGATGATGAACAAAGAATGAGAAAATTAATAAAAGACTTTTTAAAAGTAAAAGGTTATAGCATACTAGAAGCTGAAGATGGTGAACAAGCATTAGAAATATATAGAGAAAATAAAAATAAAATAGTTTTAATTTTGTTAGATGTAATGATGCCAAAATTAGATGGATGGTCTGTATTAAGACAAATTAGACAAGAATCCAAAGTACCAATTATTATGCTAACTGCTAGAGGAGAAGAACAAGATGAATTATTCGGATTTGAATTAGGCGTAGATGAATACATTTCTAAACCGTTTAGCCCTAAAATACTAGTAGCAAGAGTAGAAGCGATTTTAAAACGAATAAATAAAAATGAAACAGATATAAAAGACTATGCAGGTATTGAAATAGATAAAGATGGAAGAACGGTTAAAGTAGATGGAAAAAATATAGAACTTAGTTTAAGAGAATATGAACTTTTAGTTTATTTGATAGAAAATAAAAATATTGCACTATCAAGGGACAAGATATTGAATAATGTTTGGAACTATGACTATTACGGAGATTCTAGAACTATAGATAGCCATATAAAAAAGATAAGACATAAACTTGGAAAAAAAGGTAGGTTTATAAAAACGATAAGAGGTATTGGATATAAATTTGAAATGAAATAGAAAGGATAAAACATAAATGAATAAATTAAAAAATGCATTAAAATCTGTTAGAGTAAGGCTGTTTATGGTGTTATCATTAATTATTTTATTAATTATTATATTTTTGATATTAGTAAATAATCTTGTTTTTGGGCAATTCTTTTTATATAGTAAAACAAAGTCATTAAAATCTGTGTATGAAAAAATAAATGACTTTTACAACAACTCGCAAAGTATAGATTTAGAATCACAACTAGAAAAAATTGCTATTAATAATAATTTTGATATTTTAATAAAAAATGATCAAAATATTAATATATATACTTCAAATAAGGACTTTTTTTCAACATTAGGTCAGATGAATGAAATGGCCAAAAGGATTTATACAAATACC
Source organism: uncultured Clostridia bacterium (assembly GCA_947626815.1). Taxonomy (GTDB): domain Bacteria; phylum Bacillota; class Clostridia; order TANB77; family CAG-508; genus CAG-269. The sequence goes on along the minus strand of CANQTN010000028.1, from coordinate 3,545 downwards.
AGCAAAATCATAGAAGAAAATGATAGATATACAATAATGAGAATGCAAGATACTAAAAATGGGATTACATATATTTTATTATCAGCAGTTTTAGATAATGGATATTTATTATATATAAGGATACCAATTACTGTAATAGAAGAAAGTGTAAAAATATCTAATCACTTCTTATATTTAATGGCAGGACTTACTATTTTAATTTCAGCTGTAATAGTGTCATATGTATCTAGAAAATTTGGAGATCCTATATCAGAATTAAATGATATTGCAAAAAAAATGTCAAATTTGGATTTTAGTAAAAAATATAGAATAACAGATGCAGATGACGAAATTAATAATTTAGGAAAAAGTATAAATGCTATGTCAGATAAATTGGAAAAAACAATAAAACAATTAAGAGAAACAAATATTGAACTAGAAAAAGATATAGAAGAAAAATCTAAAATAGATGAAATGAGGAAAAGTTTTATATCAGATGTATCACATGAATTAAAAACTCCAATTGCTTTAATACAAGGATATAGTGAAGGTTTAGTAGAAAATGTAAATTCAGATGAAGAAAGTAAAAAATTTTATGCAGAAGTTATATTAGATGAAACTAATAAAATGGATAGACTAGTAAAACAGCTATTAGAATTAATGAAACTTGAATATGGTAAGAGAGAATTTCAGGACAAAAAATTTAATATCGTAGAATTAGAAAAAGAAGTTGTACGTAAATCACAAGTAATGTTAAATGAAAAGCAAGTTAAAATTCAGATAGAAAATGTAGATGAAATTAATGTTTTTGCAGATGATTTTTATATTGAACAGGTAATAAGCAATTATTTAACAAATGCTATAAAAAATGTACAAGAAATTAATGGAGAAAAATATATAAAAATAACAAATGAAGTAAATTTAGATAGTAATAAGGTTATGATTAAAGTATTTAATACAGGAAATTGTATAGATGAGGAGAATATTACTAGAATTTGGAATCGATTTTATAAAATTGATGAAGCAAGAAATCGTGAAGAAGGTGGAACAGGGATAGGACTTTCTTTTGTAAAAGCAATTATGAGTAATTATGGAAATATGTATGGTGTAGTTAATAAAGAAAATGGAGTAGAATTTTATATAGAATTGGATATGAAATAGACAAAAGGAGGTAAATAATATTAATAGTTTTAAGTATACTACGTGTTGGATAAATGTTGTGAGTCTGATTATAACAATTGTAATTTATTGTATAGCAAATATTATTGCATTTGCTTTGTTTGAAAATAGACCAATTTTTAAAGCAGAATTTAAAGTAAATTATGAAGAACAAGGAGATTAGTAATAATTCTATTCTGCTTAAAACCGCAAAGACTCGGAAATTTTATCATGTACTTTAATAAAGTAGTTTGTTATTATGTATAGCAGGTGTATGCAAATAACATATTTAAAATTAAACGAATGAAAAGTATACCAAAGAGCAAAATGGAAGAAAGGTGGAAAAATACAGATGAAAAAGGAAATATTTGAGCAAGATGAAAACAAAAAATGCTATAAAAAGGAAAGAATAAAACGGAATAACATTAATAGCATTGGTAATAACAATAATAGTATTGTTAATATTAGTAGGAGTAACTTTATCAACATTAACAGGACAAGATGGAATATTAAATAAAGCAGCAGAAGCAGCAGATCAAACGAATAAAATGACAGTAGAAGAAACTGTACAAGTAGAAGTGATGGGAAGTTATAATAATAAAGGTGAATTAGACATAGAAGATTTAAATAAGAATTTAGAGGATAACTTAAGTGGAATAAAATATAAAGGAAATGCATTAACATCAGAAAATAAAATAAGTAGCTTGCCAGCTGTAGTAGAATATGATGGTTTTTCAATAGTGATATCAGAGACAGCAGTACAAGCTTCAGTTAAAGCTAATGAAAAAGTAACAAAAACAGAAAAATACAATTATTCAGATGGAGTAAATGTAGCAACAGTACCAGCAGGATTTAAGGTATCAGAAGTGAAAGGAGAGCAAAAAATAGAAAATGGATTAGTAATAAAAGATGATGATGGAAATGAATTTGTATGGGTACCAGTGCCAAATAAGGCCAATTTTAAAGTAATAGAAGGATATTCAAGTAATTTAAAGCAATCTTACTTAACAAAGTGTTCAGAACCATACAAAGATGGATATACAACAGAACAAGAAGAATATGATGCAATGGTAGCAAGTGTAGAAAAATATGGAGGATTTTATATAGGAAGATATGAAGCAGGAAAAGGAGATAATGATACCGTAGTAGTACAAAAAAATAAGCCAGTATATAACAGTATAAAATGGGGAAGTAGTATGTCTGATATTACAGGAGGAGCAGTAGAAAAAGCAAAAGAATTTAAAGAAGGAAAAGAATGGAAAAATTCAGCAACAAGTACATTAATATATGGGATACAATGGGATGCAACAATGCAATTTTTTGATAGTAAATATTTAGAAGGTAATTGTGATGTGGGCGCATATGTAAGAAATAGCACAGAAAAAGGAAATTATGTAGATGCAGATGGTAGTAATAATCCAGCCTACACAGGATCAGATGAGGTTTATGCAGAAAAAAACATTTACGATATGGCAGGAAATGTATATGAATGGACAATGGAAGCTTACAATAGCAATAGTCGTGTTCGTAGAGGTGGCGGTTATGGCAGTGATGGGGATGTTCGTCCATCTTCAACACGACTTGAAGCCGATTTTTTGACAGCCAACGCGGACTTCGGTTTTAGGATTGCTTTGTACGTTGTGTAGGATATATTCTTAATTTTTAGTATGGATTTTAAGTACTAGATTTGTATTGAATTAAAAAAATTTGACATTTTTTTAATTCAATACAAATCTAGTACTTTTTTTATATTCTAGGAAAGACATCGTTAAAAAACGATAGATTTTTACTAGAAGATTAATATGTGGAGTTTAAATTTTCTAAAAAGATTTGTTAAAAAAATGTTAATACCGTTTTTTTTACTTATAGATATATGAAAAAATAAGTTATAATAAATTGACATAAGTATAATGTAAAAATAAAATAGAAGAATAAAAATTAATAGTAAAAAAGCTTGTTAAGTTAAAAATAAATAAAACGGAGGAAAAAAATGAAAGAAAAGAAAAATACTATAAGAAAAATAAAAAAACAAAAAGAAAGAATGAAACGGAATAACATTAATAGCATTGGTAATAACAATAATAGTATTGTTAATATTAGTAGGAGTAACTTTATCAACGCTATCAGGACAAGATGGAATACTAAATAAAGCAGCAACAGCAGTAGATAGGACAAATAAAGAAGCAATAAAAGAGAAGGCACAAATTCAAGTATATGGATCATATAGTACAACAGGAAAGATAGACATGGATGAATTAACAACAAATATAAAGAACAACTTTGGAAATGAGCTAGAAGAACAACCAAAATATTATTTGCAAAATGATGAAGATGAAAAACTAAGAGGATGTTTGAAATTTGTAGTAGATGGATATAATGTAAGAATAGATGGACAAGGAAATGTAACA
>CANQTN010000027.1 GCA_947626815.1 uncultured Clostridia bacterium | reverse complement strand
TAACATTATATATTTGATTTTTATATGTGTCTATTTTTTTATGTTGATTTTGTTGCTTTAATTTTTTGAATTCAAATTTTTCTGTAACACGTAAATTTTAAAAGTAAATTCAAAAAGTAATATTTTGCAATTCATCTTTTTCTGATAATAGAAAATTTCAAAGGTGAATTTTGTGTAAAAATTGTTGACGTATTAATTTTTTTATATTACAATTAAAAATATAATTTTAATATTAGAAGAAAGTTTAATTGAATAATAAATTTAGGAAGTGAGGTGATAAAAAAATGGAAGAAACTTTAAACTTAATTTTGATGCAAGTAAAAGATATAAACAAGAAGGTTACAGCATATGAACAAAAATTTTCAGAAATATATGCAGTTATGGATGAGAAATTTGCAGAAGTTGATAAAAAATTTGAAAAAGTATATGCAGTTATGGATGAAAAATTTGCAGAAGTTGATAAAAAATTTGAAAAAGTATATGCAGTTATGGATGAAAAATTTGAAAAATATACTCAAGATATTTCACAAGAGCTAAAAGAAATTGTAAACGCAGTCGAAAATCGTGAATTCAAAATAAAAAGGATACTAAATAATCACTATAATGAAAATATCAAAAATTATAAATTATATGGAATACGATTATCAAAATTAGAAATTTATCAACAAAAAATTAAATATGCAGTAGCACAACTTAATCAAGAAATTATAACGTAAAAAAACGAGAATTATAAGGGGCATTCTCGTTTTTCTTTATTTGAATTGAATTTTTATTTAAATTAAAGTTGCACCTATAATACCTGCATCATTGCCTAAAATAGCTGCCTCGATTGGAATATCTTTTCTTACTATTTTTTCTTTTAATTTTGGTAATAAAACATCTTCAAAATATACAAAACTGCCTCCTATGCCTATTATTTCTGGTTCAAAAATATTAATAAGATTTTCTATTCCTATGCTTAAATTAGTTATATAATTTTGTACTGTATTTTCTACTATTTCATAATTTTCATTTTCTGGTTTATTTTTTCTAATTATATCTAGTAGTTGTTCTCCTCTGCTAGTTTCATCAAGTCCTAGCATATTTCTTAAATTATTTTTTAATGTTTTCATAGAAGCATATTTTTCAAAACAGCCTTTTCTTCCACAATTACAAGGTATTCCATCTTTTTGAATTACCATATGACCAATTTCATATCCTGGCTTTTTTCCACCATTTAATAGTTTATTATCATAAAATACTGCTCCTCCTATTCCAGTTCCTAATGTCAAAAACAAACTTCTACTATAATCTCTTAAGCATCCATATTTGTTTTCTGCCATTGCTGCACATTTAGCATCATTTTTTATTTTTATTGGTAAATTTATTTTTTCTTGTAATGTTTCAATAATTGGATAATTATTTATTTCTAGTTTTCCAGATTTTATCATTACTCCATTTTCTGTCCAGCCTGGTGCTCCAATTCCAACTGATTCTATATCATATCTTTCCATGTATTGATGTACATTTGTAGTAATTATTTCTTCTATGGATTTTTTTATATTTTGTTTTTCTATACTTGTTAATCTTTTCTCAATTTTTTCTATAATTCTTCCTGTTTCATCTACTATGCCAATTGCTATGTGACTTCCTCCTATATCTATTCCAATTTTCATTATTTATATTCATCCTTGTATAATATATTTAGGTTTTTAATTAAGGTTTTACCTATAAACCTAGAATATAAAAAACGAAATTAACATTTTCTAAAAAGTAAAACTTTTAAGAAAATTTAAACTTCGCATATTTATCTTCTACGGAAAGTCTATCGTTTTTTTAACTATGACTTTCCTAGAATATAAAAAAAAGAAACGTAATCTAATCCTTGCTACAAAGGAAAAGAAAAACGTTCCCTGATTCCTAAACTCCATATGCTGAGAATAAGAATTTACCCATGTAAACTTGAATGCATGGTACTAATACTACCAATACGAAGAATATTAATACTACTCCTACTATAGCATATATAACTTGTGGTAATGCTTTCATGACTTTTTCCATTATAATATCTATGTCTATTTGCATATATTCTACCAATTTTTCCATCATTTCCGTTAAGTCTGTCTGCATTCCTATTTTTAACATTTCTGTCATCATTGGTTTTGCTAATCCTGATTTTTCAAAAGGTTCTACCCAAGATGATCCTATTAATATGTTGTTTATTGATGTTTCTATTATTGATAACATAACATAATTTTTTACTACATTTTTACTTACTTCCATGGACTCTTGTATTCTCATTCCATTTTTTAAGTTTAATAACATTGCTTTCATTAGTCTTGAAAAGTCAATTGCAAATATTAATTCACCAAATATTGGCATTTTGTATTTAAAATAGTGATAATTGTATTTTCCTTTTGGAGTATTTACATAGAAAATTATTGCTCCTGCAATTATAAGTATTATGGCGACAGGTATGTACCAGTACAGTATGACTTTGTCCAGGAAGTCTGCAAACCATAATGTTATTTCTGGTAATTTCTCTTCTGTTCCTAATTCATCAAATACATGTTGTATTGCTGGTATTGCTATTAATGTTCCAGCTACAAGCATTACTAATAATAATACAAATTGTACAATGTTTGGTATTAATATGGATCTTAATTTTCTATTTAATTCTTCTGTTTCATCTAGATATCTTACTGCTTGTTCTAATGATTTTGTAAGTGAACCTGATAGCTCACCTACTTTTATCATATTTACATATATGTATGGAAATATGTTAGAATAATATTCCATTGTTGTATACATATTATCTCCAGCTTCAACTCCGTGCTAAAATGTCTTCTAAAATTCCTTTAAATGATAAGTTTTCTGTTCCTTGTATAATAGTGTTTAATGCATGTATGTTATTAAAATTAGCCTTTTTTAATAAATAAAAATTTTGTGTAAATACAACTAAATCTCTTTGGGTTATACGTTCTGTTTTTGCAAAATATAGGTTAATTTTTTCTTTGTTTGTTAGTGTTGTTTTTTTGTTTCCTAATCTTGTTGTGCTTATGTCTTTCATTATTTCTTCAATATTTGTAATATTTTTTCTTTGTTTGTTTACTTGTTTTTTTGAATGATATGCTGCTTGCTCAATTGAAATTGGCAAAATATTACTATTTTTTAGACCTCTAATTACTGCTTGCCTACTGGGTGCTTCTACTCTATTTCTTACTACTAACCCTGTTTTAGTTATAGCTTTGTATATATATACAGGCATTTACTTTTCCTCCTATATTTTTTGTTAGTTTTATCCTCGTTTTATTTTTAATTGCATAATAGTTCTATTCAAAGTATCTAAATTCTTTTCTTCAATTTGAGCTTTTGCTTGTTCTAATGTAAGTTTTCCAGCTACAAAGAGTTCTGCTAAAGAATTTATTAATCCTATACTTCCCTTTTCCGAATTACTTTGAATTGCATCTTCTATTTCTGATATACTTAATTTTTCTTTACGAATGATACCTGCTACTATATTATCAACTACCATTACTTCTGGTACTAATACTAATTTTCCATCTACTCCTGGTAATAATCTTTGTGATACAACTAATTTTAATAAAGCTGATAATAAGTATTTAACACTTGCTTGATCTCTTACTTCATAGAAGTTTATCATTCTATCGATTGTTTCTGCACATGATTTTGTATGTAATGTTCCAATAACTAAGTGTCCTGATTCTGCCATTTCTATTGCTGCTTCCATAGTTATTTTATCACGAATCTCTCCTATTACTAAAATGTCGCAGTCCTCTCTTAAAGAGTTTTTAACGCCATCACTAAATGTTAAAGCATCTGCACCTTTTCCTACTTCTTTTTGTACTATTAATGATTTTTTAGAATGATGTTTATATTCTATTGGGTTTTCTAATGTTAATATTTTTTTGTTTTGATTTTCATTTATATGATTTACTAATGCACTTAAAGTAGTACTTTTACCAGAGTTTGTTTTTCCAGTAACTAATATTAGCCCTTGTGGTTGATATGTCATTCTTCTTACAATATCTGGTACTCCTAATGATTCATAACTTGGCAGTTCATTTTTTATTAGTCTTAATGTGCAAAGTGGCACATCACTTGCTAAAGAAATATTTACTCTTAGACGTATGTCTCTGTATTCATAAGATGTATCTAGTCTTCTTGTAGTATTAAAAACTTGATCTTTTTCAATACTACCTTTTACTAAAAAATCATATATTTCTGCCATATCTTGTTGTGTTAATATTTTAGTATCTGGAACTGGAATTAAGCTTCGTGCAATTCTAAACATTGGTTTATTGTCACAAATTAAATGTATATCAGATGCGTCCATTTCCATTGCTTTATCTATCAGTTTATTAACATTCATAATTTCCTCCTTAGTTTTTTATTACGTTATTACTAATTTTTTGTTTAGTTCCTCTAGAGTGGTATATCCATTTATTATTTTGTTAATCCCATCTACTATTAATGGTCTATAGTTTTGCTCTAAGGCTTTTCTTCTGATTTCTAAACTAGATTTTCCTGTGATTATTAATTCTTTTATTTCATCTGTTATATTTAAAACTTCAAATATTCCTATTCTGTCATAATATCCTGTATTATTGCAATATTTGCATCCTACTGCTGTATATGTTGTTTTACTTAAATCAAATTTAATATTATATTTATCTCCTATTTGGTTTATAATATTTTTTTCTTCTTCACTGAATTTTCTTTCTTGTCTACATTTAGGACATATTTTTCTAACTAATCTTTGAGAAATTGAAGTTGCAAGTGTACTAGATATATCATAATCAGAAAGTCCCATTTTTCTTAATCTAGTTATAACCTCTATACTATCAATTGTATGTATTGTAGATAAAACATAATGTCCTGTTTGTCCTGCTTGAATTGCAATTTCTCCTGTTTCTTTATCTCTTATTTCTCCAACTAAAATAATATCTGGATCTTGTCTTAGCACAGTTCTTAATGCATCTGAAAATGATGATTTATTTTCTTCAATTTCAATTTGATTTAAACCTTCAATTCTTATTTCTACTGGGTCTTCTATTGTTGTTATGTTTATTTCTGGTTTATTTAAATAGTCCATTATACTATATAATGTAGTTGTTTTTCCTTCTCCTGTTGGTGCTGCAATAATTGTTAAACTATTTCTTTTATTTATACTTTTATTTAATGTTTTTTCTGTTCCTGGAAAACCTAAGTCAAAAATATTTTTTATATTTGCGTTTTTCTTTAGTAACCTTAAAACAAATTTTTCTCCATGCACATTTGGTTGTGTGGATACACGTATGTTGTAGTCATCATATAATAAAATTCTACCATCTTGTGATTCTTGCTTTTCTTGATGCATATTAGATATTGCTTTTAATCTTCCTACTATTTGAGCCTGTTTTTCTTTTCTTATTTTTGCAGCTGTAAATAATTCACCATCAATTCTATATCTTATTCTTACTATATTTGCCATTGGTTCTATGTGAATATCACTTGCTCTTCTTTTAATTCCTGTTTTTATTATACTATCAACTAAACTAATTACTGAATCACTTCTATCTGCCTCTTCCTCAAAATCGGATGTTGCTTCTCCTTCCATTGTTTCTAATATTTTATCGATTTCATTTGCAAAAGTAATGTATGGCTCCATTACTAATCCTTTATTTAAAAGTAATAGCCTTATTGTGTTCATATTTTTGTTATTTACTGTTTCTGCAAAACATACTTTAATTTTTCCGGTTTGCTACTTCAAAAGGAACTACTTTATTTTGTTTTGCTATATCTAGAGAAAAATAATCCATTACTCTTACTTTTATTTTTTCTGGTGTTAATAAAATTCCTTTTTCTCCGATAATTTCTCCTATTGCTTCAATTAAAATATTTGGTTCAGCTGCATTTAATAAATAAAGTATATCTCCTAATCTCTTGTTTGGATTATCTCTTTGATATCTAAGTGCATTTTCTATATCCCTTTCTCCTACAATTCCTCTTTTTACTAATTCTACACCTAGAGGTTGTCTTCTTTTAGTATCCATATTTTTCCCTTCTTTCGTATTTTTCCTTTTTTATTGAAGATTGTTTTAAGTATAATTATATTATACTATAAATTTAATTAGTTTTGTCCATTTTTTTTTAATTACATAAATTTACTAATTTTTAATTGTATATTGTATATTTTGATTTTCACCATTTTTCATTGTAATGTCTACTGTTACTATTTTATTACTCGAATTATATTCAAATGTGCATTTTTTTACTAGTTTGCATATTTTTATTTTATTTTTGTAGATTCCTTGATCATTAATAAATGTGTATTGTGAGCCATTACTGAATAAAATATAATTATTTTGGCATTCTGTTACTGATATATTTTCTTTATTTATTTCATTTGTAAAAAATTCCGTAAATCTTGTGTATTCTAAAAGAGGGTCTATATTTTTAGTTGTTTCATTTATATCTGAGAAAAAAAATGAACTGATCATTGAAATTGTAGCTACTACAACTGTTATACATATAATATATACTGTTAATGAAATTAATGTAATACCTTTTTGTGATTTCATATTATTTTCTCCTCTTATTTTGATATCATTGCCCATAGTTCTACTGATTCTATTTTTTTCTTGAATTTATATTGAATTTCTACTTTTACTCTTTTTACAATTCCTGTTTCTTTTGTGTTATCGATATCATGATAGTCTTGTAAAATTATTTTTCTATAAAATCCGTCTTTTCCTGTAATTTCTTGCAATGGTGCAGAACTTTCGTCTTTTCCGTATTTCATGTTATTTGATGTTAAATAGCTAGTTATCCCACTTAATGTTTGTTTTCTTAATTTTTCAATTTCTTGCACAGCTAGTGTTATTGCTTTTGATTTTAATTCTAATTCTTTGCTTGATGTATTAAATCGATATGCTAGTGTACTAATTAGTGTTATAAATGTAAATATTACTATTACTGATATTGCTATGTCAGTAACCGCTATTCCTTTTTCGCTTTTTATTTGCATATTTTGCATCATTCCTCCTTACATTTATAATGGATTTTATATTATGTAATTGCCAAGAAATAATACTAACATTAACATAGCTATATTTCCAACTCCTAGGTAAAATCCTATACTTATTGTATTGGCAATTTGTGCATCTGATTTTCTTTGTCTTCTATTTTGAACTTTTATTTTATATATTAAAATGTGGAAAAATATTGATAAAAGCGTAAATAATATTGCATTTGCTGTAACATATTCTTCTGTAAATATTGCCATTGTAATTAACATTAAAAAAATTCCTGCTAAATATGTATTTCTTGCACGCCATCTTAGTGTTATTGTGTCTAATATTAAAATGATTATATATAATATTAGGTATATTACATATCTATATATATTAGCTTGTTCTACTATGCATAGATATATCATATACATAATAGATATTACTATTCCATAAATTGATACATATTTGTCTATTTTTCTGTTTTCTTTATCTATTCCAGAAATTAAAATTATAAATGTTATATATAGTATTATAAAACTATATTGTATTAGTTTACTTATTGTTAGTGTGTTATAATTTAATTTCATGACATACGCTAATAACACAAATATTGCTCCTGATAGTATTTCTAATATAAGATATCTTGGTCTTATTTTTTCTTTACAATATCTGCATTTTCCTAGTAAAAATATATAACTAAATATTGGTATCAAGTCTAAAAATCCTAATTTATGATTGCAATTAGGACAATATGAGTGTGTATGTGTAATATCTTGTTTTTTTGGAATTCTATATACTGCTAATGTATAAAAGCTTCCAAATAATGTTCCTATTATAAATAAAACTATATAAAAAAATATTTCCATTTTTTGTTTCCTTTTGCTTATTTTTAAATATAAGCCATACACACTTTGTGTGCGTATGGCTTATATTTACTTTTTATTTAAATGCTAATGATCACTACGTTAATATGCATTCAATCAATTTGATTTAATTACTCTGCGTTCCAATCAATAGTACCACTGTCCGTAACTTTACCAGTCTCGCTTCCATGTTTCAAAGCAACAGTAATTTCCACAGTCCCTTCACTAGTAAGAGTATCATCGCTAGCCCAACCTGTTACTGTGTAATATGTGTCTGAACCAGTTGGTTGTAGATACTCATGATTACTTTTTAATGTAATCCAGTGTAAAAAACCATTAGCTGTGTCATCACTTTTTTCAGCATATTTTTCTTCATAGTATTGTGCTAATGCTGATTGAACTGCCAAATTTGCTTGTTCCCTGTCTGTTTCTATAGTTGTTTTATCAGCTGCAGTTTTTGCTTTTCCCAATATCCCATCCTGTCCAGAAATCATTGCAATTGAAACTCCTGCTAAAATTAATAATACAATTATTGTGATAACTAAGGCTATTAATGTAATACCCTTTTGATTTTTTTTCATCATATTTCCTCCTTTTTCTTTTGATTTTATATTTATATTTATATTGAATTGTTTTATCAATATAATATTAATAACTAAATTATTATTTTCTTTATTTTTTAATACCTGTTGTTTTTGTATGACTTTTCGCATTTTTTGAAAGTAAGCTTATTAGTCACTTTACCCTTCGCTTTCACTACTCGTCTCCGTACCTTGGGTTGACTCTTTATCATCCCATTTTATACCTCCATAGTCGTCAATCGTACCTTTTACTTCTTTAGTGTATGTTTTTTTGGTAGCATCCAATCCTTTTGGTTTCAAAGTTATTGTTTTGCCATCATTCTCAACTTTAAAGTACTTGTTATCTTCTGGCCATGAATAACTAGTTGCCCATTCTGTAAATTTATCTGATACAGTTGTACTTGTTTTTGGATTGTATTTTGCCTCATAATAATCTGCTAATGCCGTACTAACAGCCAAATTAGCCTGTTCTCTTGCTGTCTCCAAAGTAGTCTCTTCTGCTGCATTAGTTGCTTTCCCTAATATTCCATCTTGTCCAGAAATCATTGCAATTGAGACTCCTGCTAAAATTAATAACACTATGATTGTTATTACTAAAGCAATTAGTGTAATACCATCTTGATTTTTTTTCATCATACTCCTCCTTTTCTTTTGATTTAAATATTGAGTTTATATTGAGATTTTACTTTACTCAATATAATATTAATAACTTATTTTGTACCTTTATCATTGAAGAACTTTCCTCCAGAACTTTGTGTTGGTTGTTGTGTTTGCCCATTTCCAGTTGTTCCTTCTGTTGTAGAATTGTTTCCTGTTGAACTGCCTCCTGAATTATTATTTCCAGTGTTTCCTCCATTGTCTGGTGATACTGCATAACTAGAAAATGGATTGGCTTTTCCTGGTCTATAGTTTTGTATCTTTTTATAATTATTTAAGTCATTAGCATTAACTTCATAAGTATTTACAATATTATATTCTTCTACTTCTTGAGTTTTCGCCAATTCTTTTTTTATATCTTCTGGTGTTACATAAGATACTGTATTTGGCACTGTTTTCGCCATTGGTACATATTCATATAATAAAATTCCTAATAGTAATATAATAGCTAAACATAGTAGTAATATTATAATTAACTCTTTTATTATTGTCTTTGCCATTATTATATCTCCTTTTTAATTTTTTGTGTCTGTTGATGTTGATTCATTTTTTGTCTGATTTGTTGTTTCACTTGTTGATGCACTTGCTGGTGTAGTTGCAGGACTACTTATTGGTGTAGCATTTGACATTTCTGTTATACCTATATTTTTGCATTTAAAAGTTGCTTTTAATTCATCTGTTGCTGCACCTGTTGGTATTAATGTAAATTCTTCTATTTTAAATCCTAATTCACTATCATTTTCAATGTCTGATATAAAATCAGTTATTGATATATAAGTTCCATTTGCTGTAAATTGCAAATCATATAGTTTTATTGAGTCTTTTTGTATTTCAATTGTTTGTCCTGTGCTTATTATGTCAATTTTTAGTGTTATGCCTTCTGTTGTAGCATGTGTTCCAAGTTTTGTCCATAGTTTTTCTACTTCGTATTTTGAAATTTTATTAGCTAACATTACATCTTGCTCTGAGTTTGCTAATGTCATATCTTCATATTCTTTTTGCTTTTCTTCTAATTTTTGTGCATTTTGTTTTACAGTACTTACTGCGTTTTTATAGTCTTTTTCTACTTTTTTGCTGGCTTCTTGTATTTTTTCATCTAATTTTATGCTTTCATTTTTTATTCCAGTATAGCTAAGTACTTTTATTGGTCCTATTTCAAATCCTTGTATTGCAATAAAAGTTGCTAATGTTAACAATAATGCAATTAAAATTGAAATTAATATTTTTCTCATGGTATATCTCCTTCTATTGTAATAGTAACTACACTATTTTCTTTTTGTCCTGCTGTTGATATTACATTTGTTAAAATTACATCTGTTTTTATTTTGGCTGTTAAAAATCCTAGTTGTTCATATCTGTCAGATTGTGCACTTATAACAATATGTGTACCTGTAGTATTTCCAATCGATGTTAATTGCACATTTTCTGGTATTATTGACATTATTTGATTTAATAAATTTGGTATTGCATTTCTTGTTCTATTTCTGTCTGTTAATTTGTTATTCATTTCTTCTAAACTTTTTATCATTGTGTCATATTCATTTATTTTACTGTTTATTTTACTATTATCACTATTTGCTAATTCAATTTGTTTGTTTGTTGAGTCAATTGATTCTTGTGCTTCTTTGTCTTTTATTTCTATCTGTTTAGCTAGCACTGCAGAAAAAATCGTATATATTACTATTAATGCTATTAATCCTGCTACTGTTCTAATTAAGTTAACTTCTAAAATACTTAATTTTTCTCCTAAATCCCATGTTAAAAATCCTAGTTTATTTTCTTTTGCCTTTTTTCCTTCTTTTGATTTTCCAAAGTCTATATCTATTGATAGCCAGCTTGGTAAATTTTCCATAATTGATGGTGCTTTAAAGTTAATTCCTGTTAAACCTTCTCCTACGCCCATTAGTCCTAGTGAAATGGCACTATTTACTTCTATATAGTCTTTTACACTAATGTCTCTTACAGCATGTATAAAATGTGGTTTTAATATTTCGCATTCTACTTGTTCTATATTTTCTTGGAAGTATAAGTCAATATTATTGATTAATGCTGCTGTTCCTGTAATGAATATTTTTTTTATTTTATCACCATAGTTTTCTACTATTTTTTTTACTTTTTCTACTATTGAAAATAATGTTGGCATAATGTCTTCTAGATATGCTGATTGGTCTTCCTGTAATTCTTTTCCTTCTGATGTATATATTGTTGTATTTTTACATATTTCATATGATTTTGAATATGAATTTTCTTTTGCATTTATTTTTATTAAAAAGTCTTTACTTCCTTCCTCTATTTGTTCTACATTATAAACTTTGTTATCTAATACTGTTGTTACTGTTGTTTCTTCTTCTATATTTACTACTAAATAGTTTTCTTTTGTTTCTGGATTAATTAAGTTTGGTATGGCCATTGATATTGGTGTTATATTAGATACTTTATATCCTTCTACTTTTTCCATTTGCTTGTTTAGCTCTATCTTGTTTTCTGCTATATGAATGACTCTTATTTCATCTTTTCCTTCTTGGTTATCAACTACGGCAAATCTTGTTTCAAATACATTTGGATTATATCCTTTATCTGCGCAGTATGATTCAAATTCTGTTTTTACTGCTTTTTGTAAGTCTTTTTTGGTAAGTAATGCAAACATATTATAGTATTGATACATTTCTTGTGACATGTTTATACTTATTGGAGTTTTTTGACTATATGTTTCTTGTATTACTTGATTTATTGCTTCTTCAATTTTGTCATAAAACTTAATTCCAAATGCTTCTACTTTTAGTGTATCATGGTCTTTTGATACTTTTGCATATTTTATTAAGTTTTCTTCTATATATAACCCTAAACAGTTTGAAATAGCCATTATTTTCTCCTTTTTTTATTATTTTATTATATATTTTTTGCAGATTATCTAAAAAGCATACTTGTATATTTTTTCTTATTATCCAAGCATATTTATATTTTATATTTTTTTACTAAAAAGTCAATATTTTTAACATACTTGTAATACAAATGTAATATTATTGTAATATTGATTTTTTATTGAATTTTTCGCATTTTGCAGATAAAAAATCCATCTGTATCTTCATTTTGATATGTAGAAAAAATTTCTATTATTTCAAATTTTTTATTTTTTTCTACAAATGTTTCTACAATGTCTTCATTTTCTTCTTTTAAAATGCTACAAGTCGAATAAACTAGTTCTCCCCCTTTTCGTAGATATTTTGAACAATTTTCTAGTATTTGTTTTTGTGTTTGTGTTATTTTTTCTATATCTTCTTCTTTTCTTTGCCATTTTATGTCTGGTTTTCTTTTTAATACTCCTAGTCCTAAGCATGGTACATCTAATAATATTTTGTCAAAATATTCAATATATTTTTCTTCATATATTGTTGCATCTTTTACTTCTGCTTGTATTATTTTTATTCCTAATCTTTTGGCTACATTTTTTACCAGTTCTACTCTATGTTCATGTATATCCCATGCCCAAATTTTCCCTTGATTTTTCATTAATTCTGCCATATATGTTGTTTTTCCTCCAGGACTACTGCATGCATCTAAAATTTTTTCATTCGGTTTTGGATTTAATATAATAGGTATTTTTCCTGCTTGCTTGTCTTGAATTGTAAACATACCTTTTTGAAAACTTTGCAATTTTTCTATATTTTTTATTTCTTTTACTTCTATAAAGTCTTCTAAATCTGTTTCTTTTGTTTTTATTTTTTCTTTGTTTAGTTCTTGTATAATTTCTTGTTTGTTTGTTTTTAATTGGTTTATTCTAATGTAAAGTTTTGGTCTTATATTTGAATTTTTACATATTTCTTCTACTTTTTGTTCTGAATATTGGTTTAATAGTTTTTTTACTATCCATTCTGGCATTGATGTCGTTTTAGATATTCTTTCTATTTTGTTTTCTATTCTAAAAAAGTTTTCATAGTCACTTTTTTCTACTTTCCTAAGTATTGCATTTACATAGTTTGAACTTGCTTTGTGTCCATATTTTTTAGCCAATTCTACACCTTCATTTACAGCTGCTGATTTTGGTACTTTTTCTAAAAATATTATTTGATATATACTCATTCTTAAAATGTTTAAAATCCATGGAGATATTTTTTTTATTTTTATGTTAGAATATTTTTTTATTATTTCATCTATTGTTAATTTCCATGAGATTGTTCCATAAACTATTTGTGAGATAAATCCTTTGTCTCTTTTGTCAAGTTGTTTTATTTTATTATTACTTGATTTTTTTAATTGCTTGTCTAGCGCTATGTTTGAATAAGCTCCGTTTTTTTCTATGTCATATAATGTTTCTAGTATTATTTTTCTTATATTATCTACCATATTTTTCCTTTCTTTTTTTCCTTTTTTTACTTTTTTAAATTATATAATTTTTATATAAAAATTTCTACTTCTTTTGTATATTTTTTCTAAATTTCGGACATGATAATCTTATATTTATATTTTTTAAGAAAGGTTTGGTGTTTTATGGATATAAAAAAACATTTATTAATTACTGGTAATTCTAATGTTTCTTGGAAAGATGCTATAGTTAAAGCAATTGAAGAGGCATCTAAGTCAATTGATTACTTATCAGAAGTTAAAATTATAGAACAACGTGCTACTATAGATGGAAATAAAATTACTGAATATTTTGTTGACTTAGATATTAGTTTTACTGTTGATTTAAATAGAAATAATAATTAGTTTATATATTTTTATCTATTTATTATCAAAGAAGTATTTTCTTTTTTAAATAGAAATACTAATTTTATATTTAGGAGGTACGTATGAATCCATTAGAAACAAAGCAAGCTTATCAAGATTATGTAGATAAAAAATCTCCAAACTCACCTATTTTAAAAAATTGCTTCAATGCTTTTTGGGTTGGAGGCTTAATTTGTACTATTGGTCAAATTATTCTTAATATATGCAAAGAAAGAGGTTTTGATACTCAAACTTCTGGTACAATTGTTTCCATTATTTTGATAGGATTATCTGCTTTTTTAACTGGTTTAAATTTATTTAATAAGATAGGAAAATTTGCAGGTGCCGGTTCTTTAATTCCTATTACTGGTTTTGCAAATTCAATTGTATCACCTGCTATGGAATACAAGTCTGAAGGCTATGTTATGGGTGTTGGTGGAAAAATGTTTACAGTTGCAGGTCCTGTTTTAGTATTTGGTATTTCTGCCTCAATTATAGTTGGACTAGTATATTTAATTTTTAATACTCAAAGTATGACTTTAGTTTAAAAAGCATCCTGTAATAAATGAAAAATGAACTTTGACAACAAAATACCCCCTAATATATAATTTCAATATAGACGAACA
>CANQTN010000026.1 GCA_947626815.1 uncultured Clostridia bacterium | reverse complement strand
CAATTTTTAGTTGATACAGGAAATGAACATTTAAAAAGAGAAATGGAAATTTCTATTCAAGCTGGAGAATTAGTTGGTAAATTATATGATGAAATATTAAAGCTGTATATTAATCCAGAAAAAGATGAAACTTTAAAATCTTTAAATATGTTTTGTGTTAGATTGGTATTTTGTTTGTATGCCGAAGATAGCGGAATATTTGGAAGAAGATTAATGTTTCATGACTATTTAAGTCGTTTTGAAGCTAGAGATTTAAGACGAGCGTTAATAGAATTATTTAAAACATTAGATACAAAAATAGAAAATAGAGATCCGTATATGGAAGAAGAACTATCACAATTCCTTATGTTAATGGTGGTTTATTTGCCGATGAAAATATAGAAATTCCGAATTTGAATGATACCGTAAAAGAGTTGTTATTATCAAAAGCAAGCGAAGATTTTGATTGGAGTGAAATAAGTCCAACAATTTTTGGAGCAGTTTTTGAAAGTACATTAAATCCAGAAACAAGACGTAAAGGTGGAATGCATTATACATCAATAGAAAATATTCACAAAGTTATAGACCCATTATTTTTGGATGATTTAAAAGAAGAATTAGAAGAAATAAAACAAACAACAGTTATTAAGACGAAAAATAAAAGGCTTATAGAATTTCAAGAAAAAATTGCAAATTTAAAATTTCTTGACCCTGCTTGTGGTAGTGGTAACTTTTTAACAGAAACATATCTTTCTTTGAGAAAATTAGAAAATGAAGTTATATATGAACTTACAGGTGGACAAATAGGATTGGGAGATGAAAACTTTTCTCCAATAAAGGTTTCAATAGGACAATTTTATGGAATAGAAATAAATGACTTTGCTGTAACTGTTGCAAAAACAGCTTTATGGATTGCTGAGAGTCAAATGATGAAAGAAACAGAAAATATTTTACATATAACTTTAGATTTCTTACCTTTAAAATCATATACAAATATAACAGAAGGAAATGCTTTGAGAATTGATTGGAATGATGTTATACCAAATGGAGAATTAAACTATATAATGGGAAATCCTCCGTTTGTAGGTGCGAGATTAATGAATGAAAGTCAAAAAGAAGACATTAACAATATTTTTAAAGGAACAAAAGGAGCAGGAAACTTAGATTATGTTAGTTGTTGGTATAGGAAAACAACTGACTATATTGATAATACTAAAATTGAGGTGGCTTTTGTTTCAACTAACTCAATAACTCAGGGAGAACAAGTTGCAATACTTTGGAAAGATATACTAGAAAAAGGAGTAAATATAAATTTTGCTTATAGAACATTTAGATGGGATAGCGAAGCAAGTCTAAAAGCACATGTACATTGTGTAATAATAGGATTTTCATTTTTAAAGAGAAGTGAAAAGTATTTATATGAAAATGATAAAGTTAAAAGAGTTACAAATATTAATCCATATTTAATAGATGCTCCAAATGTGTATATACTTGGACAAAAGAAGCCTATATGTAATAAAGCAAAAATGGATTTTGGAAGTATGCCAAACGATGGAGGATATTTAAGTGACTATGATGATGAAAAAAAAGAAATGATTTTATTACAATATCCAGAAGCTGAAAAAATGTTTAAACCATTTATTGGAGCTACAGAATTTTTACATAATAAAAGAAGATGGTGTTTGTGGTTAAAAGATATATCTCCTACTGAAATAAAAAATGTAAATCCAGTATATGAAGCGGTTCAAAATGTACAAAAAATGAGAGCTAATAGTAATAGAGAAGCAACAAGAAAATTAGCAGAGTTTTCTACCTTATTTGGAGAAATAAGGCAACCAAGTACTAATTATTTAGTTATTCCAAGACATTCATCTGAAAATAGAAGATATATTCCAATAGGGTACATAGATGCTAATACTATTTGTGGAGATGCAAATTTATTGATTCCTTCAGCAGAATTGTATGACTTTGGGATATTAACGTCTAATGTTCATAATTCGTGGATTAGGGCAATAGCAGGAAGAATAAAAAGTGATTATAGATATAGTGCAAGTGTTGTATATAATACATTTCCTTGGTGTAATCCAACAGAAGAACAAAAGAAAAAAATAGAAAAAACAGCACAAGCAATTTTAGATGCAAGAGCATTATATCCAAATAGTTCACTAGCAGATTTATATGATGAATTAACAATGCCAAGGGAGCTTAGAAAAGCACATCAAGAAAATGATAAAGCAGTAATGGAAGCCTATGGCTTTAACTGGAAGAAAATGATTGAGTCAGATTGTGTAGCAGAATTAATGAAGATGTATGAAAATATATTAAAGAAAATTTGAGAGGTAAATTAAATGCAAAAAATAGTTTATTTTGATGAAGAATCGGCTATAGATTATATTGTTCTAAAAGATGGGGGCAAAAAAGTGACAGAAACCATAACAAAATTAACAGGAAATCTTGATGGAAAATTATCGGCTGAGTTAGGAGATATTTTAGACACAGATTCTCAACATAAGGTAATGTCCTTTATAAAGAAAGCCATATTTAATTCTAATTTTGGAGTTGGTGGTGAAGCAGATGGCAAATTAAATAGAGCACATACAACAACTCTAAGCAATACTGTGCTTACAGATTATATAAAGAAAGCGAAGAGAGATAAAAAGGTAAAAATATTAAATAATATTACAATAGATGTTTATCCTAATTCTATGGCTTATTACAAATTATATACACCATATATGGAATTGATAAATGGTGCAAAAAATTATCAAGGGATAGATTTAACAATTTTAGATAAAGTACTTACAAATGTAAAAGGATATACAGAAGTTGTTTCAAAAGCAAAAAATAATATGTTAGTTTTGAGATTTAACAATACTACTTTTAAAGGTAATTATAAATTATCTGATATTTTAAAGATGAATTTGGATATCTATGCTGTTAAAGTAGGAAATATTGATAAAAATAAATTGGATTTAAACAATGAAATAAAAATGATAGAAGATGAAATAACAGCAGACAAAATATTAGGAAATAAAGAAGAAAACAAAAATAAAATAAATGTATATGATGTTATTTTGGCAGGTGTTGCAGATGAATAAATTTATTTATTGGGGACCAAAGGAAAAGTTTTTGAAAAGATATGATTTAGATAAATATTATACATTTTCAGAATTGGTAAAAATTGTACAAAAAGAAGAAAAAACTTTTGAATTAAAGGGTGTTGAAACAAAAACAAGTGAAAATATAGGAAAGATTGAGAACCTAATTATTTTTTCAGATGAATATTCTATGGTTAATGAGTGGGTATTATCTAATTTAGAAGCTTTTTTAAGTCGTTTTGATATTGATAATGTTTATATACAAAATCCACCCAATAATGTATATGAAAGAATATCGAAAAATAAAGAATGCATAGAAGACAAATATAAATATTTAAAAATAAATATTAAGGCAGTTAAGGAAATGAATAAGGAATTTTCAAAAAATATAATAGGGCAAAATGATGCTAAAATAAAATTAATAAACCTGTTATATTCAGCAACTTTTGAATTTTTTGATAATAAACCTTTGATTTTAATGTTTTATGGACCTAGTGGAGTAGGAAAAACAGAAACAGCAAAATTTATATCGTCAAAAATTGGAGGTAATATATTTAGAAAACAATTTTCTATGTTTCAAAATAACGAATTTGCTAATTACTTATTTGGAAATAAACATACAGAAACTAGTTTTGCTAAAGACTTACTAGATCGTGAAACAAATGTTATACTTTTAGATGAATTTGATAAAGCAAATTCTCTATTTTTCAGCGCATTTTACCAACTATTTGATGAAGGCATATTTATTGATAAAAATTATTCTGTTGAATTAAAAAATTCTATTATTATCTGTACATCAAATTATGAAACAATCGAAGAAATAAAGGAAAATTTGGGAATACCTATTTATAATAGGTTTGACGGATTTGTACATTTTGAAAAATTTGATGAAAAAGCTTGTACACAAATAATAGAAAAAAATTATGAAAAATATTTAAGTTATTTGAGTGATGAACAGAAAAAAATTTTAGAAGAAAAGGATATAAAAAAATTACTATTAAATAATTCAAAAGAGTTTAGTAATGCTAGAGAAATCGATAGAATTGTAAGAGATGTCATTGTATCAATTTTGGCAAATAAAGAATTAAATGAAAGTGAGTAAAACATATTCTACTCACTTTTACTATTTATATGTAAATCAACTCCTTGTATATAATTTGCTCAACTGAATTTTTATAATTATTCATAAGTCCACACCATTTTAAAGGGTCTGTATTTTTCAAATTTTCATCAATAGGATTTTTCTCTAACATTTGTTTCATAAGTATTTCAAATCTTTTTTTGGCTTGTTTATCAATTTCAACAATATGCTTTCTTAAAGTCTTATTCATAAACATTATTGTATATTCTGATTTTTTGTGTTTTTTTAAATATTCTAATCTTAAATGACCATATTTTCCAATAATATAATCTCTTTCATAATCTTCTTTTTGTAAATATAAGTCAGGAATAAAATAATCCCCCTCTTTGTGATAAGTTATTTCCACCATAACTAAAACCTCCTAAAATTGATTTTCACTACAAATTTGACTAAATAATTTATATATTTCTTCGACTATCTAACACAATAAAATATAAGAACATTTTGTCCTTATTAGAATTCCCCCAATGGAGAAACAGCTGATGACATTGCAAAAAGAAAAGGATTAAGATATAGGGAAGATATTTTAGACAATATGGGAAGTATTGAACTTGCAAATAATTTATTTAGGATTGCACAAACAGAGGATAAATTAAAGAGAGATAACATTCAAGGTGAAACGGAAGCTTGCAAAACTCATAATAAGATTGGAAAGATTGTAAGAAAAGCAATAAAAGAAGCGGGTGGAACTATGCCAGAAGATTTGCCAACACCTAAAAAGAGTTTAAAACAATTAGAAAGAGAAAACTTGAATAGTATTGATTATTGTAAATTTGAATATAGTATAAAAAGTTTTAATAGCCAGTCAATTATGCATAATAGATTCTTAAATTGCTTAATTTTCCATACCCAAATATTTTATATTATTACATATTTATCCCAAATGTTTTTTATTATATTAGTATTTTGTTCAAATATTACAGAATATATTAAGTAGTCTTGCCATAAAGTTAAGCTTTTTTCATCTCTTTCATGCATAATAGAAAAATCTTTTAAGTAATTTTGTAGACCTTCTAACTTTTCATTTAATTCTTCACCTTTTTTAGTTCTAATATAATTATTATTTTTAGTTTTTACTATATATGTATAAAAGTATACAGCTAAAGATATAGGTAGATTGACTATTAATAATATTGCAAACGCAAGTGTAGCTAATTTCCAGTCAGCAATATTAGTTGGATTATTAATCAAATCATTAAATAAAATTATACAAATAAAAATCAATAAAATTATAGAAGATATACATAGTAATAAAACTTTTTTTAAATTTCTCCATTCTATTTTAGATTCTTTTAATAATCCGTTTTTTATAGCATCTTCCTTAACTTTTGTTATAAAAATATTCTCATCAAAATTAGTTATTTTACCATCTTTTACACAATCTAAAACATATTGTTCATTAGAAGATATATTTTCTCTAGTATCACTATTAATTTGTATTTTGTCGTCTAAAGAAATTTTCTTATTTAATTCTAGTGATAATAGTGATGCAACAATATCATTTTTAGGTTGTATTTCAAAATTATCAATGTAACTCAATTCTGCAGGTGAATAATTTTGTAATATGTCACGATAATATCCTTGATAATTTTTAAAATCTATTTCTGAAAGTTTATCTTTTTTAAATTTTTTTATTCCTAATTTAACTCCTAAATATATTAAAATAATCTGTACATTTTGTAAAATAACACCGTGTAATTATGAAAAAAATACATTCTATAATTATTTCAGCTTTAGAATATTGCATTATAATTTGAGACCAGTCTGGTGACAAAAAAACTTCTCGTAAAGTTAGAATTAATGAAAGTGTTAAATAGCCCCAAAAACAGCAAGTAATAATTTTAAGAATATTTCTTTTGGACATTTTTAAAAACTTGTACTTCATTTTAGTTATTTCTTTATCTTTTTCATTATTAATTTCCATATTCATCTTTCTCCTATTATCTTATAATATGTTACATTGTTTTATGGATTTAATATATCATAATTGAAAAACAATTTCAATTTTAATGTGTACTTTTTAAAATATATATGATAAAATATATACACTCAATTTAAAAATATTGTGAAACCTACAACTATAATAATACTTTATAAAATCAAAACTTAAAAAAAGGAGCATTAATGGAAGAAAAATGGATGAAAGAGGCTTTAAAGGAAGCCAAAAAAGCCTATGAAAAACAAGAAATACCAGTAGGTGCAGTAATAGTAAAAGAAAATAAAATAATAGCAAGAGGGCATAACTTAAAAGAAACAAAAAAAACAGCATTAGCTCATGCAGAGATAATAGCAATACAAAAAGCAAATAAAAAGTTAGATAATTGGAGACTTTTAGACTGCGATATATATGTAACATTAGAACCATGTCCAATGTGTCTAGGAGCGATAGCTTCATCAAGAATAAAAAATGTGTATATAGGAACATTAGATCCAAAAAGTAATGAGAATATTGAACAAAAATTATTAAAATACAAAGAACAATATGGAATTGATGCTAAAATAGGACTAATGCAAAAAGAATGTGAATATATTTTAAAAGATTTCTTTAAAAATTTAAGAAAAAACGGAGGATAAAATGCAAACATATGGAGAGAAAAAATTCAACAAAGCTCTATACATAAGTATATTATTAATAATTATTGCATTAATAGTAGTATTTTTTATTATATATAAATATACTGTTGAAGGAGAAGCAATACCACCATTTAAAATATCAAAAATGGTAGTTGTAAGCAGTGCAAAAACACAAGATATAGAAATTGTAGAAAATGGATATAGCACAAAAGTAGTACAAAATAATGATATAAAAATAGCAGTAGAAAAAAATCCAAAATATAAAAAAGAAGCAATAATTAGAAAAATAACTATAAATAATATTCAAATAGATAAGAAAAACTCAATTGGAAATATAGAAATATATAGACCATCACAGGCAGAAAATAATCTATATGAATATCAAGAACAATACAAAATAAATGATACAATAGAGTATGAGGGAGCACAAGAAACTTATTCAAAAGGAGAAAAACTTCAAATAGCAAATCAAGGGGGAATAATAGATTTTTCAGTAATATTAAATGATTTAGGAACAATTAACTATACTGAAAATGAACAATTAAATGTAGATGGAACATTACTTAATAACTTAGGAATTACAAGTGAGCAAATGACATTTGAAGTTAAATTTGATTTAATCATAGAATTAGAAAATGACATAAAATTAAAAACAAAAATAACATTAGATTTACCAACAGGAAATATATTGGAAGAAGGAATAGAAACATTAGAACAAACAGACATGAAAACAATTTTTAAGAGAATATAAATGTCTTAAACTTAGTTTCAGTTCTTACTACACCGGTTAATGTAATATAAATAGATATAGCTAATTATATGTACAAAGTAGCCAAACGCAGGAGTTATATATTTATTAAAAATTGAAGACCCCCGAAAAACATCGAAGGCAATCGCCATCGTGGGTTCAATTTAGAATAAATATATAACTCCTTTCGAGTTTGGCGGATTTTATAGTACAAGATGTGAATAGTAACAAACAAACTATAATATTTTATGCTATTTGATAAGAAAAAATCAAAAAACACTTGATTAAATAAAAATAACAGTATATAATAATAAATGAAAAGTTAACCTTTGTATGGAGAGTAATTCAATAAATAGCTATGAACCTCGTCAGGTCTGGAAGGAAGCAGCGATAAATAGTGCCATTTATGTGGATTGCTTTCCATAGAGAGGTTAACTTATGTAGTATAGGAGGGAACCTATGGCATATACTGCTTTATATAGAAAATTTAGACCAATCAGTTTTGATGAAATGGTAGGACAAGAACATATAACAAAAACACTAAAAAATCAAATAGTTGCAAATAGAGTAGGACATGCATATTTGTTTAGTGGTGGTAGAGGAACAGGAAAAACATCAGCAGCTAAAATTATGGCAAGGGCAGTAAACTGTTTAAATCCAAAAGAAGATGGAGAACCATGTAATGAATGTGCAAATTGCAAGGCTATATTAGAAGGATCATTAACAGATGTTGTAGAAATGGATGCAGCTTCAAATAACAGTGTAGAAGACATTAGATTAATTAGAGATGAAGTTAATTTTTTACCAACAGTTGCAAAATATAGAGTATATATAATAGATGAGGTACATATGTTATCAACAGGGGCATTTAATGCACTTTTAAAAACATTAGAAGAACCACCAGAACATGTAAAATTTATATTAGCAACAACAGAGCCTCAAAAATTGCCAGCAACAATACTATCAAGATGTCAAAGATTTGATTTTAAAAGAATTTCAGTAGAAGATATTGCAAAAAGATTAAAAATAATATGCAAAGAAAGTAACATAGAAATAACAGATGAAGCAATAAAAATGATAGCAATATTAGCAGAAGGTGCATTAAGAGATGGAATAAGCATATTAGAAAGATGTAGTCAAGAAGCAGATGGAGTTATAGATGAAGATAAGATAAGAGATTTAGTAGGAATGCCAAGACTTACATATATTAAAGAAATAGTAAAAAATATCATAGAAAAAGAGCCAGAAAAAGCAATAGAAACTACAAATGAAATTATAAAAGAAGGGAAAGACTTAGATAATTTTCTTTGGGAAGTCATAAAATATATTAAAGATATGTTAATATATAAAACAACTGGAAAATTAGAATTATATAGTGCAGATGATATAGAATATATAAAAAATCTTGCAGAACAAACTTCAAAAGAAAAAATATTAAACTTAATATATGAGCTATCAGAATTAAGCAACAATATGAAAGTATCTACGCAAAAAAATATAATATTCCAAACAGGAATAATAAAAGCATGTATGGAAATAGAGATTAGAAATGAAAATATAGATTATGGAGCACCTTTGCAAAAAGAAATTACAACTAAAACAAATTCAGCACCTAAAATTCAGCAAAAGGTTGTAGAGCAAAAGCAACCAAAGCCAGCAAAAACAGTTGAAAGTGTTCCTTCAGGAAAGTATGTTCCATACTGGCAAAATGTATTAGAAAAGATAAAACAAAGTGGCAAAATGACTATGTATGCAAATCTTCTAGGAACAAAAGGTGTTTTATTAAATGATATGCAAGTTGGTATAGAATTTCCAGGTAAAGTAACAGATTTTGCTAAAAAAGTCATAGAAGAACATGAAAATAAACAATTAATTGAAAAAATAGTATCAATGGAGCAAGGAGCAACAATGCAAGTAAAAATAATAGATAAAACACAAGAAAATGTTCAAAGTAATACAAAAAGTGAAGGAATAGAAGGATTAGCAAATGAAATGGATTTACCATTTAATGTAATTGATGAATAAAAATAAGAAAGGAATGATTTATTATGTCAAAAAGAGGAGGATTCCCAGGAATGGGTGGATTTGGAGGAATGAATATTAATCAACTAATGAAAGAAGCAAAAAAAATGCAAGCAGATATGGAAAAATCACAAGAAGAATTACAAGTAAAGGAATTTGAATCAACAGCAGGAGGAGGAGCAATAACTGTAAAGGTTGCAGGCACAAAGCAAATAAAGGAAATAAAAATTAGCAAAGATGTAGTAGACCCAGATGATGTAGAAATGTTACAAGATTTAATAATGACATGTGTTA
Organism: uncultured Clostridia bacterium; assembly: GCA_947626815.1. GTDB lineage: Bacteria > Bacillota > Clostridia > TANB77 > CAG-508 > CAG-269. The sequence continues at coordinate 4,678 of CANQTN010000026.1, read as the reverse complement.
ATGATGCTATAAAAAAGGTAGATGCAGCACAAGCAGCACAATTTGGAAAATATAACATACCAGGTTTAATGTAGGGGGAAAATATGTCATCATACTATTCACCAACAATAGAACGTCTAATAGAAAACTTTGAAAAATTGCCAAGCATAGGACACAAAACTGCAACAAGGTTAGCATTTCATATGCTAAATTTAAATGAAGAAGGAATAAATGAATTTATAAATTCAATAGTTGAAGCAAAGAAAAATTTAAAATATTGTTCAAAATGTTTCAACATAACAGATACAGATCCATGCCCTATATGTAATAGCCCAAAAAGAGACCAATCAACAATCTGTGTTGTAGAAGATGTAAAAGATGTAGTGGCAATGGAAAAAACACATGAATTTAAAGGAGTATATCATGTATTACATGGTTCAATTTCTCCAATGAATGGAATAGGTCCAGAAGATATAAAAATAAAAGAACTATTAGAACGTATAAAAAATGTAGATGTAAAAGAAATAATAATTGCCACAAATCCTAGAGTAGAAGGAGAGGCAACAGCAATATATCTATCTAAACTAATAAAACCAATTGGAATAAAAGTAACTAGAATAGCACATGGAATACCGGTTGGTGGAGATTTAGAATATACAGATGAAGTAACACTAAGTAAAGCACTAGAAGGAAGACGAGAATTATAAAAGTAAGTAAAAAATTTAAACTATTTTATTTTAAGTAAAAAATTAAAGTGATAATATAGCAAGATTATCGCCAAGAGCAGAAAAGAAGGCAGAGAGTTTGCTAAGGTCGTTACTATCATATTCTTCTGCTATTGCTATAGATAAACTACTAGCAAGTAGTACAAGCTCTACATTAGAAAAATTAGAAACGCACAAAAAAACTCACCTCTAATAAATATATGAGGTGAGTCTTTTCTTATGCAATAAAAACTAATTTTCAGATAGATATTTTTCAAAAGTTTCTATATCATCATAAATTTATAGTTATAAAAATTATAATTTTTTATCCTAATAAAATTTTACAAATATCTTTAGTAGAGTTCTTTTTAGCAATCAATCTTGCTTTAATCTTCATATTTTGTAACTTGTAAGGAGAATTAAATAAATCGTATAAAATTTCCTCTATGTTATCTGTTTTTCTAATCCAAATACCAGCACCACTATTTTCAACATATTGGGCATTTTCTTCTTCTTGCCCAGGAAGAGGATCAATAATAATTAAAGGAAGTCCAGAAGCCAAGCTTTCTGTTGTAGTAAGCCCACCTGGCTTAGTAATAACCAAATCGGAAACGCTCATAAGTTCAGGTACTTTATCAGTAAAAGATAATATCTTAACAGAATCTTCAGAATTTGTTTCAGTAACTAATTCATCAAAACGTTCCTTCATCTTTTCATTTTTACCAGCGATAGCGATAACTTGTAGATAAGGAAAATTAGCAATAATTGATTTTAGCATATTAAAAGTTTTATCTTTACCAAAGCCATAAGCTCCTCCAGCAAAGAAAAGAATAGTCTTTTTATTTATTGATAAATCATATTCATTTAGAATTTTTGCTTTATCATAATTTAGCAAAAATCTATTAGAAAGAGGAATACCAGTAGCAAAAATTTTTTTAGATTCAACACCTCTTTTTATTAAATCATTTTTCATAGCCTCATGAGCAACAAAATAAAAATCGACAAATTCATTAGCAACAAGCCATTGACTATGTGGTGCATAATCAGTCATAACAGTAGCAAGTGGACAAGTAATTTTTTCTTTTTGTTTTAAAATTGCACACATTTGGCTACTAAAAGGATGTGTTGAAATTATCAAGTCAGGTTTAAAATCTTGTAATAATTTATTAAGTTTAATTGCCATAATTCTATTTATAGAATTACTTATTTTAGATAAACTGCCACTTTCAGAACCATAATAAATTTGTTTCCACATCCAACGAGCATTTGTAGAAAAATCGTTATAAGCTTTAGTAGTAACTTTATTTAAAATTTTATTAATATATTCTATACAATCAACTAAAACAATTTCTGAAACATTATAATTATTCTGAATATAATCTCTAATATTTCTTGCAGCAGATAAATGACCTCCGCCATAAGAACCATAAAAAATTAAAATTTTATTCATAAGTATCCCTTCTATTTAGAAATTATTATATCATAAATTTTTCAAAAAAAGTATATTTTAAGGAAATTAATACAAAATAGATAGTAATAGATATTAATATGTACTGTAAGTCCGCCAAATCTCGTCGGAGTAATATATTTATTCTAAATTGAACCCACGCCGGCGATTGCCTTCGATGCTTTTCGGGGGTCTTCAATTTTTAATAAATATATTACTCCTGCGTTTGGCTACTTTAGTACAATTAATAACAAATGTAAAGGAGAAGTATGAAAAAAATAATTTATTTAACAATAACATTTTTTGTTTTAATAATGATTGCAGTTATAGCAAATCAAAACAAAACAAACACATCTTATGCAGAAAGTGCAAGTAGTACATCAGATATACAACTTCTTGCAAGAGCAATTAATGGAGAAGCAAGAGGAGAAAGTTATGAAGGACAAGTTGCAGTTGGAGCAGTAATATTAAACCGTGTTAAACATCCAGATTTTCCAAATACAATTGCAGGAGTAATATATCAGTCTGGAGCATTTACAGCAGTTTCAGATGGACAAATAAATAATCCAATAGATGAAAATTCAACAGTATATAAGGCAGCAAGAGATGCTATGAATGGTTGGGATCCTACAAATGGATGTGTATATTATTTTAACCCAAATACAGCAACTAATAAATGGATATGGTCTAAAACAATAGTAAAAACAATAGGAAAGCACCACTTTTGCAAGTAGTAGAAATATTTCTGTTACTACACAATAAAGTAAATTTTAAACAGAATAATAAAAACTAGGTGAAATATTTAATACCAGTTATGAAATTCGGAAAGTAACACAAAGAAAATAGAATAAGAGAGGATGATTCTTATAATGAAAAATAACATTTTAAAAACAATGAAGAAAAACTATATGTATGGAGTAGCAATAGTGCTTATAATAGCAATAGTTGTTATGGCAATACTTTGGTACAGACAGAAAAATGAATATGTAATAGCAACAGAGAATGGTTATAATTTAGCTTTCTATGAATTAGTAGATTATATACAAGATGTAGAAAATTATTTAGCCAAATCTACAATATCAAGTTCATCGGAGCAAAGTGCAGAAAGCTTAATTCATGTATGGAGACAAGCAAATTTAGCACAGGTATATTTGGCACAATTACCAATATCAACAAATGAATTAGCAAATACTGCTAAATTTTTAAATCAAGTTAGTGATTATAGTCATACTTTAGCAAGAAAATCAATTGGTGGAGAGGATTTGGCTCAAGAAGAATTAGATAATTTAGAACAATTACATGATTATTCACTAAACTTAAAAACAACATTAGAACAACTTTCAGAAGATATGTCTAATGGAAAAATAAGTTGGAAAGAATTAACAAAAGATGTAGATACTACATTTGCTCAACAAGTAGATAATCTATCTGCAACAAGCTTTAGTAATATAGATGAAAATTTTGGTGAATATGAAGGCTTAATATATGATGGAGCATATTCAGAACACATAGAGAGTGCAGAGAAGAAAGGCTTAGTTGGAAATGATGTAACAGAAGAAGAAGCAAAACAAAAAGCAATAAGTTTTATAGGAAAAGACAAGGTTCAAGATGTAAAATCAAATGGATTAATAGAAAATGGAGACATACAAGTTTATGATTTTCTAATAACAGCAAAAGAGGGAGACAAAAATAATCCATTAACAATATCAATATCAAAAAAAGGTGGACACATAGTAGTAGCTAACTATAATAGAGATGTAAAAGAAGAAAAAATATCAAGAGAAGAAGCAAATGAAATAGGAAAAAATTTCTTAAATAACTTAGGAATACCAAATATGGAACCAACTTACTTTTTAAAACAAGGTGGAATAATGACAATAAACTATGCATACACACAAGATGATGTAACAATATATTCAGATTTAATAAAATTAAAAATTGCACTAGATAATGGAGAAGTACTTGGAATGGAAACTAGTGGATATTTAAATAACCATATGGAAAGAACCATTGGAACACCTTCAATTACAATTGAGCAAGCAAAAGCAACACTAAATAACAATTTAAATATAACAAGTGAAGGTTTAGCAATAATTCCAACAGAATGGAAAACAGAGATTTTTTGCTATGAATTTAAAGGCAAAATCAATGAAACAGATTTTTTAGTGTATGTTAATGCAAACACAGGAAAAGAAGAAAACATTTTAGTTATTATAGAAACACCAGATGGCATTTTAACACAGTAAAATAATCAAAATTTAAAATTTGAAATATTGAATTTAAAGATTTAAAATTTTTTAGCTTGTTTGTCTAATTTAGGTTCGTAGAAATTCTATACATCTTTTTGGCACCCTTTCAAAGTAAATTTGAACTATTTCCAAAAAATCTGTTTAGAATTTCTAACTCCCTAAATTAGAACCACTTTGCTTGCAAAATTTTAAATCTTTAAATCTAATATTTATGTTACTATTCACAATTTATACTAAAAAGTCCGCCAAATCTCGTCGGAGCTTATATATTTATTACAAATTGAACCCACGATGGCGAT
>CANQTN010000025.1 GCA_947626815.1 uncultured Clostridia bacterium | reverse complement strand
AACATTATATATTTGATTTTTATATGTGTCTATTTTTTTATGTTGATTTTGTTGCTTTAATTTTTTGAATTCAAATATTTTTTTACACTGCTTTTTTTAAGCAACATAAAAGCATTTTTTATATTCTAGGAAAGCCTATCGAAAAAAACGATAGGCTCATAAATATGCAGATTTAACATTATTTTTTTTATTTCTTTTTCTCTACAACAGTTAATAATATATCTCTTGCAAGTCCATTTTTATCATACTCTACTTTTGCATCATATTTTTCATTTTTATTTTTTTCAACATACTCTGTAAAAGTTGTAACCATTTTTTCATCATTATTTAATCTATCTAATTTTAATCTTATTTGCTGATTAGATATAACTTCTAAGTTTATTAAATTATCCTTTATAGCATTAATCAGATTCAATATAGCTACATTATCTAAATTTTCTCCTTCTAATATTGTAAATTTAGAATTAAATCGGTTCTTTTCAATTTCTGTAATACCTTGTGATTCTATAGTTGTTTTTTCCTTTACTACTCCTATTATTTCTAAAATTCTTCTTAAATCATCATTATCTACTACTTCTGTTATTCCTTTCATTTTTTCAGAAACTTGTGTTGTCACTGTATTTAAGACATTTTTTAATTGTTCTGATTCTAAGTTACTTAAATTAATTGCATTTTCTTCACTTACAGTTACTTTATCTTCTACTTCTTCAATTGTTTCTACATTTTGCTGTATAATAGCTTCAACTTTATTTACTCCATCTTCAAATGTAGCATTTATTTTTCTATCACCAATATTATCATTTACTACTTCATTAATTTTTAAAGTATAATTTTTTGTTTTTGCATTTTCAGTAGTTCTTCTATTTATATATTTTCCGTCATTGTCATTTCTATAAACTAATAATTTTTCATTTTGATTTGTTAAATTTTTATTATATATTCGTAAAAAATCTTTTTCTTGTGAATTAATTATATCTATTTCAATTCCATATGTTGGTCCTTTTAATTCAATTCTTAAAGGTGTTTTTTCAATTTCATATAATGTTACCGTACATTTTTCTTGACCTATATTATTTTGGCTTATTTGTGTAGATAATTCATCAATTTCTTGTACAAACGTATTTCGTAATTTTAAATTTATTTCATATTGGTTTAATATTTCTTCTAAGTTATCTATTTTTTCTAATATTATTTCATCTTTTTTTAATTCTTCTAACATTCTCAAATAAATGTCATTTAATTTTTCTTTTGTTAGTGTTAATATATACGCATCAGTAGTAAATTCTTTTGTATCAACTTTAATTTTTTGCTTACCTTGTTTAGAGAAGTTTTCCTTTTCTGCTTTTTCAATTATTACATTAGTATATTTATTTCTTAAAGTCTGTATTTCTTCACTTGAAAAATTAAAAACACTTCCGAAAATCAATATTAAAATTTAATTTTTCAGATATTTGCTCTGTTTGTTCTTTTGACATTCCAGTACTTTCTAATATAGTTGGTACATCATCACCATCTGCTAATATATATTGATTAAATATATCTGAAAAATGAATTCCATATACATTACCATCTTGCAAATATTTCATTTTTGCTATTTCATTATCATCATTTAATAATTTAATATCTTGATAATTATAGTCATTAGCTTTATCTGTTACACCTTCTAGTTGTAATTCTAATTTATTAATAGGGTTAGCATTTTCCAATTCTGTGTTAATATTTTCTGTACAACTAATATTTATATTAGTCTCTGACATATATGGACTTTGTTCTATCAGTTGTTCATAATCACTTTTCGCAATTTTATTTGATAAATTTCCTGTGTTTTCTATGCCTTGACTTATATATTTCTGAAATAATTCTTCATTAGATTTAAATATGTCTGTTTTTAAATATAATGCAACTATTATTCCAATTATCATTAATACTAATAATATTATTAATGTAATTATTAAAATTCTTTTCCTTTTTTTTGGCATCATCATTGTTATCTTCCCCCTATTTCCATTTTACATTTTTTTAGTTTCTTTGTTTTACAATTTCATATAAAATAATCCCTGTGGATACCGATGCATTTAATGAAGATATTTTACCTTTCATCGGAATTTTTACTAAAAAATCACAATTATTCTTTATTTTTTGACCTATTCCTTTTCCTTCATTTCCTATTATTACTCCTATAGGACCAGTTAAATCCTGTTCATAATAGTACTTTTGTGTATTTACATCTGTACCACAAATCCATATTCCTTCTTTTTTTAGTTGCTCTATTGCATCTGATAAATTTGTAACTCTAGCTATCTTCATATATTGCACTGCTCCAGCAGATACTTTACTTACCGTACTATTTACATTTGCAGCTCTTCTTTTAGGTATAATAATGCCATGAACTCCTGCTGTTTCTGCTGTTCTAATTATAGAACCTAAATTATGAGGATCTTCAATTTCATCTAATATCAATACAAATGGATCTTCTTCCTTATTTTTAGCCTCTTGAATAATATCTGATATTTCACAATATTCAAATGGAGGTACTATTGCAATAACTCCTTGGTAATTAGCTGTTTGAGCCATTTCATCCATTTTTCGTTTTTCTTTTTCAACTATCATTACCTTATTTTCTTTCGCTTTTGCAATAATTTTAAATATTGAACCATGTTTTTCTCCTTTTGTTATAAATATCTTATTTATAGCTTTTTTACTTTCCAATAATTCCAAAACACTGTTTCTACCTTCTACCTGATCGTTGTAAACTTCTTTTTCTTGCATTTTAAAATTCATTCCTTTCTCATTTTTACTACCATTCCTTTCTAAGGCACAAATCTGATTGGAAAAGAATTAAATTTTGGCATTGTAATTATTTTTCAACCTTACTCTAGGAATAATATATCTTTTTTTGATTTTTTATTCATCATCTAATTTTAATACAGATAAAAATGCTTCTTGTGGTATTTCTACATTTCCAATTTCTCTCATTTTCTTTTTTCCTCTTTTTTGTTTTTCTAGCAATTTTTTCTTTCTTGTTATATCTCCTCCATAACATTTTGCAAGTACATCTTTTCTCATTGCAGATATTGTTTCTCTTGCAATTATTTGACCTCCTACTGCTGCCTGTATTGGTATTTTAAACAATTTTCTTGGTATTACAGTTTTTAATTTTTCTACCATTTTTTTGCCTCTATTATATGCATTGTCTTTATGAACAATAAAACTTAATGCATCTACTGGCTCCCCATTAATATGAATATCTAGCTTTACTAAATTTGATCTTCTATATTCTTTAAATTCGTAATCAAGTGATGCATACCCTTTTGTTTTAGATTTCAAATTATCAAAAAAATCATAAATTATTTCATTTAATGGCATTTCATATACTAAAGTTACCCTATTTTCATCTAAATATTTCATATCTATATAATTTCCACGTCTATTTTGACATAACTCCATTATATTTCCTACATATTCCTTTGGAGTTAATATATTGGCAGTAACAAATGGTTCTTCCATATAAGATATTTCTTGCGAAGGTGGCAATTCTTCTGGATTATATAATTCAATTATGTCACCATTTGTCTTATAAACTTTGTATATAACAGATGGAGCTGTTGTAATTAACCCTAAATCAAACTCTCTATCTAATCTTTCTTCTATTATCTCCAAATGTAATAATCCTAAAAATCCACAGCGGAATCCAAACCCTAATGCTGCTGATGATTCTGATTCATACTCTAAAGATGCATCATTAAGTTTTAATTTTTCTAATGCTTCTTTTAAAGCTTCATATTGACTTCCATCTATCGGATATAAACCGCAATAAACCATTGGAGTTACTTCTTTATATCCTTTTAAAGGCTCATTTGCAGGATTATTTTTTAAAGTAATTGTATCCCCTACATGTATATCAGATAAATTTTTTATACTTGCCGCAACATATCCGAACTTCTCCTGCCTCTATTTTATCAGATTGCATGTAAGAACCTGGTATAAAATATCCGACCTCTGTCACAGTAAATGACTTATCTGCTGCCATTAAATAAATTTCATCTCCAACCTTAACTTGTCCATCCATCACTCTTACATATGCCACAGCCCCCTTATAATTATCATAATAAGAGTCAAATATTAAACACTTTGTTTTCTCATTTTTATTTCCTTTAGGCGATGGTAAATCTGTTACAATTCTTTCTAATACCTGTTCAACATTTAATCCTGATTTGGCAGATATACATGGCGCATCTTCTGCTGGTATTCCTATTATATCTTCTATTTCCTTTTTTACTTCCTCAACTCTTGCATTTGGTAAATCAATTTTATTTATTACTGGCAATATTTCTAAATTATTATCTATTGCCAAATATACATTTGCAAGTGTTTGTGCTTCTACCCCCTGGCTAGCATCTACAACCAAAATTGCACCATCACATGCTGCTAAGCTTCTTGATACTTCATAATTAAAATCTACATGCCCCGGAGTATCAATTAGATTAAGTATATATTCTTGTCCATCTTTTGCCTTATAAATCATTCTTACAGCTTGCGACTTTATTGTAATTCCTCTTTCTCTTTCAATTTCCATATTATCTAAAACCTGATTTTCCATTTCTCTTTTAGATAATACCCCCGTCATTTCAATTAATCTATCTGCTAAAGTTGATTTACCATGGTCTATATGTGCAATTATACTAAAATTTCTAATTTTGTCCTGTTCCATAATTCCTCCATGTTATTTCTTATATTTGTTATTTTAACACATAAATATAAAAATGGTCAATGCTTACTTTACTATTGCTTTAACTATACATATTCACTAATTCTATTCATCAAACACAATTTTTATAAATTACTACATAAATTATATACTTTTTCATATCCCAATTTTTTTAACAATTTTTGTGCTTTCTCACTTCTATGTCCTGTACTACAATACACAATAATCATCTGAAATTTATCTTTTAAAAGTTGCTCATGCCTTTTCTTAATTTCATAAACTGGTATAGAAATTGCATTTTCCAAATGACCTTCCTCAAACTCTTGCACACTCCTTACATCTACAAGAATAGCTCCATTTGCAATCAATTCATTTAATTTCACACTATCTATTTTCATTTCACAATAACATCTATTTTTATTAAAAAAAGTCTTTAATATATATAACATTATAATACTTCCTTCTAATTTTAATTATACATATTTTATTATATGTTATATATCTATCATTTGTTTACTTTGCAGTAATACTCTTTTTCACTTTTCATTTAGCTTTATTTATATTTTTATTATGTCCCTCATGTCAAATTATGTTTCCTCTTTTATCTTTATTCGTTTTTCATTAATTGTATTTTTGGATTGTGGAAACTGTGGATAACTTTGTGAATAACTTTAAATAGCCATTTTAAATTCACAAGTTATTCACAATTTGTTTTAGTTGTAATAATCTATTTAAATAATTTTCATTTTTTCTACTATTTATGTGTACATTCTTTTTGTTTTTTTGCAAAAATAAAATAGTCAAAATTGTTTAATATTAAAAACATTTTAACTATTTCATTTTTATTAAAATTACATAATTTTTTTACTTTATTATTTAAATAAAAAAACGAAATTAACATTTTCTAAAATTTGCAGTCAACTTATCAATGGTACAAATGGTCAATGATAATATATTATTTATGCAGTAACAATTCGGGGGGACCAACAAAGTACAGATTGTTAATAAAATTTCATAATTTATTATAAAATTTTAGATACAATCTGTATGCAGTTGGGAGTTACAAATAAATAATATATTATCATTGACCATTTATACTATTGATAAGTAAACTATAACTTCTAAAAAGCAAAATTTTTAAGAAAATATATTATACCTACTATCTCCAATATAGTAATAAATGGAAAACCTATCACAAAATTAAGTTTTTGTGTCTTATGTCTAAAAATATACATACCTGCAATAGTTCCTATTCCTCCACCTAATGCTGTAATCATAAACAAAGTTTTTTCTGAAATTCTCCATGAACCTTTTATAGCTTTGTGTTTATCTAACCACATTATAAAAAATCCAAATATATTAATTATCAACAAATATATCAAAATATTATATATAGAAAATACTTCTTCAAAATTAATCATATTTTGCTTTAACATACCATCGTTCCTCCTTTACAGGAATATTTCTACTCTTACATAACCTGTCCCAAATTGTGCTAAAAAGCACCATCAGTGCCTGTCCCAAATAGGCTAATTTGATTACTTTGGCTCATTCCTTCTAGACATTTAAATTTCATTAATAAATCCGTTACTGATGTTCCTACTTTTGAACGTATTTTTAAGTCATCTATTGACATGAATTTACCTTCTTGTCTAGCTGCTACTATTCCTTCTGCTGCTACGGTTCCCAATCCTGGTATACTATTTAATGGAGGTCTTATTCCATCTTCTTCTACTAAAAATTTTTTTGCATCTGATTTATATAAGTCCATTGGTAAAAATTTATAACCTCTTTCATACATTTCTAAGACTAACTCTAATATCGCATACATGTTTTTATCTTTAGTTGTTGCAGCATTTCCTGCTAAGTCTATTTCTTTCATTTTATTTTTTACTTTTTCTTTTCCAAATATCATATATTCACTGTCAAATTCGTCTGCTCTTATAGAAAAATATGCTGCATAATAAGCAAGTGGAACATGTACTTTAAAATAAGCTATTCTGAATGCATTTGTTACATATGCTGCTGCATGGGCTTTTGGAAACATGTATTTTATTTTCTCACATGATTTTATATACCATTCTGGCACATTATATTGTTTCATTAATTCTACATATTCTGCCCATTTTTCTGGATCTTTTTTAGCTTTTCCTTTACGCACTAATTCCATTATTTTAAATGCAGAATTTGGTGGTACTCCTTGCTTTATAAGATATATCATTATGTCATCACGACAACATATTGCATCTTGAAGTGTTACTGTTCCAGCTTCTATCAAACTTTGTGCATTTCCAAGCCATACATCTGTGCCATGTGATAAACCAGATATTCTAATTAGTTCATCAAATGTTGTTGGTCTTGTATCTATTAACATTCCGCCTTACAAATTTTGTTCCAAATTCTGGTACACCATAGCTTCCCACTTCTGAATGTATCTGTTCTGGTGTTACTCCTAATGCTTTTGTTGAACTAAAAATTGACATTGTTTCTTTGTCATCTAATGGTATTTTAGTTGGATCTTTTCCTGTTATATCTTGCAACATTCTTATCATTGTTGGATCATCATGACCTAATATATCTAATTTTAATAGATTTTGGTCTATTGAGTGATAGTCAAAATGTGTTGTTATAATATCTGAGTTCGGATCATCTGCTGGATGCTGTACAGGGCAAAATTCATAAATTTCCCTTCCTTTTGGTACTACTATAATTCCTCCTGGATGCTGACCTGTTGTTCTTTTAATTCCTGTACACCCTTCAGCCAATCTTTGTGTTTCTGCTCTATTTATTGGAATTTGCCTTTCTTCAAAATATTTTTTTACATATCCAAATGCCGTTTTTTCTGCTACTGTTCCTATGGTTCCTGCCTTAAATGTAGTTCCTTTTCCAAATATAACCTCTGTATATCTATGAGCTTTTGCTTGATATTCTCCTGAAAAGTTAAGATCTATATCTGGTTCTTTATCTCCATTAAAACCTAAAAAAGTTTCAAATGGTATATCCATTCCATCTTTATCAAGTGAATGTCCACATTTCGGACATTGTTTATCTGGTAAATCAAAACCATTTTTATATCCATAATCTGTAAAATCTGAATACTTACAATTAGGACACCTATAATGTGCTGGTAATGAATTTACTTCTGTAATTCCTGTCATATAAGCTGCTAAAGATGAACCTACTGATCCTCTTGAACCAACTATATATCCATCTTCATTAGATTTCCATACAAGTTTTTGAGCTATTATATACATTACCGAAAATCCATTTCTTATTATTGAATCTAATTCTTTATCTAATCTATCTTGTACTATCTCTGGCAATGGGTCCCCATATAATTCATGTGCTTTATTATATGCTATCTCCCTTATTGTATCTTCACATCCTGGTATATGTGGAGGACATTTCTCTTTTGATATTGGACTTATTCGCTCACACATATCTGATATTAAATTTGTATTTGTTACTACTACTTCATATGCTTTTTCTTTCCCTAAATAACTAAACTCCTCTAACATTTCTTCTGTAGTTCTCAAATACAATGGTGCTTGATTATCTGCATCCTCATAACCTTGCCCCGCTTCTAAAATACGCCTATAAATTTCATCTTGTGGATCCATAAAATGAACATCACAAGTTGCAACTACTGGTTTATTTAATTTTTCGCCTAAAGCTACAATTTCTCTGTTTATATCTCGCAATGCCTCTTCATCTTTTACAATTTCATTCCTTATTAAAAAATTATTATTTCCAATTGGCTGAATTTCCAAATAATCATAATCATTTGCAATTGCTTCAATTTCTTCATCAGTTTTTCCAAGTTCTATTGCCTGATACAATTCTCCCGCCTCACAAGCACTTCCTAGCATCAACCCTTCTGAATATTTTTTATACAAACTTTTCAATATTCTTGGTTTTCTATAAAAATAATCTAAATGTGAAAAAGATACTAATTTGTATAAATTTTTTAAACCAACATAATTTTTAGCTAAAATAATTGCATGATATGTTTTTAGTTTTTTATATTCTTCTTTTTTTGCCTCTTCATCTTGGCTTACATTTTCTATATCATCTAAACTCTTTGCACCACGTTCTTTTAACATATCTACCATAACTTTAAACACTTTTACAGTAGTATCAACATCATCTAAAGCTCTATGTGCTACTTCTACCTTTATTCCTAAATTTTCTGCGATTTTACCTAATTGATATTTTTTATAATTTGGAAATAAATCTTTTGCCAAACTTAAAGTATCCAAATATGTATAATCAAACTCATATCCTAAAGTTTTAGCATTTTGTTTCAAAAAACCTATATCAAATTGAGCATTATGAGCCACCAAAACAGAATCTTGTATAAATTCTAAAATTTTAGGAAAAATTTCTTTAATTGTTGGCGCATCTTTTACCATATCATCAGTAATATTAGTAACCTCTGTAACTCTTGCTGGAATATGCTTTTCTGGATTTACAAATGTACTAAATTCATCTATTACTTTTCCATCTTTTACCTTCATGATTCCTACTTCAGTTATTTTTTCATTAGTTGCAGAAAAACCTGTTGTTTCTAAGTCAAGAACACAATATGTAGTATCTATACTTTGTTTTTTACTATTTGATACTATCGAATTTTTATCTGGAGCTAAATATGCTTCTACACCATATATAATTTTCATATCTGGATTATCATATCCTAGTAACTTATGAGCCTCTGGAAAAGCTTGAACTACTCCATGATCTGTAATTGCTATTGATTTCATTCCCCATTTCATTGCTCTTTTTATCAAATCTGTAGCTGATGTCATTCCGTCCATTTGACTCATTTTTGTATGCATATGCAATTCTACTCTTTTTACTTCACTATTATCCTGCCTTATCTCCTTTTTCAATCCTTCTGTTTCCACTATTGTATTGCACATAACAATCAATTCATGAGCAAAAGTATCCATCTGTGCTGTTCCAGCAACTTTTACTCCCTTTGCATTTTGTATTCTTTTCATTTTTCTTTTTGCAACATCTTTTTCTAAAAATGCCTTGCATGTAATTGTACTTGTACCATCATACACATCAAAACTAAATAATGTTTTCCCAGATTTTAATGTCTTATCTTCTGTATAAATTACTTCTCCTTGAATAGCAATTTTTCCATCATCTACTCCTAAGTCACTTACTTTCACCAATGGATCTGTTATATTTATACTATTTCCTAAAATCAAAGGTGTATTTTCTTGTTCTTCTTCTGTTGGCAATTCTGGTATATCAGCATCTGTTTGAATTATAGTATTTGCAATTACTGTAATATCACCAGCATAAGTATCTAAACCTGCTTTTCCAATAATTTTTATAGTTGATGAGCTTTCTACTTTTTCTACAATTTGTTGACCTTCTTTATAATCTTTAGAAAAAGATTTACAAGTTATTGTTCCTGTTCCATCATATAAATCAAGAATTATCATCCCTTTTCCAGATTTTGTTTCTCTTACTTGTATATTTACAATCCTTCCTTCTAAAGTTACTCTTCCATCATTTGCTGATATATCACTTATCTTCATATATTTTTCTTTTGCTTTTGATGGTTTTCCCATTATATATTCTTGTTTTTGAATTTCTTGCTCCGGTATTTCTATATTTTCTTCTGGTACATAGCCTTCTTCATTAATTGGTGGCTCATATGGTTCTCCTTGATATTCTGGTACCTCTTGAAATTGCATTTTTTCTTCTAATTTATTATTTTCTTCAATGTATGCAATTATTTTTGCTTCCTCATTTTTTATACTATCACTAATTTCTTTTAATTCTTCTACAGATACCTTTTCTGTGAGTTCTACGTTATAATCTTCTTCAAATAAATTTTTTATTGTTTTTTGTAATTCTTTATCTGTTTTTTTTGCCTTTAAAAATTCTGCACCTTTTATGTGTAATTCTATTTTTATTGTTTTATTCTCAACTTTCAAATCACTTTTTAAAAGTAACATTGGCTTTGCTAATGGATACTTATGTGACATATATGCAATTATATTTTTCCATTCTTCCTCAATCGATTTCTTTTCTACTTTTTCATGATATTTTATTTTTATATCAATATTTTCAAATTTGAATCTTTCTTTTAAAAAGTTTTCAAAATACCATATTTCTTTTATTTCTATATATTCATCTAAATATAAAATAACTTGTAAAATATTATTTTTTCTTAATATATTCAAGCGTTCTACTTCTGCATATTTTATATTTGAATTTGTTTTATAATCACTAAATATTTCTTCAACTTTTTTTGATTTTTCTTGCATTTTCATCACTATTCCTTCCAAAATTTTAGTTTAAATTTTATCACAATTATATTAATTATAAAAGCAAACAAATAAAATTTTTTATTCTTTGTAACACAATTTTTTCTACCACCATATTATATATCATACAAAGGAAACAAACAAAAGAAAATACAAAATAACATATCACTATTATGAAAGGAGGTTTGTAACTATGCCAGAAAATAGAGGATGCGGTGGATTTGGATTTGGTGATGATTGTTGCTGGATTATAATTCTTATATTATTAATTTGCTGCTGTTGTGGTGGTAATAGAGGCGGATGTTGCTAATTTAATTTTTACCTCAAAAAAACAAAGATTATAAATAATATGGCAAACTTTAGATTTTCCCAGCATCTACTTCATATTAGAAAATCTTTAAGTTTGCCCTTTTATTCTAAATAACTAAATCATAAACATTTTTCTTTTATTTCTCTTATTTGTTTATTTATTTCATCAATATCCATATTTCCTATTTCTTCCTCATCTGAAATTTCATATTTTTGTTTTATATTAATTATCCTTTTTACACTTTTATTTATTCTATTTTCCTTTAAATTTCCTTTTATTACTAAATCTTTTATTTCATTTATTATTTTCATTTCTTTTTCAGGAGTAAATCTAAATACAACAATATCATTTCCAGCTCCAAATGCCTTTTTTACAGCACTATTAGTACCATAAAATAAACTTATAGCCCCCATTTTTAAATCATCTGTAATAATTAATCCTCTATATCTGTATTCTTTTCTTAAATATTTTGTAATAAATCTCCTAGATAATGATGCAGGCAATTTTTTAGTTTCATTTTTTATTACTAAATGCCCTACTAATACACTATCTGCGCCATTTGCTACAGCTTGTCCAAATGGATACATATCTTCTTGTTGTAGTTTTTTTATATTGTCTTTTATTTTTGGTAAAAAAAAGTGTGAATCTTTTTTGGTTGCACCATGTCCTGGAAAATGTTTAATAACAGATACTATTCCTTGCTTTTGCAATTCTTTCATAAAAGCTACACCATATTTAGTTACATCATCTTTATTATCTCCATAACATCTATCACCAATACCATGTGAGTCTTCAAAACGCTTTATATCAAGAACAGGAGCAAAATTTAAATTAAAACCATTTTTTCTTAAAATCTTTCCTATGATTTCTCCTGATTTTTTTACTCCATCTAAGCCCATTTTATTTGCTATTAAATGTGCTGAAGGTAAATTTAAAATTTCTTGAGGCATACGATTAACCCTTCCACCTTCTTGATCTATTGCTATGAACAGTGGAATTTTATTTACTCTATTAAGTTCCCTTAATTGTTTTATTAAAGTTATCATTTGCTCATAAGTACTAAAATTTTTTCTATATAAAATAAGTCCTCCTACTTTGTAGTCTTGTATTAATGCCTTCACTTCTTTGGTTACACAATTTGAATTAATTCCAACCATAACCATTTGACCTATTTTTTCTTGTATAGATAGTCCATCTATTTCCATTATTACCTCTTTACTTATTTAAATCTTTTTCCCTTATGTTTTTTTCTCCTTTGTTCTATATCTTCATCATAATTATGTCTATCATCATTTTTCAAATAATTATTTAAATATTGCTCTTTTGCTCTATCTTTCTGCATTTTTTCATAATTTTCTTCTTCACT
Organism: uncultured Clostridia bacterium; assembly: GCA_947626815.1. Lineage (GTDB taxonomy): Bacteria > Bacillota > Clostridia > TANB77 > CAG-508 > CAG-269. The sequence continues at coordinate 2,783 of CANQTN010000025.1, read as the reverse complement.
ATATTTTCTTTTTACAGTTTTCACATTATTTTCAATGTCATCTTTAGTATATATTTTTTCTTTATCTTTATTTTGTTTTTTATATTGTTCAGTATCTTGCTTTTTTTCACTATTATTTTTTATTTCATTTACTTGTTTTTGATTTATTTTTTTGAACGCTTTTGGTATTTCTTCCTCATCTTCTTCGCCATTATCATAGTTATTTTTGTATATAGACAATTCTTCATCATCGTCGTCATATTCATCATCATCTTCTTCATTATTTCTTCGTTTTATAATTATAATAATAACTATTATTACAATTAATGCTACTATTGCAATTGCAATTTTTATCATGTTTTTTTGTTTTTCTAGTTTTTCTTCTTCTTCTTTTTTTATTGCTTCTTCATCTATTAGACTTTTATTTACTGTTATTTGATATGTTGCTACATTATCGCCATTATTTTCTGATACTAATATAGTTATAGTGTTTTCACCTTCTTGTATATCATCATTTCCAGAAACTTCAATAATATAACTATCATCTGTTGGACTTGTTTCTAATTCTAATTTTGTTGCTTCACCTATATATTTAGCACTATATTCATAAATATTTGATTGAAATGTTGGATATAATGTCACATCTTTTATATTTAAAGTTTTTAAGCCTTTTCCACTATTTAAATTGGTATTAATACTTTCATTTTTTATTGTTGTATTTGTTTCTAATTTTTCTTCTTCACCATCTTTTTTTTCTCCTCTTATTATGTTAATAGTGAATGTTTTAGTAGTTCCATCTTCTGCTATTACTGTTACTTGTGCTACATTTTTTCCTAATTGTAAAGTTTTTGTTCCTGTTCCTTCTAATTTTGCTTTAGGGTTTTGAGTTGTTGCATATATTTCAACAGATGTTACATTTTCTGGAACTTCAACATTATATGTTGTTGTAACATTTTTAAATCCTGTAAAGTCATATGGTCTTATTCCTAAACTTGTTAATATTGTACTACTAGCATTTGTTGTTGATTTATTACTATTTTGTGTATTACTAGTATTATTTACATTATTTTCATTACTTTGCACATTTTGTGAAGTAACATTTTGCGTATTATTTTGTGTTACCCCATTCGCTGCATTATTTGTTTCATTTATTGCATAATTTTTTGTTATTGTTATTACTGTTATTATTATTGATATTATAAATATTTTTCTTACTTTTTTCATTTTTTTCCTTTCACTTAAAATCAATTAATTAAGACATTCTTTTGAATTTTTCTAATTTCTTCTTTTTTTTAGAATTTAATGCTTTTATTATATTTTCTTTGCTATAATTTTATCATTTACTATTTTTTTAGTCAATATTATTTATATATTTTACAATTTATGTGAGTTACAGTTTTATTATTAATTGGTAGCTACATTATATAATAATTCTGGCTCTACTCCTAGCCTATTACATTTTAAAAAACGGATTTAACATTTTCTAAAAAGCAACGCTTTTAAGATAATTTAAACTCCGCATATTTATCTTCTACGGAAAGTCTATCATTTTTTTAACGATGACTTTCCAAGAATATAAAAAAGTGTATGTGTCCCTAAACACATACACAGACATTAAACAGTTTTGATTATCAATTGACTTAAGTTAAATATAATTTTTTATTATATGTCAAATAGCTTTTTAATTCATTTTTTAGAAATTTTTATAAAAATAATTTTTTTCAGTTGAAAATTTTCTAGATTTTTTCTTAGTTGAATTAATAATATTTGCTTTCTAACTGCCATTTTAAAATTGGATATCCATCATTAATTCCGTATTGTATCAGCAGTAAATGCTTCTCCCAGTTCATTTTCTGTTAATTTTCGTAACTCCTCAGCACTTTTTTCTTCAGTATTATCAGTCAACTCTCCAATTATTTCTCCAATTCCCTTATTTGCTGTTCCAGTTAACCAGTAACACTTTGAAGTAGGTATAGTAAAGGATTCCCCATACTCACCAACCCATCCCATAAGACTACCTCTTCTTTTTTCTTTTCCTGTTTCATTATCCGTTTCTAATATTATTTTTCCTACATTATAAGAATTTGTTAAAGGAGAAGCCTTCTGACCAAGTTGCCCTACTATTCCAGCTGAAACAGGGCAGTTATCTTCTGGATATTCAGATTTCATTCTTATAGTTCCAGTATTATAACAAGAATCTATAATTCCGTTTAAAAATTCTGGGCCTATCCCAGAAGCCCTACAATTCTTATCTTTATTAGATTCTATAGTCGTTATTTCTCCCGAATTGCAACACTCCTTAATAGAAAAATTAGTAAATCCCCTGCAACCATAGATTCCACCAGCACCAATACAGATTCCGTTTGTGGTTAACGTAACATTCCCCGAATTATGACATTGCAAAATGAGCCCTCCTTCTTCAATGTAAGAACATATTCCTCCAAAATATTTGCCTTTTCCACTTATTGTAGCATTATTTAAACATCTTTCTATAGTCCCTCCTTTATTCCATCCACAAATTGCCCCAACATTTGTTGCATTTGCCTCTATTATTCCACTTTCTATTCTTACATTTTTTATTGTTCCTGTATTATAACCAAATAATCCAATAGTTTCAGCCTGTTCCTCACTTCTTATATATAAATTTTTTATTGAGTGTTCTCCTCCATCATATGTTCCATTAAATGGACGATCTTTCGTTCCAATAGGAGTCCAGCTTCCATTTTGAGCTCCTCCCATATCTATATCTGCTGTTTGCTTAATTATTTTTCCTGTATAATCTTCTCCATTATTTACACTTTCTT
>CANQTN010000024.1 GCA_947626815.1 uncultured Clostridia bacterium | reverse complement strand
ATTTGAAGAAGAAATAAGAAAAATGGTTGCATAGATTATATATTGATTTTTCGTTGCTATTATTTTTTGAATAGACATGTTACAGAAAAACAAAGAAAAATCAATAAAACACTTGAAAAAATTGTAAAAACATGATACAATAATCCACGTATTAATCACACAAAGAGAGTTTTAAAGGAAGTGCCTATAAAATAGGTCCTAAGAAATGAAGAACTTTGTGGAAGAAAAACAAAAAAGGGAGGAATTAAAATGGCAGTAGTTGCAATGAAACAATTACTTGAAGCTGGTGTTCATTTTGGACATCAAACAAGAAGATGGGATCCAAAAATGGCAGAATACATTTTTCAAGCTAGAAACGGAATCCATATAATTGATTTACAAAAGACATCAAAAAAATTAGATGAAGCATATGAATTCATCAAAGAACAATCAGAAGAAGGAAAAACAATACTATTTGTAGGAACAAAAAAACAAGCACAAGAATGTATGAAAGAAGCAGCACAAAAATGTGGGATGTACTACATTGACCAAAGATGGTTAGGAGGAATGTTAACAAACTTTGGAACAATTCAAAAAAGAATTCAAAGATTAAAAGACTTAGAAACAATGCAAGAAGATGGTACATTTGACATATTACCAAAAAAAGAAGTAATTTTATTAAAAAAAGAAATGGAAAAACTAGAAAAAAATCTTGGTGGAATTAAAGAAATGGACAAAATACCAGGAGTTATATTCTTAATAGATCCAAAAAAAGAAAGAATAGCAATATTAGAAGCTAAAAAACTAAACATTCCAATAGTAGGATTAGTAGACACAAACTGTAATCCAGAAGAAGTAGACTATCCAATCCCAGGAAATGATGATGCAATAAGAGCAGTAAAATTAATTGCAGATGTTATAGCAAATGCAGTTATTGAAGGAAAACAAGGAGAAAGTTTTGAACCAGAAATGGAAGAAATAGCAAAAACTACTGAAGAAAGTAGCATGGAAGAAGTAGTAAATGCTACTGAAGAAAACAACAACGAAGAATAAAAAAGGAGGATAAAAAATGGTTACAGCAAGTATAGTAAAAGAGTTAAGAGAAAAAACAGGAGCAGGAATGATGGACTGCAAAAAAGTTTTAACAGAAACAGATGGAGACATGGAAAAAGCAATAGAGCTATTACGTGAAAGAGGAATAGCAAAAGCAGCTAAGAAATCTGGAAGAATAGCAGCAGAAGGACTAGTAGAAGCATATATTTCAGAAGATGGAAAAATAGGAGCAATTGTAGAAGTAAACTCAGAAACAGACTTTGTTGCAAAAAATGAAGAATTCAAAACATTTGTTACAAATATTGCAAAACAAATTGTACAAAACAATCCAAAAAATGTAGAAGAATTACTAGCACAAAAATCAATAGAAAAACCAGAAAAAACAGTACAAGAAGTATTAGTTGAAAAAATTGCTACAATTGGAGAAAACATAAACATCAGAAGATTTTCAAGATTTGAATCAGAAGGTTTGGTAGAAAAATATATTCATGGAGACGGTAAAATTGCAGTTTTAGTCAACATGAAAAAAGGAGACAAAGAAGTAGCAAAAGATATTTGTATGCAAATTGCTGCTGCAAGACCTGAATATGTAAGAAAAGAAGAAGTTCCAGAAGAAAGAGTTCAAAAAGAAATGGAAATTCTAAAAGCCCAAACAATGAATGAAGGAAAACCAGAAGCAATAGCAGAAAAGATAGTACAAGGAAGAATAGGAAAATTTTATGAAGAAATCTGTTTAGTAGATCAAATATTTGTAAAAGATTCAAATAAAAAAGTAAACCAACTATTAAATGAAACAAACAGTGAAGTAACAGAATTTGCAAGATTCGAAAAAGGAGAAGGAATAGAAAAGAAAGAAGAAAACTTTGCAGAAGAAGTTATGAAACAGTTACAATAAAAATTAAAAAAATAAAAAATTGTCAAAAGATTTAATACTTATTTTGGCAATTTTTTTATATTTTAGGAAAGCCATCGTTAAAAAAACGATAGACTTCCTGTAGAAGATAAATATGTGGAGCTAAAATTTTCTTAAAAGCTTTTCTTTTTAGAAGTCACAGTTCACTGGTCAAAGATAATATATTATTTATGCAGTAACAATTCGGGGGGACCAGCAAAGTACAGATTGTTAATAAAATTTTATAATTTATTATAAAATTTTAAATATAATCTGTATGCAGCTGGGAGTTACAAATAAATAATATATTATCTTTGACCATTGACCAGAAAACTGTAAACTTCAACCACAAAAAATTAAGAAAAAATTAAAAAAATACTGCATTTTTTTCCAAACTATGATAAAATGGGAATATCAAAAATATATTTTAAGGAGAGTGGAAAACTTGCACGATACAAAATATAAAAGAATACTACTAAAATTAAGTGGAGAAGCACTAGCTGGAGAACAGAAGATGGGAGTAGATGTAGAAACAGTAGGAAAAATATGTGATAAAATAAAAGAAGTAGTAGAAATGGGAGTAGAAGTAGCCATAGTAGTAGGAGGAGGAAATTTCTGGAGAGGAAGAAATGGTCATCAAATGGAAAGAACAACAGCAGATTATATGGGAATGCTTGCAACAGCAATGAATGGATTAGCACTACAAGATGCACTAGAAGCAAGAGGAATATATTCTAGAGTACAAACAGCTATAGAAATGAGAGAAATAGCTGAGCCTTTTATACAAAGAAAAGCAGAAAAGCATTTAAGCAAAAAAAGAGTTGTAATATTTGCATGTGGTACAGGACATCCATATTTTACAACAGATACAGCTGCAGTACTTAGAGCAACTGAAATAAAAGCAGATGTAATATTACTAGGAAAATCAATAGATGCAGTATATTCTGCAGATCCAAAATTAGATCCTTCAGCAGAAAAATATGAACAAATTTCTTATAAAGAAGTTTTAGAAAAAGACTTAAAAGTAATGGATTCAACAGCAACAGCAATGTGCAGAGATAATAATATGCCTTTACTAGTTTTTGGAATAGCAGACCCAGAAAATATAGTAAGAGCGGTTAAAGGAGAAAAAATAGGAACAATTGTAAATTAAATGAGAATTGAAAAAAATGAATAAAAAGAAAGAGGAGAGAAAAGTATGGATTATACAAATATAAAAGAGAAAATGGAGAAAACTATAGATGTGTATAGTGAAAAATTGGCAGAAGTAAGAGCAGGTCGTGCAAACCCATCAGTATTAAATAAAGTCAAAATAGACTATTATGGTACACCAACACCAATTAATCAAGTGGCAGGAATTTCTGTACCAGAAGCTAGATTAATTGTTATACAACCATGGGATGCAAGTATCTTAAAAGAAATTGAAAAAGCAATATTAGCATCAGACATTGGAATAAATCCAAACAATGATGGAAAAGTAATAAGACTAGCCTTTCCAGAATTAAATGAAGAAAGAAGAAAAGAAATAGTAAAAGATGTAAGAAAAATGGCTGAAGAATCAAAAGTAGCAATAAGAGCAATTAGAAGAGATGGAATAGACATAGCAAAAACTTCACAAAAAAATGGAGAGATAACAGAAGATGAACTAAAACAAGCAGAAAACGAAATTCAAAAAATAACAGACCAAAAAATTGAAGAAATAGATAAAATATTAGCAAATAAAGAAAAAGAAATAATGTCAGTATAAATTAAAAAATATTTATACTACATTGAAAGGATACAAAAATTAATGGAATTTAAAGAAGAATTAAAAAAATATCAAAAATTAATAAATTATGAATTAGAAACATATATAAAAGATGAAGAATGTTATGAGAAAATATTAAACAATTCTATGGAATACAGCCTAATGGCAGGAGGAAAAAGAATAAGACCAATTTTATTGTTAGCTACATATCAGCTATTTAAAAAAAATATAGAAAAATGTATTCCATATGCAGTTGCAATAGAAATGATACATAATTTTTCATTAATACATGACGATTTACCAGGAATAGATAATGATGACATACGACATGGAAAACCAACAAATCACAAACAATTCAATGAGGCAACAGCAATACTTGCAGGAGATAATCTACTTAATTATGCATACATGATAATAGCAAAAGATTTAAAAAATAGCAAAGTAGAAGAAATACCAGTAAAAATAAATATTTTAAAAGAATATACAGAAACAGTAGATAGAATGATTGCAGGAGAATACTTAGACACAGAAGCAGAAGGAAAAATAATTTCAGAAGAAGAATTAAAATATGTACACAAAAATAAAACAGGAGCAATGATAAGAGCTAGTGTAAGAGCTGGAGCATTACTTGCTAATTGTAAAGAAGAAGAATTAAAAAGCTTAACTAATTATGCAGAAAAAATAGGATTAGCATTTCAAATAAAAGATGATATTTTATCAGAAGAAGGAAATGAAGAGATCTTAGGAAAACCAGTAGGAAATGACAAAAAAGCAAAAAAGAATACATATATTTCAATATATGGATTAGAAAAGTCAAAAGAAATATTAGAACAAACTATAAAAGAAGCAATAGAAGAAATCAACGAATATAAAGAAAAAGCAGAATTTTTAAAAAATATAGCATTATATATAGGAAACAGAAATAAATAAAAGTAATATTTTTGGAAAGACATAAAAATAGCTTACAAGGAGAAAAAAATGAAATTTAATAAAGAAAACATGCCAAAACATATTGCAATTATAATGGATGGCAATAGGAGATGGGCAAAATCTAAAAATATACCAGTAAGTTTAGGGCATAAAGAAGGAGCAAAAACTTTAGAAAAAATAGTAAGATACGCAAATAAAATTGGATTAGAATATATTACTGTATATGCATTTTCAACGGAAAACTGGAAAAGGGCAGAAGATGAAGTAAAATCATTAATGATGTTACTTCAAAGTTATCTAGACGATTATGCAAAAAGGGCAGACTCAGAAAACATTAAAGTTAAAATATTAGGAGATATATCAGCATTATCCACAAAAATGCAAAAAAGTATAAACAACTGCATGGAAAGAACAAAAAATAATACAGGAGTGACATTTAATATTGCATTAAATTATGGAGGAAGAGATGAACTAGTAAAAGCTATGAAACAAATAGCAAATAAGGTAAAAAATGATCAAATCAAAATAGAAGAAATAAATGAAGAACTAATATCTCAAAACTTATATACAGCAGGAGAACCAGATCCAGATTTAGTAGTAAGAACTAGTGGAGAAAAAAGACTAAGTAATTTTTTACCATGGCAATTAGTATATACAGAAATTTTATTTATAGATAAAAATTGGCCAGATTTTGAAGAAGAAGATTTAGATAAATGTATTATAGAATATCAAAAAAGAACAAGAAAATTTGGAGCAGGATAATTTAAGAAAGGGAAAATTATGGATGTAAAAAGAATAACCTCAGGATTATTAGGCTTTCCATTAGTATTAATTATATTACTTTTAGGAAACAAAATTATAGTAGATATTGCACTATCAATTATAGCTATACTTAGCATAAACGAATATTTTAATGCAGTAAAAAAAGTAGCAAACCCAGTAAAATGGATTGGTTATGCCAGCTGCTTTAGTATTGCACTCATACATATAGTACCACAAGAATATTTAAATATGATAGTAACACTTGGAGTACCAATAATTTTAGTAATTTTATTTGCACAAGTGGTAGCAACAGAAATGAAAACAAATTTTAAGGACATAGCATATACATTCATTGGAATATTTTATGTAGTATTTTTTATTATGTTTGTAGCATTTATTGATGGAATGCCAAATGGAAAAATATTAATATGGTATGCTATTTTTGCAGCTTGGGGAACAGACATATGTGCATACACAGTAGGAAAATGTATAGGAAAGCATAAATTTAGTAAAGTCAGTCCAAAAAAATCTGTAGAAGGATGTATAGGAGGAACTATAGGAAGTGTAATATTAATGCTAATATATACATATATTGCAAATACATATTGGGGAATGAACTATCCATATTTATTTATAATGGAAATAGGAATAATATTAAGCTTAATAGGACAGATAGGAGACTTTGCAGCATCTAGCATAAAAAGATTTGTAGGAATAAAAGATTTTAGCAATTTGATACCAGGACATGGTGGAATGTTAGACAGAATAGATAGCTTGATATTTTTAGCACCATTTGCATATGCATTTTTTACTATACTTTGAAACATTTCTAACAAAATAAAAAAAATGGAGGAAGAAATTGATAACATTTATAATATCAGCAGTTAAAATTATTATATTACTAGGTGTCTTAATTACAATACATGAATTAGGGCATTTTATAGTTGCAAAAATTTGTAATGTAAAAGTAAATGAATTTGCAATAGGGTTTGGACCAGCAATTTGGCAAAAACAAGGAAAAGAAACCAAATATACATTAAGACTAATACCCTTAGGCGGATTTAATAGTATGGAAGGTGAAGAAGGGGAATCAGAAGACGAAAAATCATTTTCAAAAGCAAGTATTCCCAAAAGAATTGCAATAGTAATTGCAGGAGCAACTGTGAATATTATTTTTGCTATAATAATATATTTTACACTATCTGCAACATCAGGAACTTATGTATCTAATGAAATAGAAGAAATATTAGAAGGATATGCATCACAAGCAGTAGGGCTTCAAGCAGGAGATAAAATAATAGAAGGAAATGGAAGAAAAATAAATAGTAAAAAAGACTTAAACAATATTGTAGAAAAATCACAAGGACAAGAAATAAAAATAAAAATTGAAAGAGAAAATGAAATAAAAGAATATAACATAAAACCAACAGAACAGAAAGCCAAAAGTACAGGAATTTACTTAGATGAAAAATGTAAAATTGCAGCAGTTGAAAAAGGAAGTAGTTCAGAAAAACAAGGAATAAAAGCAAATGATGTAATTGTAAAAGTAAATGGAGTAGATACAAATGGAGATAGAAATATTGCGATACAAGAAATATCAAAAGAAAATGCAAATAGCACAATAACACTTGTATTAAAAAGAGGAAAACAAGAAATTACAATAGAATTAGAACCTGATATAATATCAAGTTATTATTTAGGAATTACTTTAAAACCAGCAAAGGATACTTTTATAAACAGATGTATAAATGGAGGAATGGAAACACAAGAATTTTTACTATCAATAATACAAAACTTAAAGGAATTATTTACAGGAAATGTAGGAGTAGACCAAATGATGGGACCTGTTGGAATATCAGAAGTAGTTGCAAAAACAAATGGTATAAGAGAATTTTTTGAAATGCTTGCATTGATTTCATTATCATTAGGAGTAACAAATTTATTGCCAATACCAGCACTAGATGGAGGAAAAATACTAATTTTATTAATAGAAGCAATTAGAAGAAAACCACTACAACAGCAAACAGAAATAAACATACAGTTAGCAGGTTTTGCAATCTTAATTGCTATATCATTATATGTAACATACAATGATATTTTAAGAATATTTTAAAAAGTATAAAAAAATATTCTCAAAACATTTGACAAAAATATAGATTTAATAGATAATATAAATACCATAAAAGAAAAATAAAAAAGTAAAATAAAAATAGTAAAAAAGAAAAAGCAAAGCAAAATTACGAAGGAGGAAAAAATATGTATGTATTCAATAGAATAACTGTAAATCCACAACTGCCAAAAAGAATTGAAAAATTGTTAGAAATATCAAACAATTTATGGTGGTCATGGAATACAGAATTTTTAAGATTATTTCAAAAAATTGATTTAGACTTATGGGAACAATCCAATAAAAACCCAATTAAATTTTTAAAACATGTATCACAAGAAAGGCTAGAAAAAGCCTCTAAAGATTTATCATTCTTAAAAGAATATGATAGAATTGCAGAAAATTTTGCAGATTATATGAATAGTAAAAGTACATGGTTTTCAAATAAATATCCAGAACACAAAAATGATTTAATAGCATATTTTTCTGCTGAATATGGTTTAGACCAAACCATACCAATTTACTCTGGTGGACTTGGTATACTTTCTGGTGATCATTTAAAATCAGCAAGTGACCTAGGAATTCCACTAGTAGCAGTAGGTCTCTTATATAAAAACGGATATTTTAACCAGAAAATAAATGGATATGGACAACAAGAAACAGAATACACAAACATAGATTTATTTGACATGCCAATAAATCCTGTCAAAGATGAAAGAGGAGAAGACTTAACAATATATGTTAAATTTCCAAAAAGAAGATTATATCTAAAAGTATGGCAAATAAATGTAGGAAGAGTAAAATTATATTTACTAGACTCTGACATAGACAAGAATCATGAAGAAGATAGAGATGTTACACTAAGATTATATGGTGGAGATCAAGAAATGAGAATTCGCCAAGAAATTGTCTTAGGCATGGCAGGAGTAAATTTATTAACAAGAGGTTTAAATTTAAACCCAACAATATATCACATGAATGAAGGACATTCATCATTTTTAAACTTAGAACTTATAAAAAACATTATGAAAGAAAAACAAGTATCATTTGAAGTAGCAAGAGACATAGCAAGTTCAAAAACAGTCTTCACAACACATACACCAGTACCAGCAGGAAATGACATTTTTCCAATACCACTAGTAGAAAAATATTTTAAAGATTTTTGGCCAAGATTAGGGTTATCAAGAGAAGATTTCTTAAAACTAGGAATGAAACCAGGAATTGATTTAGATGATGGATTTAATATGGGAATATTAGCATTAAAAATTGCAGGAAAGAAAAATGGTGTAAGTGAATTACATGGGGCAGTTTCAAGGGAATTATTTGGAGAAGTATGGCCAAATATAGCTGCAAATGAATCACCAATAGGATACATAACAAATGGTATTCATACATGTTCGTGGCTAGCACCAAAAATGAAAGAACTATACAATAAATATTTAATGCCATATTGGCAAGACAATATACATAAAGAAAATACATGGGCAAGGATAAAAAATATACCTGATGAAAAATTATGGAATGTACATGTTGAAAGAAAAGAAAAATTAATAAAACTAGTAAAAGATAGCACATCAGAAAGACTAAGACGTTCTGGATACAGCTATGAAGAAATTAATGCAATAGTTTCTAAATTAAATCCAGATGCACTAACAATAGGATTTGCTAGAAGATTTGCAACATATAAAAGAGCAACATTAATATTTAAAGATCTAGAAAGAATAACACAAATTTTAAATGATGCAAATAGACCTGTTCAGATCATATTTGCAGGAAAAGCTCATCCAGCAGACAAAGAAGGATATGATTTAATAAAATATATACATGAAATTTCTATGATGCCACAATTCAAAGGAAAAATATTCATATTAGAAAATTATAATATTGCAATGTCAAGATATTTGGTAACAGGAGTAGATGTATGGTTAAACACACCAAGAAGACCAATGGAAGCATCTGGAACAAGTGGACAAAAAGCATCAGTAAATGGAGTTATTAACTTCAGTATATTAGATGGTTGGTGGGCAGAAGGATATAATCAAACAAATGGATGGACAATAGGAACAAATGCAGAATATGATTCTTATGAAGCACAAGACATGGCAGATAGCCAAAGCATGTATAGAACATTAGAAGAAAAAATAATACCAACATATTATAGCCAAGACAGAAATGGAATATCAAAAAAATGGATAGAATTAATGAAAAATTCTATAATATCAACAGGAGGAAAATACAGTACATCAAGAATGTTAGTAGAATATACAGATAAGATATACATGCCACTTTGCCAATTAACAAAAAAATATTATTCAGATGTTGACAATGTAGCAGCATATAATTCATGGAAAAAAGATTTATATAAAAACTGGAAAGATATAAGAATTACTCAAGTAAACAATTTAGACAATATTACAATAGATGCAGGAAATAATATAGAAGTAGCATGTGAAGTAGAACTACCAAATATAAATGTAAACAATGTATCAGTAGAAGTATATTATGGAAAAATATTAGAAAATGGAATAGTAGAAAATGTAAGTATTACTCCAATGAAATTATCAGATCAAGATGAAGAAAATAAAAAGTACTATTTTACATCAAAAATTGAACTAACAACAGGAGGCAATTATGGATATACGTTTAGAGTAATGCCAAAGCATGAAATGCTATTAGAAGCAGCAAATTTAAACTTAGTAAAATGGATAACTAAATAAAATTCTCATCTATGATGTGCTTTTTAGCAATTTTTTAGCAGTGAAGATAGTCTCTTTTGACTATTTGATTAGCAAGCTAAAATCCCTAAATGGAGGTGAACTTCTTAAATAATAAATAAAAAAGTGAATTGAAAGAAGTTTAATTTAGAAGTTCTTTATCTGTTTTATGGAAAATGTTCATGCTTGACATGAAAGGGTGCCATAAAACTGATTTAGAACTTCTTTATTTAAATCTTCTTGAACGAACTTTTGAAATTTATTATTTAAGAAGTTCACCTCCATTTAGGGACTTTGGTTTGTCAGTCAAATAGACAAAAAAATCTCCCATACAATCAAAAAATTATTAAAAGAAACCTTCCTAAATGGCACAAAAATAAACCAAGATGAATATAAATATAAAGGTACATAAAAAACAAAATATAATTCTTTTCCAACCAGATTTGTGCCTAAGAAAGGAATGGTAGTAAAAATGAACTATAAATATTATACTTCAAACAACAATGGGCAAGATGACTATGGCTTAAAATATGTAGATGATCAAGGCTATGGATTAATATGTAAAGATTACAAATTAGAATTTCCACCACAGCATCAAGATAGACAGCCAGGAATGGAATATTTAATGCAACCAAGACCAATATTTAACAATCCATATTATAAAGCATCAGGTAAACTAATGAATAAAGTAGCAATTATAACAGGAGGAGACTCTGGAATAGGTAGAGCAGTTGCAGTAGGATTTGCAAAAGAAGGAGCAAGTGTTGTAATTGCCTATTATGATGAACACGAAGATGCAAAAGAAACACAAGAATTTATTGAAAGGCTAGGTGGAACATGTTTACTACTTGCAGGTGACATAAAAGACACGAACTTTTGTGATAAAATTGTAGAAGAAACAATGAAAAAATTTGGAAGGATAGATATTTTAGTAAACAATGCAGGAGTTCAATATCAACAAAAAAGTTTATTAGATATAACAGATGAACAATTTGATTTAACAATGAAAACAAATATATATTCAATGTTTTATTTAACAAAAAGGGCATTAAAAAACATGCAACCAGGAGCAAGTATAATAAATGTAACATCAATAACAACATTTAAAGGAGAGCCAGAATTAATAGATTATGTCACAAGTAAAGGAGCAATAGTAGGATTTACGAGATCACTAGCAACAAATTTAGCAGGAAAAAATATAAGAGTAAATGCTGTATCACCAGGAGTATTCTGGACACCACTACAGCCAGCATGTTGGGAAGCAGAAAAAATACCTACATTAGGTTCAGATGCACCAATGGGAAGAGCAGGTCATCCATACGAAATAGCACCATTATTTATATATCTAGCAAGTCCAGATTCATCATATGTTACAGGTCAAGTGATGCATATAAATGGTGGAGAATATAAAGGATAAAAAATATAAGTTAAAATACATACGAAAGGTTGAGATAAAATGGCAAAAAACAAAAGTAAAAACATAAATATAAAAAAAATATTAACATTAATAATTATAATAATTATAGGTTTAGCATTAGAATATATTAATAGTAATATTTCTAATAAAACAAATGCAAGTGAAAATGAAAATACGCAAATAGCAAATTATAGTAACATAATAGAAGTTCCAGAATACACAAACCAAATTTTTGTAGAATTAAATAATAACATACCATACTTTAATGAAGAAGACTATACAACACAAACTTTTGAAAAGTATAGTGATTTAGATGAAAAAGGAAGATGTGGTGTAGCATATGCTAACATTTGCAAAGAAACTATGCCATTAGAAGGAGACAAAAGAGGAGATATTAGTAGAGTAAAACCAACTGGCTGGGAGCAAAAAAAATATGATGGAGAATATCTGTATAACAGATGCCATTTAATAGGATACCAATTATCAGATGAAGATGCAAATGAATTAAATTTAATTACAGGAACTAGATATTTCAATGTTTCTGGAATGTTACCATTTGAAAATAAAGTTGCAGAATATATCAAAGAAAATAATAATGCTCATGTATTATACAGAGTAACTCCAATTTTTAAAGAAGATAACCTACTCGCAAGTGGAGTAGAAATGGAAGCATATTCAGTAGAAGATAATGGAAAAGGAATTTGTTTTAATGTATATGTATATAATATACAACCAGGAATTAAAATAGATTATGCAACAGGAAAAAGTGAGTAATTAATTCTAACAAGTCTCTGTTTTATTCCTCAAAAACCATAGCAGACAAAATATATTTTTCTCCCAAGTTTTTATAACTTGCTACAAAATTATATGCAGTTTGAAAATATCTTAAAGTTTCTTTTTCTCCAATAGTATCAAAAAATTCTTTGTCAGATGTAATAATAAATTCACAAGCAAGGTTAGTATATAAGGATAGCCTTCGCAAGGCTTAACAAAAATAAATACCTCTCTTGAATTTACAAGTGAAAAATTTTTCTGAAATTCTAACACACTAGAACTTACCTTGCAAGTTCTGTGTGGTCAGGGAAAATACTTTTCCCTAACGACCTTTTTCTTAGCAAAAATATTAAAAAATTTTCATTTTTTAATATCTTTGCTTTGCACGATTAATATTTAATTTATTTCACTGAAGCTCAATAAATAAAATATTTTTATATGCGTGAGATTTTGTCAGCTTGTGCAGAATAGATCTGCACAAAGCTCACAAAATCTATTATAGTATGTGCCAATGTTATAGTTTCATTTATATTAATTAAAATAATTTTTTTTAATTTATTTTTATTATTTTTCATTTATTAGTAGTAAAATACTATAAATTATGTTATAATAAAAAAAGTAAAAGGAGCGTGATTAATAATGATGTATCCATATGTTAAATATGCAGACGGTACAGAGGTTGTTTTTTCACATATAATGAAAAATGAAAATGATGAAGAAATTCTGCATGTACATTTTGAACGACCTACTGATAATGGTTTTGATAGTGTAAGATTTGAATTACCTAGTTGTAAAATATTATATAAAGATGGCAATTTTACAAATGAAGAAATAGAATTATTTCGCACAGTTGTAGAAAGAGGACTGCCTTCATTTTATAGATGGGCTAGAGAAGGAGGAATTAAAATTGCCTAATGTATTAGAATTGATGCGGATATAAAGTATATTTTTGGTCAAATGAATTTAATGAGCCTATTCACATTCATATTTCAAAAGGAAGACCAGTTCAAAATTCTTTTTTATTTTAATATAATCAATTCTATATAAAGAATTTTTAATATTATTTTTTGTTTTTTGTAATTTATAGTTATTAGTATTAACAAAAAGTTGTAAAATTTCTTTATATGAATAATCATATAAGTCATTTAAAATAATATATTCAATAATTTTTTTTAGATAAATAGTTCCTTTATTGCTTGGATTTAAACCTAATTCAAAAAGTATAGGATATAGCAAATATGAAACTTTTATTTTATCCTGAGTAAGAATATTATATTTACTTTTCATTATACTAAATTCCCTTCAAGTATATTATAGCAAAACAGTTCACATAAGTAATGTATATAACAGGCACTTGCGATGCCTAAAATAAACTTAATTGTTTCAAGCAATTCGCTTGTGATGATAATATATACTATAAAGGTATAGTCAGCCTTATCTTAATAGATAATTTAATCATACCATAATTAACATAAAATACAACACGTAAGTATTACCGTGTAAAGGGAAGTTCGATTATTGAGGTAGAAAAAATATAAAAAAAATGGAAGTTATTATGGGAGAAAAAGATAATACATATGAGCAGTAGTAAAAAAGATATGTATAGTCAAAAGAAAATTAAAAGAAAAAGTAAAAAGAATAATAAAAAATTAAAAAAAGGTATTGAAAAAAATATAAACTTGTAATACCATATAAACATAATAACAAAAACTATTAAAAAAGTAATAGTAGAACATTGAAAATAAAAAAATTATCTCTTATTAGATTATAGTATAAATGTAAAACAATGTATACTATGCTTTAAAATAGTGAATAATAATAAAATAGAAGTATGATTAAAGTAGCAAAAGAAATACAACAAAAAAATAAGAAAAGAATTCAAGTAAAACAAAAGAATAAAAGGAGGAAAAAATAA
This sequence comes from uncultured Clostridia bacterium, assembly GCA_947626815.1. Classification (GTDB taxonomy): domain Bacteria; phylum Bacillota; class Clostridia; order TANB77; family CAG-508; genus CAG-269. The sequence goes on along the minus strand of CANQTN010000024.1, from coordinate 2,025 downwards.
AAATGGAAAAGATAAAGAAAAATAAGATTTCTAATAAGGGAATAACGCTTATTGCGTTAGTGATAACAATAATAGTATTGTTAATATTAGTAGGAGTAACTTTATCAACATTATCAGGACAAGATGGAATACTAAATAAAGCAACAACAGCCGCAGATAAAACAAATAAAGAAGCAATAAAGGAAAAAATACAATTGGAAATATTTGACTGTTATGATAATAATAATGATTTTAGTATGGATAAATTACAAGGTAAATTATCAAAAAAATATGAAAATGTAAAATATTATGCAAATGGAAGTATAATATTGCCTATAGATAAATACTTTGCAATGATAAAAGAAGAAAGTGGAAATGGCAAATATTTTGCTGGAATATGTCCTTACCTTGAAGAAGGTGGACTCATTTGGCAATGTCATAATTTAGGAAATATTTCAGTGAGCACTAGCGTAGATTATTCAGGTAGTGCGGGGATTTGTTGCAATTCTAGTAGCAGTGTTGAGAATTCTATTAAAGAGTGTTGTAATTCGGGAAATATTACGGTTAAGGAATTGAGCACACAAAAAAATTGTAGGGCAAGTGGGATAATAATTCACTGGTGTGGTGGAAATATGGACTCTTGTTATAATACTGGAACAATAAAATTAATATCTGAAAATCCAGGTGATAATTGTCCTGTTTCATCTGGGATAGTAGGGCAACTTGCCGGTCAAGCTTTTCCTTTGAAAAATTGTTACAATAAAGGAGAAATGATATTAGAAACGGACAATGAGATGGGAAAGGAATTAAGGAGAGCTAGTATAGTTGGAAGTGTTCATGACTATGAACAAACCATTCCCGCGTTAAACTGTTTCTGGTTAACTGGAACAGCAAGTAAGGGAATTGGGCAAATAGGAGGAGAACAATCTGATACTACTATAGAAAAAAGTGTTGAGGAATTGAAAAAATTAACAGAAAACGAATTAGGAGACGCGTTTACCGCTGATACAATAGGAATTAATGATGGATATCCAATTTTAAAATGGCAGTTAGAAAGCGAATATTATTAATTCAACTACGAAAAAATCTAAAAAATTCTCAACTGAAAAAAATTATTTTTATAAATTAAATTATAATTTTTATAAAAATTTCTAAAAAAATGAATTAAAAAGCTATTTGATATATAATAAAAAATTATATTTAACTTAAGTTAATTGATAGTCAAAACTGTTTAATGTCTGTGTATGTGTCTAGGGACACATACATTTTTTTATTTTCTGCGGAATTTAAATTATTTTAAAAGCTTTGCTTTTTTAGGAAATGTTAATTCCATTTTATAGTAATATTTAACTCTAATAATGGAAGAAATAGGGTTATTTAATGTATATACAATAAAGCTATTAACACATTGACATAAAACCAATATAAAAATAAAATAAAAAAAATAAAATATTTGTTAAATTTAATGTGTAAAAACAAAGGAGAAAAAAGATGGAAAAAAGAAAAAATGAAGAAGTAAAAAAAATGGCAAAAAATGTAGATGAAAGCAAGAAAAAAGGAAAAATAAGTGGAATAACATTAATAGCATTAGTAATAACAATAATAGTTTTATTAATATTAGTAGGAGTAACTTTATCAACATTATCAGGACAAGATGGAATATTAAATAAAGCAGCAACAGCAGCAGATAGGACAAATGAAGAATCAATAAAGGAAAAGGCACAAATTCAAGTATATGGCTCATATAGTACAACAGGAAAGCTAGACATGGATGGATTAACAATAAATATAAAGAACAACTTTGGAAATGAGCTAGAAGAACAACCCAAATATTATTTGCAAAATGATGAAGATGAAAAACTAAGAGGATGTTTAAAATTTGTAGTAGATGGATACAATGTAAGAATAGATGGACAAGGAAATGTAACATTATATAAGGATGAAAAAGATATAGAATTACCATCAAATCCAGATGGAACAAAAATAGGAAAAGCAGGAGAAATAATACCAGTACTAAAAGATTCAACAGCTAAGAGGGTATATTGG
>CANQTN010000023.1 GCA_947626815.1 uncultured Clostridia bacterium | reverse complement strand
ATATGATGGAGGAGAACACTCAATAAAAAATTTATATATAAGAAGTGAGGAACAGGCTGAAACTATTGGATTATTTGATTATAATACAGGAACAATAAAAAATGTAATAATAGAAAGTGGAACAATAGAGGCAAATGCAACAAGTGTTGGAGCAATTTGTGGATGGAATAAAGGAGGGACTATAGAAAGATGTTTAAATAATGCTACAATAAGTGGAAAAGGGTATCATTTTGGTGGGATATGCTCTGAAGTTGAGAATGGAAGGATTAGGCAATGTCATAATTCAGGAAGTATCACGTTAACTACAAGCGATAGGTTTTCTAGTGCTGGTGGAATCTATGGTTACGGAAAACGCAATGATAATTCTATTGAGGAGTGTTGTAATTCGGGAGAAATAACGGTTATAGAGGTTAGTGCAAATACAAACAGTAGGGTTTCTGGGATAGGCCCAGAATTGTTAAATGGAACTCTAAGTTCTTGTTATAATACTGGAACTATAAAAATGAAATCTGAATATCCAGATGATCCCAACCCTGTTTCAGCTGGAATAGTGGGACAGTGGGGAGAGAACGCTTCTACTTTAACAAATTGTTATAATACAGGAAACGTAATATTAGAAACGGAAAATGTAGCAGGAAAAGAACGAAGGAGAGCTAGTATTGTTGGATATGTTGGCAATACCCCTCAAACTCCTATTTCAAATTGTTACTGGTTAACTGGAACAGCAAATAAGGGAATTGGGCAGATAGAGGGAGAACAAACTGATACTACTATAGAAAAAAGTGCTGAGGAATTAAAAAAATTAACAGAAAACGAATTGGGAGAAGCATTTACTGCTGATACAATACGGAATTAATAGTGGATATCCAATTTTAAAATGGCAGTTAGAAAGCAAGTATTATTAATTTAACTAAGGAAAATTTATAAAAAGGAAAAACTAAAATTTTCTAAACAATAAATTGTCTAGAAAATTTTAGTTTTTGTTTTAATATGGAAGTATATATAATAATATGGTTGACCAGACTGCTATTGGGTTATTTTCTTTGAACCACCATTTGTCTAAAGCAAAAATCCAATAAAGACAAAATCTGTTAATTAGAATAAAAGGACTTGCAAAAAAAGGTAAAAAACTATATAATAAAAACAACTATAAAGTATGGAAGGATGTTAAAAATATGAACAAAACAAAAAGAAAAATATTTGAAACATCAATGAAGTTATTCGCAGAAAAAGGATATGATGCAACAAGTATAGAAGAAATAACAGCAACTGTCGGAGTAGCAAAAGGAACACTATACTATCATTTTTCAAGCAAAGAAGAAATATTCAACTTTTTAATAGAAGAAGGAATAAAATTGCTACAAAATAGTATAGACATAAAAACAGCAAGATTTTCTAACTATATAGACAAAATTAAAGCAATAGTATTAATTCAAATAAAAATTGTAGCAAAATATGAAGACTTAATTACAATCTTATTAAGCCAATTTTGGGGCAATGAAGCCAGACATCAAAAATGTCAAAAACACATTTTAGAATACATAAACAAAATAGAAAATATAGTAGAACAAGGAATAAAACAAGGAGAAATAAAACAAGGTGACCCACGAATAATAGCTTCTGAAATCTATGGATTAATATGTTCAAGCTTAGTATACAAAACTAGAAACAAAGAAAATTTTGATAGAATGAAACTATTTAAAGAATTTGAAAATACGGTAATAGAAGGGTTGAGAGTAAAATGAGAAAACCAATTCATAAAGTAGAAAAATATGAAAATCTAAAAGAAATGCTTGAAAAAACTGGAGAAAAATTTGGAAACAAACCAGCATACAAATTTAAAACTGAAGAACCAAAAAAATTTACATATATAACACATAAAGAATTTAGAGATGATATAAACAATTTAGGAACAGCTTTAATAAACATAGGATTAAAAGAAAAAAGAATTGCAGTTATATCAGAAAATAGATATGAATGGGGAGTAGCATATTTAGCAATTGTAACAGGAACAGGAATAGTAGTTCCACTTGATAAAGCCTTACCAGATAATGAAATAGAAAATTTAATAATAAGATCAGAAGTAGAAGCAATATTTTATTCTAATAAATACAATGAAATTATGAACAAAATAAAAGAAAAACAAAATACAAAAGTAAAATATTTTATTTCAATGGATTTAAAACAAGCACAAAACAATATATATTCTCAAAAAGAACTAATAAAAGAAGGAAAAAAATTAGTAGAAGGAGGAAACAAAGAATTTTTTAACAGCAAAATAGACAATGAAAAAATGAGTATAATGTTATTTACATCAGGAACAACAGCAATGTCAAAAGCAGTAATGCTATCACATAAAAATATATGTAGCAATTTATTTGATATAGCATCTACAATACAAGTAGATGAAACACACACATTTTTATCATTTTTACCATTACATCATACATTTGAATGTACAGTAGGATTTTTATATCCAATTTCAAAAGGATGCACAATAGCATTTTGTGAAGGAATAAGACATATTGCAGATAACATAAAGGAATTTGAAGTAACTACAATGATTTCTGTACCAATTCTTTTTGAAAATATGTATAAAAAAGTGATAAAATCAATAGAAAAAAAGGGAAAATTACAAGAAGTACAAAAAGGAATAAAAATAAGTCAATTTTTATTAAAATTTGGAATTGACATTAGAAAAAAAATATTCCATGAAATACATGATACACTAGGAGGAAAAGTAAAACTATTTGTAGCAGGAGGAGCAGCTTTAGACCCACAAGCAGAAAAGGGTTTTAATGAACTAGGATTTAAAATGTACCAAGGGTATGGATTAACAGAAAGCTCACCAGTAATTGCAGCAGAAGACGACAAATATAGAAAACTAGGTTCAATTGGAAAAGCATTTCCAAGTTTAGATGTAAAAATAATAGATAAAAATGAAGAAGGAATAGGAGAATTAGTAGCTAAAGGTCCATCAATCATGCTTGGATATTATAACAATGAAGAAGCAACTAAAGAAACATTAGATGGAGATGGATGGTTACACACAGGAGATTTAGCCAAAATAGACAAAGATGGATATATTTTCATTTCAGGAAGGAAAAAATTTATAATAGTATTAAAAAATGGAAAAAATATATATCCAGAAGAATTAGAAGCACTAATAAACAAAATAGAAGGAGTAAAAGAAAGTTTTGTATATGGAAAGCCAGAAGATGATGGAGACTACAAAATTTGTTGCAAAATTGTATATGATAAGGAAATAATAGAAGAACTATATAAAACTACAGATAAAGAAAAAATAAAAGAAATTATATGGCAAGAAGTAAAAAAAGTAAATAAAACAATGCCAGCATATAAATATATTAGAGAAATAATAATAACAGATGAAGAATTAATAAAAACGACAACACAAAAAATAAAAAGATTTGAAGAAATAAAAACAGTATTAACATAAAAACAACAAAGAAATAATTGTAATACAATTGTAACAAAACTGTAACACAAAAATAAAAAAAAATTGCAAAAAATCTATTGTAGTTTTTTGTTAGTTAATGTATAATTATAAAAGAAAATGTAAAAGCAAACATGCGTAAGATAAAAGGAGGTACATTACAATGTCAAAAACAGGCATAGTAAATGTGAGAATGGTTATCACAGAAGAAAAAATGTTGTCAAATATAGATAAAGTACAAAGATTGATAAATCCAAAAAGTAAAAAGCAAATTGTACAATTGGAAGATGATACATACTTTAAAGACCTAATAGAATCTATAAAAGCATATTTAATAGAATATCCAAAGAAAAAGAACTTCCCTCCAAGTGTATACAAAGCAGCATATGGATTAGTTGAATTTGCAACAAATCAATTTGAAGAAAACACAAAAAGAATAGAAGAATTAATAAGACAAAGAGAACAAAATATAACAGCTGCTGGTCAATTAAAAGAATTATTAGAAGCAGCAGAAACAAAACAAAAAGATTGGAAAGAAAAAGTAAAAAGAGCAGAAAATATATTTGCAGAAGATATTATAGAAACATTAACAATTGTTGGAAAAGCTAAAACTATAGATGCAGAAGATTATGAAGCTGCAATAAAATTATTAAATGCTAGAATTAATAACCTAGAAACAAATTTACATATAGAAATAGATATGGAAAGAATAGAAGATAGATCAAAAGCACTAAGTTATATAGGAATCGAAATCGCAGATGCATTAAAATCTATTCCAACACCTGTAGAAACAATAGAAGAAGCAACAGTAGAAGAAACACCAGTACAAACAGCACCAATACAACAACAGCAACCACAACAACAATATGCACAAGAAACAACATTTGAAACAAAACCAAGCTTATGGCAAAGAATAAAAAATAGTAAAATAGTAAGAGTAATAAAATCAATAACAAGAATTAGAATAGTAGTAGATTATTCTGATGCACTTCCAGAAGGAAGAGGAGAAAATAATTAATCAAATATTTAGTAAGGTTACAGTTAACTGGTCAATGGTAAAGGATAATATATTATTTATGAAGTAACAATTCGGGGGGACCAACAACCTGTAACTTAGTAAGAGGAATTTTAATTCCTCTTATTTGACTTTTTAGGAAAAATATAGTATAATACTAATTAGCAGTTAGCAAGATATATTTGCTAAAAATGAGATTTTATTAAAATTTTTTTGCATTAAGAGATAAAAAGATGCAAATAATTAATAATGATTTAAATATATAAAAAATAATGAGATAAATAAAAAAAGATAAAAATATTGCATGAAAAATTGCAATTAATTTTTGTATTGTCAAATAAAATGAACAAATTATTTCATTTTTTTATATTTAATAATAAAATCATAAAATAATAAAAAAGGAAGGAGATTTAAATGACAGAAGAAAACTTAGAAAACAATGAGAAAAAAAAATTTGAAAGAAAGGTAAGAGCAACAAAAAGAAATGAAAAGACAAAAAGCAATATGGAAATAAAAAGAACATATAACAAAAAAGCAATAAGAAAAGAAAAAACAAAAAATGAAGAAAGAGCAAACTTAAAAAGAGGTCAAAATGCATCAATATTTAAAGCAGAAAAACTAAAAATAATTCCACTAGGAGGTTTGCATGAAATAGGAAAAAACATCACAGTATTTGAATATGAAAATGAGATAATAGTAATAGATTGTGGTTTATCATTCCCAGAAGATGATATGTTAGGAGTAGATTTAGTAATACCAGATATAACATATTTAGAAAGAAATGTAGAAAAAATAAAAGGATTAGTAATAACACATGGACATGAAGACCATATAGGTGCAGTACCATATATATTAAAGAAAATCAATATACCAATATATGCACCAAAATTAGCATGTGGATTAATCAAAAACAAATTAGAAGAACATAAATTATCTAGAAGTACAGATTTAAGAGAAGTAATGCAAGGTCAAACAATAAAATTAGGAAAAAACTTTAAAGTAGAATTTATTAGAAGTTCACATAGTATACCAGACTCAGTTATGCTTGCAATTACAACACCTGTAGGAACAATACTACACACAGGAGATTTTAAAGTAGATTATACTCCAATAGATGGAAAAGTAATGGATTTTGGAAGAATAGCAGAAATAGGAAACAGTGGAGTTTTAGCACTAATGTCAGATAGTACAAACAGTGAAAGAAAAGGATATACAATGTCAGAAAGTTCAATAGGAGAAGTATTTGACAAATTATTTTCAAACTGTAGAAAAAGAATAGTAGTTGCAACATTTGCTTCAAATGTTCATAGAGTACAGCAAATTGTTAATTCAGCAGTAGAAAATCACAGGAAAATTGCAATATGTGGTAGAAGTATGATAAATATGATACAAACAGCCAAGGATTTAGGATATATAACATGTCCAGAAGATATATTTATTGATATTGATATGATAAATTCATATACAGATGAGCAATTAGTAATCATAACAACAGGAAGCCAAGGAGAACCAATGTCTGCATTAACAAGAATGGCAGCAGGAGACCATAGAAAAGTAAAAATAACATCAAATGATTTAGTAATTATATCAGCAACGCCAATACCTGGAAATGAAAAATTTGTATCAAAAGTAATAGATGACTTAATGCAAATCGGAGCAGAAGTAGTATATAGCTCCTTAGAAACAATACATGTTTCAGGACATGCTTGTCAAGAAGAACAAAAATTAATATTATCATTAGTAAAACCTAAATACTTCATTCCTGTACATGGAGAATATAGACAATTAATTGCTCATAGTGAAACAGCACAAACTATGGGAATTGAAAAAGAAAATATCATTATGATGTCAAATGGTAGAGTACTAGAAATAAATGAAGAAGGAGCAAATTTAGCAGGTTCAGTTCCAAGTGGTAGAGTATTAGTAGATGGCTTAGGAGTAGGAGATGTTGGAAATATAGTATTAAGAGACAGACAACATTTATCACAAGATGGACTTATTGTAATTGTATTAACAATGGATGGACAAACAGGAGAAGTAGTAGCAGGACCAGAAGTTATATCAAGAGGATTTGTTTATGTTAGAGAATCAGAAAATTTAATGGATGATGTCAAATCAGTAGTAAGACATGAGGTAAGAAAATGTGAAGAAAGAGGAATTACAGATTGGACAACAATAAAAACAGCAACAAGAGAAAAATTAAGAGACTATATTTTCATGAAAACAAAAAGAAATCCAATGATAATACCAATTATTATGGAAGTATAGAAAAAAGCCTTAAAACCAATATGATAATACTTGTGAATTTATTGAAAATATAGTATAATATCTCAAAAAAGATAGGAGAAAATAAAAATGGATTATAAAGATTTAGCCAATTTAATATTTCCAAATGCAAAAGATATATCTTATTATGAAGAAAAATATGCAAAAAGAAATTTAAAAGAAGGAGCAATTGTCAGTAGGTTTGCACCTAGTCCAACTGGATTTGTACACATAGGAGGCTTATATCAATCTTTAATTGCAAAAAAATTAGCAAAACAAACAGAAGGAGTATTTTTTCTAAGAATAGAAGATACAGATCAAAAAAGAGAAGTAGAAAATGGAGTAAGTGACATAGTAAATTCATTAAAAGAATTTGGTCTAGAACCAGATGAAGGAATGACATCTGAAAACGAAGAAAAAGGAGAATATGGTCCATATAAACAATCATTAAGAAAAGAAATATATCAAGCATATGCAAAATACTTAATTGAACAAGGAAAAGCATATCCATGTTTTTGCACATCAGAAGAGATAGAAGAAATAAGAGCAAAACAAGAAGGAGCAAAAATAAGACCAGGATATTATGGAGTATGGGCAAAATGCAGAAATAATACAATAGAAGAAATGGCAGAGAAAATAAAAAATGGAGAAAAATATATTATACGCTTTAAATCACCAGGAAGAGAAGACAAAAAAATAAAACATCATGATGTAATAAAAGGAAATGTGGACTTTCCAGAAAATGATCAAGATATAGTAATTATAAAAGCAGATGGTTTACCTACATACCATTTTGCACATACTGTTGATGACCATTTAATGGGAACAACACATGTAATTCGTGGAGATGAATGGCTATCATCAGTTCCATTACATTTGCAATTATTCCATGAATTAGGATTTAAAGCACCAAAATATGCACACATTGCACCAATAATGAAAAATGATAATGGAAATAAAAGAAAATTAAGTAAAAGAAAAGATGCAGAAGCAGCTGTTAGTTATTATGAAGAAGAAGGAATTCCAGAAGAAGCAGTAAAAGAATATTTGTTAAACATAGCAAATTCCAATTTTGAAAATTGGAGAAGGGCCAATAAAGATAAATCAATAGATGAATTTGAACTTCAATTAAATAAAATGAGTGTCAGTGGAGCATTATTTGATATGATTAAACTATTAGATGTAGGAAAAACTACAATATCAAGAATGTCAGCAGAGGAAGTATATAAAAATGCATATAATTGGGCAGAAAAACATGATAAAGAATTAGAAGAAATGCTAAAAGATAAAGAATATAGTTTAAAAGTATTGGGAATTGAAAGAGGAAACAAAAAGCCAAGAAAAGACATAGCAAAATGGTCAGATGTAAAAGAAAACATAGAATATATGTATGACAATAAATTTGAAAAAAATAAAGAATATCCATATCAAGTAATAAATGACAAAGAAGAAATCAAAAAAATATTAAATACATTTATTGAAAAATATTATAAAGATGAAAATGACAAACAAACATGGTTTGATAACATAAAAGAACTAGCAGGAGAATTAGGATATGCAAAAGAAGTAAAAGAATTTAAAGAAAATCCAGAAAAATATAAAGCACATGTTGGAGATGTAAGTACAGTTTTAAGAGTTGCCTTAACTGGTAGAACAAATACACCAGATATGTATGAAATTATGCAAATATTAGGAAAAGATAAGATAGCAAAAAGATTTGAAAAAGCAATAAAAGAAATGAAGGTGTGAGAATGCAATACCAAATAGGAGATATTGTAAGAACTAAAAAGCAACACCCATGTGGAAGCAAATTATGGGAAATAACAAGAGTAGGGGTAGACTTTAAACTAAAATGTCAAGGTTGTGGTCATGTTATAATATTACCAAGAGAAAAAGCACTAAAAGCAATTACAAAAAAAATAGATGAACAATAAACAAAATTCGACATATAATATAATATAGTATCAATCAAGGTGCTATATTGGAGGTGACTTTTACCATGGAGCCACAAGAAACCATTTATTGCTATGACAATAGAGAGAAAAAATGTACAGAAAGAAAAAAATGCTTAGACATTGTAACAATTATTTTACTAGCAGCATTTGCGGTAGTAATCGGATTGCTTATAGGTGCTGCTATATCAGCAGCAATACTTGCAAATTTAGCAGCAATTATAGTTTTAGCTGTAGTATTAGGACTATTACTAATTTTATCAATAATATTGACATTTTGTTATAACAAAAAAAAGAAAAAATGTAAATGTTGCTAATAAAAAAGCGTGATTATTTGCAATTTGTAAATAATCACGCTTTATATATTCTAGGAAAGTCATCTTTTTGACTAGGAGAACAATTTTAAATAATCTCCAAGAATTTCCCAAACTTTATCCTCATAAATTTTTCTCTCAGAAGAAAATGGAAGAGTAGGAATATCACCAAGAGGATTAAGCTGTTTTTGCAAAGACTTAACAATTGCATCAACTTTAGTAATAGCAATTTTATCAGCCTTATTTGCAAGAATCATACAAGGTATTTTAGATGAAATAATATAATTATACATCATTTTATCATTTTCAGTAGGATTATGCCTAATATCTATCAAAAAAATAATAAAAGAAATTTCCTTACGATTAAATAAGTATTCTTCAATAAAATGACCAACTTGTTCTTGCTCCTTTTTAGACATTTTGCTATAACCATAACCAGGTAAATCTACAAAATAGAACATATCATCTATATTATAAAAGTTAATTTGACGTGTTTTACCAGGTTCACTACTAGTTCTAGCTAATTTTTTTCTATTAATCATTGTATTTATAAAACTTGATTTTCCAACATTAGATTTTCCAACTAACACAATTTCTGGCAAAGAAGTTGAAGGATATTGTGTAGGACTAACTGCAGAAATTTCAAATCTAGGATTTTTTACTAACATAATAAAATCAATCCCTTCAAAATGTATTAAAAATAGATAAATAGTTCAATAACATCAAATAAAAAATTAAACAATTCTCTCTAATCCACCCATATATGGTCGTAAAACTTCTGGAATTATAACACTACCATCTGGCTGATAATTATTTTCTACAATAGAAATTAACATACGAGGTGGAGCTACAACTGTATTGTTTAAAGTATGTGCAAAATAATTTCCATTTTCACCTTTAATTCTAATACCTAATCTACGAGCTTGAGCATCTGTCAAATTAGAACAACTACCAACTTCAAAATATTTTTTCTGACGAGGACTCCAAGCTTCTACATCACAAGACTTTGCCTTTAAATCTGCTAAATCACCACTGCAACATTCCAAAGTTCTAACAGGAATATTCATACTTCTAAAAAATTCTACAGTATAAGAAAACATTTTATTATACCATTCCCAAGATTGTTCAGGTTCGCAAACAACAATCATTTCTTGTTTTTCAAATTGATGAATTCTATAAACACCACGTTCTTCAATACCATGAGCGCCTTTCTCTTTTCTAAAACAAGGAGAATAAGAAGTCATAGTATAAGGCAAATCTTCTTTTTTCAAAATTTGATCTTTAAATTTACCTATCATAGAATGTTCACTAGTACCAATTAAATATAAATCTTCACCTTCAATTTTGTACATCATTGCATCCATTTCTTCAAAACTCATAACACCTGTTACAACATCAGAACGAATCATAAAAGGAGGAATACAATATGTAAAACCTTTATTAATCATAAAGTCTCTTGCATAAGTTAAAATAGCAGAATGTAATCTTGCAACATTACCAACTAAATAATAAAATCCATTCCCACTTACACGTCTTGCACTATCTAAATCAAGACCACCTAATTTTTCTAAAATCTCACCATGAAAAGGAATTTCATAATCTGGAACAATAGGTTCACCAAATCTTTCATTTTCAACATTTTCACTATCATCTTTACCAATTGGAACAGATTCATGCATGATATTTGGTATTTTCATCATTCGTAATTTAATTTCTTCTGAATATTTATTTTCTAATTTTTCATTTTCATCTAATTGAGTATTAATATCATTTACTTGTGCTCTTATTTTTTCAGCTTCTTCAGTATTTCCAGACTTCATTAAACTTCCAATTTGATTGCTTAAATTTTTTCTTTGAGCTCTTAAATTGTCACCATTTAATTTAGCTTCACGACTTTTTACATCTAATTCAAGAACTTCATCAACTAATATAAGTTTATGATCTTGAAATTTTTTTCTGATATTTTCTTTTACAATATCAGGATTTTCTCTTAAAAATTTAATATCTATCATATTTATTTACCTCCTAGGAATCTAACAATGTTCCTAAAATCATTTTGTATAATCTTCTAATAGTTCATCACATAATTCAAAACGATGTTTTTGACCTGTAATGTTATCAGGTCTTTCAGGAACTTCTTCTAAAAACATTTTTTCATTTCTTATCCATATTCTTGGACCTGGTGTATCATATAACCTTTTATATATTACAAATCTCTCCTTTGTTTCCGAATCATATCCAACATTTTCTACAAAATAATAATTACCTTTAAAATGTCTATAAACTCTACCAATCTGAACTTCATCCATATTTAATACCATTCCTTTCTAAGGCACAAATCTAGTTAGAAAAGAATTAAATTTTGACTAGGAAAACGAATTTGACAACGCCAAAATTGTAATTATTTTTCAACCTTTTCCACCTTTATAAATAATAACCTAATTATATCAGATATTTTAATAATTAGCAATAAATTGGAAAAAATAAAAGCAAATTGAAATTATATAAAAGGAGCGAAAATATGATTTTAGAAATTACAGAATTTATTATATATTCTACATTAATAGTAATAATTGCAAAATATATATTAGTAAAAACATTACGAAAATTAGCAGAAAATTTAAATTTAAAACCAAAAACAGTAGGTAATATAGCTGGATATGCAACATCTTTGCCAGAATTTTTAACAGTAAGTGTTTCTAGCATAAATGGATTAATTGGAACAGGAATATTTAATATATTAAGCTCAAATATTATAAATTTTATTCAATATATGACATCAATTATTATAAATAAAAATAGAAAAGCTTTAAATAATCAGGCAATAAAAATAGACATAATATTAGTAATAATAACAATAATAATACCAATAATATTAGTATTAAAAAATATAGAAATAACTTTAAATTTAATACCAATATTATTAATCATATATGCATTATTTTATTATCTAAATAATAATGCACATAAATTATATTTAGAAAAAGAAGAAAAAATAATAGAAAAAGAAATTGAAAATGAAGGAAAAAAAGAAAAGGGGAATACTAGAAAAACATTATTATATACATTTATAATACTATTATCAGGAATATTACTATTTCTAATAAGTGAACTTTTAGGAAATACATTAAATAATTTATGTAACAAATTTAATATTCCAGAAATAATTGTAGGAATTTTGCTTGGATTTATTACTAGCATACCAGAATTAATTACATTTTTTGAATCACAAAAAATTAATCAAAATCAAAAAAATAATAAAATAATAGGAGTAATAGAGGCAACAAATAATTTATTAACTTCAAATATGTTAAATTTATGTATAATTCAATCTATAGGGACAATTATTTATATAATGTACAAATAGTAAAATAAATAGGAAAGACATCGTAAAAAACGACAGACTTTCCATAGAAAATAAATATGCGGAGTTTAAATTTTCTTAAAAGCTTTGCTCTTAGAAAATGTTAATTCCGTTTTTTTATTTAAGTATTTAGATCTAAGAAACATTAAAAAAATACAAATAGCCAATATAATAAGAAAAAAACACAATATAATAGAAACTTGTTGGCATTTTTGAGATTTTATCAAAGAGCAAAAATAAATAAAATAATTTGCAAACATACCATATTTCACCTTCAATTCTCAACTTTTACTATAAATATTGTAACAGACAAAAATCGACAAGTCAATACAATATATTCAAATCAATATAAAAAATATTATAGTTCACTGGTCAATGGTACAAATGGTAAAGGATAATATATTATTTATGCAGTAACAATTCGGGGGGACCAACAAAGTACAGCTTGTTAATAAAATTTTATAATTTATTATAAAATTTTAGGTACAATCTGTATGCAGTTGGGAGTTACAAATAAATAATATATTATCATTGACCATTTGTACCATTGATCAGTGAACTACTATAAAAACACATTAAACTTTGTAAAGCTAAATAATAACAAAAAAATTATATATTTTTAATTAGTGCCATAATTTTTTGTATAATCTCTATAGAATTTATAATTTCTGAGTCAGTAAATTTTTCTAAACACATTTTTGTTTCTTTAATAATATTATCATCAAGACCATATAAAATATAATCAGCAGAATGCCCACTTAAATCTCGTAGCTTTTTAATACTTTTATAAACTAAATTTCCTTTTCCATCTTCTACTAAACCTAAAAATTGACCAGATACACCAATTTTCTTTGCAAGTTGAGTTTTATTCATTTGTAACTCATTTTCACGAATATGTTTAATTCTTTTACCTCTTTTTAATTGTTCAATTTTTTCTACATCAGTTATACTATTATTCATATTACTTAAAAAACTCCCTTCGCATTTTTTGTTCATTTTACAACAAAAAAATGACAAAAACTTAGAAAAATATTACATTTCAATATAGTATTTAATGAGGAATTATGGTATATTATGAATGTGATTTTATAAGGAGGAAATATAGATGGAGAGTGAACCTATGAAGATACTTATTATAGAAGATGACGTAAATGAAAGCAATGATTTTATAAATAGTAGTAAGAAAAGAAATGACATAGAAATAGTAGGAATAACAGACTCAGATATAGAAGGTTTAAAAAATGTCAGAACAAAACATCCAGAAGGAATAGTGTTAGACATAGAATTAAATAATAGTACAACAGGAAATACAGATTCTTTAGGATTTTTAACAGAATTAGTAAAACTTAATCTAAATTATAAACCAATAATAATAGTTACTACACATGTAAATTCTAAAAGAACTTATAATATTTTTCATAGAGAAGGTGCAGATATTATTTTATATAAAGATCATCCCAATTATTCAAGTGACTATGTTTTTAACAAATTACTTAGTTTAAGAGAACCTAAGCCAAGGAAAACAGTAGAAACTCTAAAAGAAGAATTAAAAGAAAACGAAAACAAAATATCAGAATGTATTTACCATGAATTGGATTTAATCGGAGTAACTTCAAAATTAAAAGGAAGACAATACATCCATGATGCTATTTTATTTCTAATACAAAATCAAGACACTGATATAAATGTGATCAGATATTTAACAAAAATTTATAAAAAATCAAGTAATACAATTACAAATGGAATACAAAATGCAATTATACATGCATGGAGAGTATCAGCAATTGAAGATCTAGAAATGCATTATAAAGCAAAAGTAAATTATGAAACAGGAATTCCAACACCAATGGAATTTATATATTACTATGTAGATAAGATAAAGAAGAAAATCTAGTATAAACAATACTAGATTTTTTATATTCTAGGAAAGTCATCGTTGAAAAACGATAAAATTTCCATAGAAGATAAATATGCGGAGTTTAAATTTTCTTTAAAGCTTTGCTTTTTAGAAAATGTTAATTCCGTTTTTTTTATTTATTACTATTTTTCACTATCTTTTTCTATTAGAAGATACCACTTATTTGCAAGCGATAAATGGTATTTTTTTATTAACAACAAAGTTAGAAGCGAAATAGGGAGAGGTGGTGAAAGTACATGAGTTGGGAAGATTTTTGGAATTGGCTACGTTATTGGTTAGGAATGTAAAATAATATTAGAAAAAAGATAATTAATATGCAATAATTTTTAATTGAGATATTGATTATCTTTTATTTTTTATATATAATCTAAAAAAATAAAAAAAAGGTGAATAAATATGCATGAATTGCAAATAGAAAGGTTTTTTATTAATGCTTTGAGAATATATGTAACATATTATTTATCTACTAAAATAGTTAATGAAGAAAAAAATGGAAGACTCAAAAAAATAATAATATGGACAATATTATTTATAATGACAATTGTTTATGGACTTATAAGGAATTTGAGCAATTTTTTAAATAGTATGCTTATATTATTTTTATCATTAACTATTATTTTTGCTATAAGTAATAAAAGTAAAATAGGATATTCGTTATGCATTATGGCAATTTCATTAAGTATTAGCTATATATTATACTATATAACAATAGCTATAAGTTATATACCTGGATTTATATTAAGAAGTCAAGGAATTAATAATTATACAAATTTGATTATTTTAATGATAATATATATATTAGTAACATATACATTTTTAAAAATAAAAAGATTTAAAAATGGTTTTATATTTTTACAAGATAAAATAAAAAATGATTATTTTGATATTCTAATTTTAAATATAGGTGTTACTATATTATTTATAACGATATTAATAGTTACAGCACATTATGAATTGAAAGCTACTAAAAATATTGCAGCAACAACAACTTTAATTATGGTTATTATGTTTGTTACTATCCAGAAATCATTAAAGCTATATTACAAGCAAAAAATGTTAATAAAAGACTTAAATGAAACTAAAGAAGAATTAGAAAACAAAAAGAAAGAAGTTGAACAATTAGAAAAAGAAAATCTTAATTTTAGTAAAATAAGTCATTCAATAGCACATAAACAAAAATCATTAGAATATAAGATAAATAAACTAATGTTGAATAATGAAATATCAACAGAAATAGATTTAAAAGATAAACTAAAAAACATAACAAAAGAATTAAATGAAAAAGCAGTAATAGAATTATCAAAAACAAATATTGAAGAAATTGATGATATGCTATCATATATGCAATCAGAATGTATAAAAAATAAAATTGATTTTCAATTGCAAATAAACGGAAATATACATCATATGATTAATAAATATATACACAAAGAAAAATTAGAAATTTTATTAGCAGACCTTATAAAAAATGCAATTATAGCAATAAATTATTCTGAAAACACTAACAAAAGTATTCTAGTAAGATTAGGCATTATGGAAGGAACATATAGTTTATATGTGTATGATTCTGGTATAGAATTTGAATTAGATACACTAGAAAATATTGGAAAGAAACCAAGTACAACTCATAGTAACAATGGTGGTACAGGTATGGGAATGATGAACATATTTGATACATTAAAACAATATAATGCTAGCATGATTATCAATGAATATGGAAAACCAAAAGAAGATAACTTCACAAAAGTAATACAAATCATGTTTGATAAAAAGGATGAATTCAAAATTATATCTTACCGACAAGATAAAATAAGAAAAACACTTGACAAATAAGATAATAGTATGTTAAAATTATACATGTTACAAGAAGAAGCAAAACTTCTCACCTTACCTAAGCTGAGGAAAAGGTTAGAAAAATTAAATAAATTCAAACTTTTGTATAATAAGTTTGTAACTTTATTTGACTTGTAACAAAGTCAAATTTTTTTATATTCTAGGAAAGTGATCGTTGAAAAAACGATAGACTTTCTGTAGAAGATAAATATGCGGAGTTTAAATTTTCTAAAAAGCTTTGCTTTTTAGAAAATGTTAATTACGTTTTTTTATTTCAAATTTTATGGAGGTGTTTTAAATAAAACAAGAATTACTAATCAACAGACAAATAAGAGCTAAAGAAGTTCAACTGATAGAAGAGGAAGGACAAAAAGCAGGAGTTATTCCATTAGAGGAAGCCATTCAAAAGGCAGAAGAAAAAAACTTAGACTTAGTATTAGTATCACCTAATACTAATCCACCAGTTTGCAAAATAATGAACTATGGAAAATACAAATTTGAACAAGCAAAAAGAGAAAAAGAAGCAAAGAAAAAGCAAAAAACATTAGAAGTAAAAGAACTAAGAGTAACGCCTAACATTGAAGAACATGACTTTGGATTTAAATGCAAAAATGCCAGAAAATTTTTAATAGATGGAAATAAAGTAAAACTAACAGTTAGGTTTAGAGGAAGAGAAGTAAATAATTCAAAAGCAGGAGAAATTGTCTTAAACAAATTCATAGAAAATTTAGAAGATATTGCAACTGTTGAAAAAGCACCGAAATTAGAAGGTAGAAATATGTTTACAATTTTATCTAAAAAAGCAGATAAATAAATCTGAATATAAAGAAATAAGCGAAAGGAGAGAGGACACATGCCTAAGTTAAAAACAAACAAAGCAGCTAAAAAAAGATATTCATTAACAGCTACAGGAAAAGTAAAAAGAACAAAATCAAACAGGAGACATTTACTAGCAAACAAAACAAGAAGACAAAAAAAATCAGGAAAGATTCAAAATGCTTATGCTGATAAAACCTGTGAAAATACAATCAAGAAATTATTACCATATGGTAACTAAAAGTGACGAATAAAAATAAGGAAGGAGAGAAATAAATGGCAAGAGTAAAAACAGCAAGAACAACAAGAGCAAGACATAAAAAAATATTAAAACAAGCAAAAGGATATTATGGAGCAAAACGCTACAGAGTAAGAATGGCTAGACAAGCTGTGATGAAATCTGGAGTATATGCTTATATAGGAAGAAAAGATAAAAAAAGTAATTTTAGAAAATTATGGATAACTAGAATTAATGCTGCCGCAAGAATGAATGGAACAACATATAGCAAAATGATAGCAGGATTAAAAAAAGCAAATGTTACAATTAACAGAAAAATGTTAGCAGAAATAGCAGTAACAGATCCAAAAGCATTTACAGAAATTGCAGAAATTTCAAAAAAGGCATAAAATAATATAGAAGAATAACAAAAAGTGTTATTCTTTTATTTTATTTAAAAAAAGTATTGACAGAAACATATTAAGATAGTATAATAATTAAGCATGTAAAAACTTTATTTATATATGGGTAGGTGGCCGAGTGGCTAAAGGCGGCAGACTGTAAATCTGTTCTCATTTGAGTACGATGGTTCGAATCCATCCCTGCCCACCAACAAGGAGTACTTCCAATAAAAATATGGATAAAGTACTCCTTTAATAATATAAAGGAGGAAAAAAATGAAAGAAACAACTATAAAAATAAAAGGAATGGTGTGTAATGGATGTGAAAAAAGAGTTAAAAATGTTCTAGAAAGTATAGAAGGAATTGAAAAAGTTATAGCTAATCATAATGATGGAACAGTAAAAATTACATCAAAAGAAGAAATAGAAGAAAATATTATTAAAGAAAGAATTGAAAATATTGGTTTTGAAGTTATACAATAAAAATAAATGGCATGAGCCAAAATGCGGGTATAATTTAGTGGTAGAATGTCATGCTTCCGACCTGATAGCGCGGGTTCGATTCCCGCTACCCGCTCCATTATTTTTAATTTTATTAAAATTTATAAAAGTTTATAAAAATTTATAAAACATTAAAA
>CANQTN010000022.1 GCA_947626815.1 uncultured Clostridia bacterium | reverse complement strand
TCTTATCAATCAATGATAAATCATTTGACATTTTGTTCTCTCCTCTCTTATTTTATATTTACACGAATTTTACACGAATTGGGTCATAAACTTGTTTTGTTTATTTAGTTTTAATTAGTGTTATTTGGTCATTTTTTGCCAAACTAAATAAAACTAAAAGGATCTAAAAGTGGCTAAATAACTGTGCTTTTTCTAGTTGCTATAATATGAAACGAAATACTCAACTGCGTTCTCTGGGAAGAACTCTTTGAATTCGCTATAAAGTTGTCCAGCTAGTGTTTTATTGTGTGCTAAAACAAGAGTTGGTTTTTGTACTTTTTGAATTATATTTGCCATTGTGAATGTTTTTCCGAGAACCTGTAACCCCTAGAAGTGTCTGGAATTTCTTGCCCTCTTTAATTCCATTTGATAAGTATTCTATGGCTTCTGGCTGGTCGCCAGTTGGTTTATAATTTGATACTAATTTGAACATTTTTCCTCCCTTTGTGACCGATAAAAACGACAACTATTAACTAAAAATTCGTGTAATTAACCGATCAAATTCGTGTAATTTTGTTTGCTTTTTCCTTTTTTAGTAAACATAAATAGCAATTACACGAATCCAGTCACAAACTTTATATTTTTAAACTAAATAATTCTAAATAAAACTATCTAAAACTACTTAATATTTTAGCATTTTTACATAAAAAACGCAAGGTTATATACCTTGCTATTATTAGTCTATTATTATCTAGTTATGATGCTAAATATTCATAATATTCCTGCATAATTGTATCTGTTTCAATATCTGTGCAATCTGTGACCTTTATTTTGTCTGTTTCTACTACTCTTTCTATAAATGGTTCTAAATCTTCCAAACAATCTTGTATTATTTCGTTTTTATCTGTATAATTTTCAAATGTAATCATTGTTGAAGAATGTCCTAATAACTTTGATATAGCTTTCATACTAAAGTCACTTTTTCTTCTGTTTTTTCTTGCTTCATATTTTTTTCTTTCTTCTAATATAGCTTCAAAGACTAAATCTGGTATATCTAATATTCTATAACTAGACTTTGATTTAAGTTGTACTTCTTGCTTAGTAAATGTTTTAGCTGCAACTTCTTCTTTTTTTATACCTTTCCTTCTTCCTAACTGTCTTTGGACATATAGTTTTCTATGTAAATAGTCTATATCTGTATATTTAATTCCATTTATTTCGCTTTTTCGCATACCCATTAAAGCTGCAAATAGTATATGTAAATATATTGGAGTGTTTTTACTTGCCTTTATAAGTATAGAAATTTCTTCTATTGTATATGTTTTTTTCTCATCAATTACTAAAGTATGATAGTTATTATTAAATTCTTCCTTATTCTTTTGTTTTTCATCTTTATTAGGCAATTTAATTCCATTCGCTACATTAGTAGGTATAAAATTTTTTATTGCTGCATCTTTTAATGATGTAGTTATTATTGTTTGAAGTATTTTAGCAACACTTGGTGAATAATCAAATATCTGTTGATATAACTTTTTAATATGTCCTTTCTTCAAATCTATAAGTTTTAGATTTCCTATATTAGGTATAATGTGATTATAAATGCAATATCTGTATGTTTCCACACTACTTTCTGATTTTAATCTATCTTTTATAATAAATTCATACCAATATTCCATATATTCTTGTACTGTTACATTCGTATATACAATGTTAATACTACTCTAAATCCATGTTTATTTTTTATCGTTGTTACATTGTATACTTTATAATCTATATACTTTATAGGGTTTAATTCAACTGCTATTATTCACCCTCCATTTCTACTGGGAATTTATTATTCATAAATGCTAAAATACGCTCTTGTTCTTCCATGACATTACAACATATCTCAAATGTAGTATGTGGATTAGCATGTCCTAATAATGCAGAAATTTTTTCTTTTCTCTACTTCTTCCACTACAACCTTAGGAATTTTTAATGTCCTATAACTATTCTTTTTTTTATGAGATTACATTATAAAATTGAATATCATACTTATTACAATTCTTAGCAACTAAATATGATTCTTTATCAGTATAAATTATCTCTCCAATTTCTCCTGTTTCTGCTATAATAACTTTTTCTCCTACTTTGTAGCTTTTATTATCCATTTTATGCCCATTCCATTTTTTAATATTATCTCATAAATCCCTCTTCTATATCTTTTATGCATTCTTGGTGTCTTGATTCTATCTGTCTTAATCTTGCTGAAACATCTTTATTAAGCTGTCTAACATATTGTGGTGTTAATACTTTTAGGCTTTCTCTAAATTCATCTCCTTTTTTATCTTCTTCTTTATTTTCTTTATTATTTGAATTTAGTACTCTTACACGTATTTCCATAATTTTAACCTCCTCTTATTTTTATTATTTATAACTTACTCTACTTATGTTTTTCATTTTTATTATATCATTAAGAAGATTTAATGTAAATAACATCACTTAACTGTTCTTTTCTACATGCACAAAATTCAATTTACTAAGATGTGAAATCCAGTTGGATATTGTGTGTGGTTTAGAATTAAATAATTCTGCTAAATAATTATTTGAAGCAAAGCAATAACACTCTTTATTAGCCAATATTGTTATTTCTGCATATAATAATTTTTCATTTGGTTTCAAATTCTCATTAAATAAAATCGTTGAAGGTATTACTGCATAATACCCTATTGGATTTTCTTCATTCACATTTTGCATCATATCCTTTTGTTCAAAAAAAGAAATTGACTTTTATATCAATTTCTTTACTTAATCATTTTCTTTAGGAATTACCTTTTTTATATATTTTCAATTTCTTCCGTGCAATCTAATATTTCTTCTTTATTATTAGAATTTTTTTGTTCTGATAATACTTTTAATTCTTCTTTACTTTTCATTATATAAAATCCTTTCTGATTGTTTGTAAAGTTTTATATATTTTACTTTTTATTGTATAAATTAGTTAAGTTTTTCATTACACGAATTTTACACGACTTGGGTCATAAAGTTCTTTTGTTTATTTAATTTTATTTGTTCGTTTTTAGTGTTATCTAGTCATTTTTCATTAAACTAAATAAAACTAAAAGGGGCTGAAAGTGGCTAAATAACAGCTTTTTTTTTATAGCAACCGTAATATGAAACAAAATACTCAACTGCGTTTTCTGGAAAAAACTCTTTGAATTCGCTATAAAGTTGTCCTGCTAACGTTTTATTGTGTGCTAAAACAAGAGTTGGTTTTTGCACTTTTTCAATTATATTTGCCATTGTGAATGTTTTTCCGTGAACCTGTAACTCCAAGTAAGGTCTGGAATTTCTTGCCTTCTTTTATTCCATTACTTAAATATTCAATTGCTTCTGGCTGATCTCCAGTTGGCTTATAATTTGATACTAATTTGAACATTTTTCCTCATTTTATAATAAATTATAAAATTTGCATTACAATCTGTAATTTGCTGGTCCCCCCGAATTGTTACTGCATAAATAATATATTATCTAGAACAATTTCTTAAGTTGACAGCATTGGTCAATATGCAGTTGTTATGGCCCAAAAAAGTGACAACTTTTTATTATCAGTATTTTTCCTTTTGTTCTTCTTTTGTTTTTAATTTTTGTATTTTTTCATACAATAAATTTAAGTAATCTTTATTGTCTTTATTTTTTTTGACATTTTCAATTAATGCTTCCATTTTATCCCATTGTTCAATACCTGTTCTTTGTATTTGTACATCTTGTGATTGCATTTTTATATAAATTTCTATTCTTTTTGATTTTAAATAATTTAACACTTTATTAAAATAATTTGATTCTTTTTCTGCTTTTTTTTGAATTATTACTCCTTCTTTTGGTATATTTACCTTAACTGTTTCTATGAATTGATTTCTTCTATCTTCTTGCTTTTGATCTGGTATGTTTTTTCCGATTATCATTTATTGTTGTATATTCATATTCTTTTTTTGCTTCTTGGCTAACTACTCTAGCTTGTATTTCTGCTCTTTTCTTTCCTAATTCTCCTTTTCGTTCACTATTTCTTTTTATTTCTTGTTCATATTTTTCTCTTGAATTTTCATCTATTTCCCAGTGTAATAATTCATCATAAAATCCAATATCAAATATTTTCGCTTTCTTACTTTCAATTCTTTGTAAGATAGCATTCCATGTTTTATTATTTTGTGTTTCTTTACATTCTGTTTTATATTTTTTTACTAATTCTCTTGCTTTTTTTATATTTTTTTGTTTTTCATAAATTGCTAACAATAAACATATTCTTTCATAATCTGTTATGTCTCTATTATTTTCAATTTCATTTATATCTGTTCTTTCTATTTTGTCATAATAAATTTTTCTTTTCATCTTGTTTAAAAATTTCAATTTTTCCGTTATTGGTTGTTTACCTTTTTTTTCTTTTGTATTGAAGGATTTTACAATCAAATCATTTTTTGCTATGGTCATTATTTGGGATTGGATTGCTCCATTATTTCTAAATTCTTCTCTATTTCCTATTCTTTTTGCTTCTTCTAAATTTCCCTCTTTTTTTGCTATAGTTATCATTTGGGATTGAATTGGAGCATAATTTTTAAATTCTTGTTTATTTCCTATTTTTTTTGCTTCTTCTAAATTTCCCTCTTTTATTGCTATAGTTATCATTTGAGATTGAATTGCCCCATTATTTCTAAATTTTTCTCTATTTCCTATTCTTTTTGCTTCTTCTAAATTTTCCTCTTTTATTGCTATAGTTATCATTTGGGATTGAATTGAATCATAATTTTTAAATTCTTCTTTATGTCCTATTCTTTTTGCTTCTTCTAAATTTGCTTCTTGTATTGCTATAGTTATCATTTGAGATTGAATTGGAGCATAATTTTTAAATTCTTCTCTATTTCCTATTCTTTTTGCTTCTTCTAAATTCCCCTCTTTTATTGCTATAGTTATCATTTGAGATTGAATTGGAGCATAATTTTTAAATTTTTCTCTATTTCCTATTCTTTTTGCTTCTTCTAAATTTCCTTCTTGTATTGCTATAGTTATCATTTGGGATTGAATTGGAGCATAATTTTTAAATTCTTGTTTATTTCCTATTCTTTTTGCTTCTTCTAAATTTTCTTCTTTTATTGCTACAGTTATCATTTGGGATTGAATTGCTCCATCATTTCTAAATTCTTCTCTATATCCTATTCTTTTTGCTTCTTCTAAATTTTCCTCTTTTATTGCTATAGCTATCATTTGGGATTGAATTGGTGCATAATTTTTTAATTCTTCCCTATGTTCTATTCTCTTTGCTTCTTCTAAATTTCCTTCTTTTATTGCTATAGTTATCATTTGGGATTGAATTGCCCCATTATTTCTAAATTTTTCTCTATTTCCTATTCTTTTTGCTTCTTCTAAATTTCCCTCTTTTATTGCTATAGTTATCATTTGGGATTGAATTGCTTCATTGTTTCTAAATTCTTCTCTATATCCTATTCTTTTTGCTTCTTCAAGTTTTCCCTTATAAATTAATATATTTATTCTCTGTGATTGAATAACTACATTATTTGGATATTTCACTATTAATTGAAGTGCTTCATTAAATTGTCTTAATTTTATTAATTTTCTTATTTCTTTACTTGTTTCTTTTTCTTCCTCAATAGACTCTTTTGATTCGTTTTCTTTATCACATTCTTTTTTCCAATTATAAATTGTTGAAACAGAAATATTTAATTCTTCGCTGATTGTTTTAAATTCTTGTCCTTTTTCTAGCCTCTCTCTTACATTGTTTTTTATTTCTACTGAATAAGCCATTTATTCAACATCCTTTCAAAAATTATGTTAATATTTTATTATATTTTTGTCTTCTAAAGTGATGGTGACTTTTTTTCAGCAATTTCTTTTTCAGTTATGTATTCTACGCGGTCATCATCTATGCAATATAATGCTAATTTTGAAGAATGTCCACATCCTACATCAGTTCTAATGTATCCTTCATCTTCATTTTTTTCTACCTCTCGACTTTTTGTAGGTGTATGTCCACATATTGTTGTAAATCCATTTGCTTTTGCTTGTTTATATGCCTTTTCTAATTCGGTATTATATTGTTGATTTTTTCTTTTTTCTTTTTTATCAGTTACTGCAATTGATTTCATTCTAGATTCTAGCATAAATTTAATATATTCACTGCTTAGTTCTAAGTATTTAAGTCCCTTTCCACTTTTTTTCATTTTTTCTATCATATCCAGATCATTTGGAGGTGCAGCATGTACAAATAAATAGTCTTTGTCATTTATTATTTTTGGTAACACTACATATGAATTTACTAAAAAATTGTATATTGCTTTTCTTTCCTCTTTAGTAGGTAAATTAGCAAAATCGTAAAGTGTGACATCTCCATCATTATTTACTAACCATCTATGTAAGTTTATTATCTCTGTTTCACTAAATCCTCCTGCTTTAAGTTTTTCTTTATCTGCTATTGAAAAACTACTATCTCCTATTGAATAAAAGATGTCATCTAATGTTAAATTATTTTTACTATTACTAATAGTTTCTATGTTAGTTAAAAATTGATATTCGTGATTGCCTAGTATAAATGTTACTTCTGGATTACCTGCCGGATTACTTTGACGATTCATAATGTCTTGAATAATTTTTATTCCATTTGTTCCTCTGTCTATAACATCACCAATAATATATACATGATCTTTTGCAGTTAATCTTGACATTGCTTCCATATATAAATCATAATATCCGTGTATGTCACTCATAACATAATTTTTTCCACTTTCTTGTCTTTGATCATACTGCCCTTTATGTTGCTCTTTGTTTACTTTTAATTTTAAGTTAAATAAATTACTATCAAAATTTTGTTGCCCTGTTTTTCCATTTGGCATTATCACATTACGATTAGCTGTATATCCATTTTTATAAAAGTCTGTGCCTAAGTAAATATAATCATCTCGTCCTTCTTTTATTAATAAACTGTCCTCTCCTAACAGCCTATAGATAAAAAATTCTCTTAATTTATCTTGCATATTTTCTTTTCCATATGTATGTACAGCTTCTGCAAGATTTGGAACTGTTCCTTTTTCGCAGAATGTTCTTATTTCTTTTGTAGTTCCATCTTTCATAGCTAATCTAACAATATACATGTCATAACCAATATCAGGTAAATTTCCTTCTGTTACTTTCGATTTTGCTATATCTACGTCTTCTCTTTTTATATAGCTTATTTTTTGCTCTCCTGCTTTTTCATATTGTTCTACTTCTTGTTGTAAAATACTTACATTACTATCAAAATTCTGTTGTCCTGTTTTTCCATTTTGCATTATCACATTACGATTAGCTGTATATCCATTTTTATAAAAGTCTGTGCCTAAGTAAATATAATCATCTCGTCCTTCTTTTATTAATAAACTGTCCTCTCCTAATAGTCTATAGATAAAAAATTCTCTTAATTTATTTTGCATATTTTCTTTTCCATATATGCGCATAGCTTCTGGAAGGTCTGGAACTGTCCTTTTTTCGCAGAATGTTCTTATTTCTTTTGTAGTTCCATCTTTCATAGCTAATATAACATAATACATATCATAATTATTGTTAAATGAATGTGCATGTTTTACTTTCGATTTTGCTATATCTACATCTTCTACTCTTATATAATTCATATTAGACATCGTTCCTTTCTTATTTAAATTTCCCTGAAATTATTTATTATTGTATCATATTTGGGTTAAAACTGCAAATCTTACTATTTTAACTATTTAATATTGTAACAAAAATGTAATATAATTTATATATTTTTTTGATATAATAGTAAGTAGAAAATATTGCGGAGGATAATAATGTTTTTTTACAATTTTAATGAATTAGATAACTTTATAAATAATGATAGTTTAGTAACTAATTTAATACAAGAAAAAGAAGTAATAAAAAAAATAATAGATTTATATACTTCTAAAAAAGAAACTCTTTTAAATATTATTAGTAATATAATTACTACTTCTGACTCTGTTGCGAAAAATAAATTAGATACTTTTTATCAAACTACATCTTCATTGAAAAAATCTTATGAAGATGTACTTAATATTCAAAATTTGGCAACTAAATTAGATAATAATATAAACTCTACTATTGGTCTATATAGCACTGGAATTGAAAACAATAATAATGAAATAAAAGCAAATCTTATTGAGTATAACAAGCAAAAAGATGATTTATTAAATAAAATATTAACATTTGAGAAATCCAATACAACAAATATAAATTCAACTGTAGGATTATTTTCAAATAATCCTAATAAATTAAATTATACAAATAATAAAATTTCCAATATTGTAGATGACAAAATAGTAAATGTTGAAACATCTCCATATGATTATAATACACTTATTATTTCTGAACAAAATCAAAAAGCATATCTTCCATTTTTTTATTCTACAATAGAAAATATTTATCAAAAATCAAATAAATACAATACTCTGCAAGATATTGTAAATACTTTATATGTTATTCCATTATCTAGATTTAAAAATTCAACTATTTCTAGATTCAGGGAGGGCTTTAACTTAATTAAAAATAAAGAAAATGGTTCTATTACAAAAGCCATAGACTTAGGGTTAGAATTACTATTTAAGTATGAGCTAAATCCTATTATTATAGCTGCTTGTCGTAATTTAGATGAATTAGATATTTATTTGAATTGCTTAGAAGAAAATGAGTTAGATAATTTTACATGTTTTGAAATTAAATTTGAAGTTATGCCGAAAATAATAAAAAAGTAAATAATGCAAAATGCTATAAATCTTAAATTTATAGTATTTTTTTATTAATTTTACATACAATAAATTTATTATGAATCAAATATTAATTACTAAATTAAGTGATAAAAATTCTGATAAAAAAATATGGTTTAAATTTCAATTTACTATCTCACTTCTTGCTATAATTACTTTAATAATTTTTATTATTTTATATTATCAAGATTTGATGAAAAAAGAACATATTTCTAATAATTTAATTGACAATTATAGTATTTATAGATTGTATAATAGTCAAACTACTACTAACAATATAGTAAAAGAAAATTTTAATGGACTATTTCGGAATTATAGAAATACCAAAAATAAATTTATACTATCCTATTTTTTCTACATTATCAGAAGAATTATTAAAAATTGCGCCATGCAAATTTTATGGAAATGCTCCAAATCAAGATGGAAATATATGTATTGCTGGTCATAATTACCATAATTCTTCATTTTTTAGTCAGCTGTTAGCTCTTAGTCAAAATGATGAAATATATTTATTTGATACTAATGGCATAAAATATATTTATTTGGTTTATGATATATATGAAGTTAAATCTTCTGATCTTTCACCTATTTATAATTATAAAAAAAATAGCAAGATTTTAACTCTTTTGACATGTGATAATTCTGGTTTTAATAGAATAATTGTTAGAGCTCAACAAAAAAACTCATAAGAAAATGTATCTTATAAGTTTTTATTTTATATAAAATTATATGTTTCTATAATCTTTTATCTTTTTATATGCATATATTGCAGAAATACTAAATATTACTACTAACATAGCTACTGGAATAGAATCTTCTATACCTGTTTGTGGCAAGTTTGAATCATTATTTGTGTATATACTTGTTGGTGTACTGTTACTTCTATTTGTATTACTAGAATTTGTATTATTTGTATTTGTATTAGTATTGTTTGTATTTGTCCTGTTAGTGTTGCTACTATTAGTATTACTACTATTAGTGTTGCTATTATTAGTATTACTATTTTCTGAATTAGTATTTGAATTTAATGTGTCTGTAAGATCTGTAAGATTACCACTTTCTGCTGCTAATACTTGAGTATTGAAAAGTAGAACAATTATTCCTGTTAATAAAATTGACATGACACTCATTAAAACTGATTTTTTCATATTGATTCTCCTCACTTTTAAATATTCTTATTAATATTATTATTATTATAACCGCTCTCAATTATATCATACATTTTCGTATAAATCAAGCAATTTTATAAAAAATGTATAAACCTTTATTTCTGCCTTCTATTATAATTTTATACTTAAATTTATATCAAGTCAATACTTTTTTTTAATTTTGTTCATATTTTCATAATTTACACATTAAATTTAAATAAAACAATATCTCCGTCTTGCATAATATAATCTTTTCCTTCTGAACGTACAAGACCTTTTTCCCTTGCAGCAGTCATTGAACCTTCTCTCATCAAATCTGAATAGGAAACAATTTCAGCTTTAATAAATCCTCTTTCTATATCAGAATGAATTTTTCCAGCAGCTTGAGGTGCTTTTGTTCCTTTTTTTATTGTCCATGCTCTTACTTCAGGTTCTCCTGCTGTTAAAAATGACATCAATCCTAATAAATCATAACTTTTTTTTATAACTTTATCTAGCCCTGATTCTTCTAATCCCAAAGCTTCTAGCATTTCTTTTTTATCATTATCATCTAAACCTGATAGTTCTTCTTCAATTTTAACACATAATGAAATAACTTCTGCGTTTTCTTTAGCAGCATATTCTTTTACTTGTTTTACCATCTCATCATTATCTACATTTTCTAATTGTTCCTCAGAAACATTTGCAATATATAAAATTGGTTTTGTCGTTAATAAAAACATTTGGTTAACTAATTCTTGTTCTTCTTCATTAAAATTGATTGTTCTTGCTGACATTCCATTTTCTAAGCTTTCTTTTATTTTTTCTAATAAATCAATTTCTCTTTGATACTTCTTATCAGCTTTTAAATTCTTTTTTGCCTTATCAAGTCTTTTGTTTACTGTTTCTATATCTGCAAATATTAATTCTAAATTTATTGTTTCAATGTCTCTAATTGGATTAATATTACCATCAACATGTACTATATTTGAATCCTCAAAGCATCTTACTACTTCACATATACTATCTGTTTCTCTGATATGTGATAAAAATTTATTTCCTAGTCCTTCTCCTTTACTTGCACCTTTTACTAGACCTGCTATATCAACAAATTCGATTACTGCATGTGTTGTTTTTTGAGGATTATACATTTTTGTTAATTCATCTAATCTTTTATCTGGGACACCAACTACACCCACATTGGGTTCAATTGTACAAAATGGATAATTAGCACATTCCGCTCCTGCTTTCGTTATGCTATTAAATAATGTACTTTTACCTACATTTGGTAATCCTACTATTCCTATTTTCATGTTATCTCTCCTTTAATTTTTCTTTGTATCTATTTCATTTAAAATCTTTTCTTCAAATTGTTCTATACTCATTGTTCCTATGTCTCCATCTTCTCTTGAACGAATTGAAACTAAATTTTCATCAACTTCTTTTGGTCCTACTATTAGCATATATGGAATCTTTTCTAATTGTGCTTCTCTAATTTTATAACCTGTTTTTTCATTTCTATCATCTACAACAACTCTAATTCTTTTTTTAGTAAATTGATTTTTTATTTTATTTGCATATTCATGTTGATTATCTGTAATAGGTAAAATTTTTACCTGTGTTGGGCAAAGCCATAATGGAAATGCCCCTTTAGTTTCTTCTATTAAAAATGAAATAAATCTATCAGAAGAACCTAAAATAGCTCTATGTATAACAACGGGTCTGTGTTCTTTTCCATCTTCACCAATGAATGACAAATCAAACCTTTCTGGTAAAGCAAAATCTAATTGACATGTTGGAATTGTTATGTCATGATTTAATGCTGTTTTTATTTGAATGTCTATTTTTGGTCCATAAAATGCTGCCTCACCTTCTGCTTCATAAAAATCTATTTTTAATTGTTTTAATATTTCTCTTAACTGACTTTCAGCAGTTTCCCACATCTTATCATTATCTATATATTTTTCTTTGTTATTCTTGTCTCTCAATGACAACCTAAATGAAAATGCAGATGATGGAAAACCAAAATCTTTTTGGTAAACTTCAAAAATTAAATTTAGAACTTTTCCTACTTCTTCTTTAATTTGATCTGGTCTTACAAATAAATGTGCATCATTTTGACACATTTGTCGAACTCTTTCTAGTCCACATACACTTCCACTTGCTTCATATCTGAAGTCATTTGCCAATTCCCCAATTTTTATTGGCAAATCTCTATATGAATGTAATTTATTCTTGTACACTAACATATGATGAGGACAATTCATTGGTCTTAATACCATTTCTTCATTTTCCATTTTCATTACAGGAAACATGTCTTCTTTATAATGTTCCCAATGTCCTGAGGTTTTATATAATTCCACATTGGCAAGTGATGGAGTATAAACATGTTCATATCCTAATTCTATTTCTTTGTCTTGTATATATCTTTCAAGAATTCTCCTAATTGTTGCTCCATTTGGTAAATACATCGGAAGACCTGAACCAACTAAAGGATGTGTCATGAAAATTTCTTGCTCTTTTCCTATTTTTCTATGGTCTCTTTGTTTTGCTTCTTCTAATAAATTTAAATAATCTTCTAACATGCTTGCTTTTGGAAAAGAAATTGCATAAATTCTTTGCAACATTTTATTTTTTTCACTACCTCTCCAATAAGCTCCTGATGAAGATAAAATTTTAATTGTCTTTATTTTACCAGTGCTTTCTACATGAGGTCCTGCACATAAATCTGTAAAATTTCCTTGTTCATAAAAGCTTATTTCTTCTCCTTCTGGTAAATCTTTAATTAATTCTATCTTATATGGCTCATTTTCCATAAGTTTTAAGGCATCTTTTCTTGGTAAAGAAAATCTTTTAATTTCTAGATTTTCTTTTATTATTTTTTTCATTTCTTCTTCTATTTTAGCTTTATCCTCATCTGTAAAAGGTTTTTCTACATCAAAATCATAATAAAAGCCTTCATCTATTGATGGTCCTATTGCAATTTTTGCATTTGGGAACAATCTTTTTACAGCTTGTGCCATAATGTGAGAAGAAGTATGCCAATATGCTTTTTTTCCTTCTAAATCATCTTCTTGGAAAGTATGAATTACTAAATTACAATTTTCATGTAATTCATATCTTAAATCTTTTATTTCCCCATTAACTTCACCACATGTAGCATTTCTTGCTAATCCTTCACTAATTTTTTTTGCTACTTGTAAAATTGTGCTTCCTTGTTCAATGTCTAAATTTGAGCCATCTTTTAATGTAATTTTTATCATAAAAATTCCCCCTTTAATTACCAAAAGCACTCCTATAGAATACTCTATAGGAGTGCTTATTTGCACGGTTCCATCCCATTTTTTACTTAATTATAAGATTTGATAACGGTTCTTTTCCGTCTAGCTTATTCACTAGAAACTTAGAAGAGTTAGTTTTTCAACTATGTTTTCTTAAATTGGCTTTCAGCTTATAACCAATTCTCTCTATTAAGTAACCTATAGCTTACTTTTCTCTTATATGTTTTTACTTATGTATATAATTTTAATACCTTTTATAAAAAAAGTCAATAGAAATTGTTTACTTTTTTTTCTTAGTATTATATAATAAATATTAGTTATTATATTTATTTGCTTCCATAGCTCAGTAGGTAGAGTGCTACCTTGGTAAGGTAGAGGTCACGGGTTCAATTCCCGTTGGAAGCTCCAATGATTTTTTATACATTTAAGTTTATTTTAGTTATTTTCATCAAATATATTTTTAATTGCTTTTTTTCTAATTCTTTGTATTGCATTATCTATTGATTTAACTGGAGAATTTAATTTTTGTGCTATTGTTGAATAACTATCTCCTTTTATAAATCTATCCAAAACTTGTTTTTCAAATTTACTCAAAGATTTTGTAATAGCTTCTTGTACATTTTCATAATATTCTTTTTTCATTATAGTATCTAATGGGTCTTCTATTATTTTGCTATTAAATGTGTCAATTAATTCTACACTATCTTCATCATTATTATCATAAGCAGCAGTATTTAATGATAAATAAGAATTAAGTGGTATATTTTTTTGTCTATTTGAACTTTTAATAGCTGTTATTAGTTGTCTTTCTATACATATATTTGCAAAAGATTTAAATGTGCTTTGTTTTTCAGTATTAAAATTTTTTATTGCTTTAAATAAGCCTATCATACCTTCTTGAACTATATCTTCTCTTTCAGCCCCAACAATAAAATATTTTCCAACCTTCATATTAACAAGGTTCTTATATTTTTCTAGTAGATATGATAAAGCTTTTTCATCCCCCTGCTTTATTAATGATACTATTTGTTCATCATTAAAATTAACATATTTTTCTGTTGCATAAAATATATTTTCATTCTGCATTTGTCTTTTTTGCTACCTCCAAAATGTGCTTTTTTAGTATTATATATATGTAAAACCGCAATGTCAAGCACTTTTTTAAACTTTTTAGTTTTATATGTTGCAGTTCACTGGTCAATAGTACAAATGGTCAAAGATACTATATTATTTATGCAGTAACAATTCGGGGGGACCAGCAAATTACAGATTGTTAATAAAATTTTATAATTTATTATAAAATTTTAAGTACAAGCTGTATGCAGTTGGGAGTTACAAATAAATAATATAGTATCTTTGACCATTTGTACTATTGACCAGTGAACTGTAACTTTCATATTCATATAATATTTACTACAAATTCAATTCATTTTTTATCATTTTCCATACTCCATCTGATTCCATTCCTTTTTGCCAAGAAGCTACACCTGCTAAATTATTCTCATTAATTAAAGAAATTTTAGATTTTAATGAATCATTATCTTCTATCCACATTTGCTTTTTATTAGAGCCTTCTGTATATTCAATATAATTTTGTTTTAATTCATCATCCCATTTTTTTTCTACATCACTTGGTATTACTGTATTAATATTTTTCATGCTAACTGTTTGACTAGTTGATTTTCCTTCATTATTTGTTGTCCACATTCTTGTATAAAATGGCACTGCTAAAATAATTTTTTCTGAAGGAATTTCTTCAGTTTGTAAAAATTTATTTAAGCTTAATTTTACCCAGTTATATCCTGCGGTTGTACCTGGTTTAGTACTAGATACTCCATATTCGTCATATGCCATAAATATAATATAATCAGCTACATTTCCTATAACATGCCTATCAAAGCACATTGACCAAGTTTCTCCTCCATCTGGAGCTGTAACGTCAACTGAAGTTACTAGTCCTATTTCTTTTAATCTAGGTGTGAGTTCAATAATAAATCTAGAAAACATATCTTTATCTTCTTGTTTCATGTTTTCAAAATCTATATTTATACCATCTAAATTATATTTAACACAAGCATTTACAACTTTTTCAATTATTTTTTCTCTATTTTCATAACTATTCATAATATTTGACGTTATATTTAAGCTTTCAGTTGCTGCTTCACTATTTGAAAACATAGGCCATACTTTATATCCTTGATCATGTGCCCATTTAACATATGCCTGTCCACTATTTCCTATATTTTCTTTAAAGTCTCCATTTGAATCTAAATAGAAAAACGCAGGTGATACAACATTTATTCCATCTATAGTTGTATCTTTTCTGTCTGGTGCTGAACCATATTTAGAATAATAATCCCATGTTAGGTTTATTTTTCCTTTTACTTGTTTTTCTGCAGTCATTTCTTCTCTTATACTATATTCATTGTCTAATTTATTAGATTTTACATATCCAATTTTTCCATTTTGAGTTCTTATTCTTGTATATCCATTATTTGAAGATATTACAACAACATTGTCTCCTTTTTTTACTCTATCTATTGTTTTTGCAATTAATTTTGTAGATGATTTTACTGCTAAATTAGAAGAAGCAATTGCTATCCTTTTTTCTTTTTCCAAAGAATCTATTGTTATAACTTTTTTATCTTCAATGTTTTGAATTTCAATATTATAAACATCTTTCATTTCTGAAATTGGTAAATATTCCACTCCATTTTTCTCAATTACATGTGCATATATATTTTTTTTGGAACCATTTATATTAATTTCATTTTTTTCAAATCCAATTGTAGCAATCTTTTTGTCATATGTTGTTACAATTTGATTTGTATTTTCGTCTTTGTAAATATATTGATCAAAAAAATTTGCAATATCTGGTTCTGATAAATATATTATATCATTTTCTATTAAAATTTCATTTTTTAGATTAGCGGTAATATTATTATTATTTATAACCAAATTAGTAGTAGTATTACTATCTAAAATTATATAATCATTTATTATAAAAGCTATAAATGCTAGTATAATAAATAGTAAAATAATTATAAAAACCTTTTTTGTTTTCTTTTTTTTATTTTTTACTTTTTCTTTTTTGTTATTTTTTGTGTTTTCTGATATTTCTGTATCTTGATTAATTATTTTTTCTTCTTCTTCCATTTTTACTACCTTTCCTTCCTATATCTCCTTAACTTAATATACTTTTACTATAACACAAATTATATTTTTATGGAATACTTTTTTAAATTTTATAAAATTTAATTGTTACAGTTCACCTATCAATGGTACAAATGGTCAATGATAATATATTATTTATTTGTAACTCCCAACTTCATACAGATTGTACCTAAAATTTTATAATAAATTATGAAATTTTATTAACAATCTGTAATTTGCTGGTCCCCCCGAATTGTTACGCATAAACAATATATTATCATTGACAAGTAGACTGCAACATTTAATTTCTTTTTATTGATTTTAAAAATTCTTTTTGCTCATTTGTTATTCTATATGATTCAATTGCTTTTTGTAGTGATTTATTATAAGTAAATTTATCTAATTTTCCATTTTCTAGATATTTTATGGTTTCATCATAAAATTTAATTAAACAAATTGATATTGCCCAAGCTATTGCCATTTGGGCATAATATTTTTTGCTGTTAATAGAATCAAAAATTTCAAAATCTCTTTTTAAATATTCTTTTTCTATATAATAATCCAATATTATCACAATAGCAAATCTAATTTCAAATTCTTTATTAGATTTTAAATATTTTTGAATAAGTTCAAACATCTCTTCCTTATTTTTTTTTATTATTTTAAGTCCAGTGCAAAAAGTATCACATATTGCCCAATTATCAATTTTAGGTACAAATTTATCAATATATTTTTTTACTATTGAAAATTGTTTTTTACTTAGTCCTATTAACATTCCTTGCAACATTGTTTCTTCATAATATTCATCATCTATTTGATTTAATAATTCTTCTATATCATATTCTTTTGACAATTCTTTAGCATATTTTCTAAGTATTGGTATTCTTACACCTATTATATTATTAGTTCCTGGACATAAACTTCTATGGAAATCCTTATATTTTTTATCTGCTAATTCAAATAATTTTTCTTTTATTTGTTGTTTCATTACAATACTCCTCGTGAAATTTTTTCAAATTTAGTATATGATATAAAAGTCTTTTTTTCAAGAGTCTTTAAAATAAAACTATTTTCTATTTTAAGTTTATTGTTTTTTTGATGACTTTCCTATAATGTAAAAAAATAGACCTAAATATTTTAAATTTAGGCCTATTTTAGCATTATTAGATCTTATTGATTACATCCACAATCATTATTATATGCTTGCATATCATTCATATATAATTTCTTTTGTGCTAATTTGTCTTGAACTCCTCTTAAAGCTTCTCCAAATCTCTGGAAATGCACCACTTCTCTTTGTCTTAAATATCTTAATGGATCTAATACATCAGGATTGTCACGACATAAATTAATTAGTTTTTCGTAAGTTGCTCTTGCTTTTTGTTCTGCTGCTAAGTCTTCTTGTAAATTTGCAATAGGATCTCCTTTGCAAGCTATATATGGTGCTGTGCTACTAAGGATGCTTTTTGTGGTATCCTTAGTAAGACTGCAAAAACTGGTGTAATTTTGATAATGATACCATTAATCATTACTTATTTTTGAGAAAACTAATTTTAAATTTATATTACGATTGCTATCAAATTCAATTTTATCTATTAAATTGCTCAATATATGTTTAGTTACCTTGTTTGTATTTGAAAATTCTTCAGATAGCTTTTTAATTTGGTTGTAGCTTATTGTATATCTATTTTTTTCAAGCTTTATTTTCTGTTCTAAATCACAAATTTGCTTTTCACATTTTTCAATTTCGTTTTCTTTTTGAGTTTTAATTAATAAAAAAGTTTCATTATTGATAATATTTTCAAGTTTATCATTATATATAATTTTTATCTGCTCATTTAGTTTATTTATTTTAGCAAGTAAACTTTGTTTTTCATCTTCTAATCTATGACATTCAAAATTGATACTTTTTTCTAAATTATTTATAACTTTTTTTATATCATTATCATTAAAATAAACACTTTTACATTGATTTTGTATAATTGGTATAATTAGATTGCATAATTTTTTGCTACTGATAGATTTTGTATTACTGCATTTTCTATTTACTCCTTTATTAGCTTCAGAACATATATAGGAATTAATTTCACATTTTCCACCATTTTTAGTAAGCTTTTCTTTATGTTTTAATGTTGAAATACTTCCACATTCTTTGCAATAAATTAACCCTTTAAAAATATCATCATATTTTCGCTTACGATTATTTTTAAATTTACTTTTGAGCATTTGACATTTATTAAATGTTTCTATATCAATAATTGGCTCATGTGTATGTTCAACAATTATTTGATTTTCCTTTTTATTTATAATCCTTTCCTTTCTCCTAAAGCTTGGCTTTACAGTCTTTGCTCCTACCATTGTTCCAATATATACAGGATTACTAACAATTCTTGTTATTGTAATTTTCTTCCAACCTTCTGAATTTGCTTGAATTCCTTTTATTTTCAAATATTCTCTAGGTGGTGTGATTTTCCTGTCATTTAAACTTTTTACTATTTCTGTACGAGTATACCCTTTTGAATATTTTTCAAAAATTTCTTTTATAATTTCTGATACTTCTTCATCAATTATTAGTTTATTTTTATTATTAGGGCTTTTTTTATATCCATAAGGAGCAGTATTTCCTTGAAATAGCCCTTGCTTTGCCTTTGCAATCTTTACTGCTTTTATTTTTCTTGATGTTTCTTTTGGATATTGTTCACTCATTACAGCTTTAAATGGAATAAAATCATCATCTTCTTTGTA
>CANQTN010000021.1 GCA_947626815.1 uncultured Clostridia bacterium | reverse complement strand
TAACAATGCGGAATTGAAACAAGTTGTGATGAAACCTCTGTATCTATTGTAAAAAATGGTAGAGAGGTTCTTTCAAATGTAATAGATACGCAAATACCAATACATGAAAAATATGGAGGAGTAGTTCCTGAAATAGCATCAAGAAATCATATTGAAGCTATTTCAAGAGTAACCAAAAAAGCATTAGAAGAAGCGAGTATAGAGATGAATCAAATAGATGCAATTACACCAACATATGGACCAGGCTTGGTGGGAGCATTACTTGTTGGTCTTTCATATGCAAAAGCTTTATCGTATGCAAACAAGATTCCATTAGTTGGGGTAAATCATATACAAGGTCATATTGCGGCAAATTATATAACATATTTAGAACTAAAGCCACCATTTTTATGTGTTATGATGTCAGGAGGAAATACACAAATTATTCATGTAAAAGACTATACACAATTTGAGGTACTTCGGAAAAACTAGAGATGATGCAATACGGAGAAGCATTTGACAAAATTGCAAGAGTAGTAGGAATTCGGATATCCAGGAGGACCAAAAGTAGATGCATTAGCAAAAAAAGGACAGGCAAATATAGAACTACCGAGAACACATTTTAATGATGAAAGTTTGGATTTTAGCTTTAGTGGAATAAAGACAGCGATA
The DNA here is from genome assembly GCA_947626815.1 of uncultured Clostridia bacterium. Taxonomy (GTDB): domain Bacteria; phylum Bacillota; class Clostridia; order TANB77; family CAG-508; genus CAG-269. Next base: position 18,920 of record CANQTN010000021.1, on the reverse strand, counting down.
ATAAATTTACATCACAAAAATCCGAATATTAATAAAGAGGATTTATGTGCAAGTTTTCAAAAGAATGTATTAGAAACACTTATGGATAATGTAGAAAAAGCAATTGAAAAGACGGGAATAAAAACAATTGCTTTAGCTGGAGGAGTATCTGCTAATTCATATATTAGGGCAGGATTTAAGAAAATTGAAGATAGAAATATAAAAGTATATATGCCAGACTTAAAGTTATGCACAGATAATGCAGCAATGATTGCATCAGCAGGTTATTATAATTATATATTAGGTATTAGAAATAATTTGGACATAAATGCAGTACCTAATTTAAAATTATAGTTTATAAGGAGAAATCAATGTCAATTTATACAATAGGAGATGTTCATTTGTCTTTTCATAGAAATAAGCCAATGAGTATATTTGGTGAAAATTGGGAGGGACATGAAGAAAAAATAAAAGAAAATTGGATAAAAAATGTTAAAGAAAATGACTTGGTGGTATTACCAGGAGATTTTTCATGGGCTACATATTTAAAAGATACATATAAAGATTTTCGCTATTTGAATGAATTACCAGGTAAAAAGGTATTATTAAAAGGAAACCATGATTATTGGTGGACAACTTTAAAGAGTATGAGAAATTTTTTAGAGGAAAATAAATTTAAAAATATAGATTTTATTTATAATACAGCATATGAATTTGAAGATTATATTATAGCAGGAACACGAGGCTGGGGACAAAACGAAGAAGAAGAAAAAAAGTTATTAAAAAGAGAAATATTAAGATTAGAATTGTCTCTAAAAAAAGCCGAAGAATTGAACGAAAATAATAAAAAAGAAATAATAGTGTTTTTTCACTTCCCACCTATAGCTAATATTAACATTAATAATAATGAGGAAAATGAATTTATACAATTAATGAAAAAATATAATGTAAAAAGGTGTTATTATGGACATTTACATAGTACATCAATAAAAGAAGCGGTTGAAGGAAATTATTATGGAATTGAATTTAAATTAGTTAGTGCAGATAGCTTAAAGTTTCAATTACTAAAAATAAAATAAAAGAGGATATAAATATGGATTTAAGTAAAGATGTGAAATATGTAAAAGGTGTTGGACCAAGTAGAGTGCAATTGTTAAATAAATTGGGAATATTTACATTAGAAGATTTAATAACATATTATCCAAGAACTTATGAAGATAGAAGTAAAGCAAAAAATATAGTAGAATGTGTAAATGGAGAAGAAACTGTAATTGAAGCAATTGCTTGTGGGAAAGTATCAGATGTGCGATTAAAAGGGAAAACAATGCAGAAATTATTAGTTAGAGATGAAACAGGTAGTGCAACAATGACATGGTTTAATCAAAGTTATTTGAAAAATAAATTTAAAATAGGGCAAAAATATAAGTTTTATGGAAAAATAACAAATAATTTTGGAAAAATAACTATAAATTCACCAGTATTTGATGAAGAAGAAACAAACTTTAATACAGGCAAAATTATTCCATTATATCCACTTACATATAAGCTTTCTCAAAATGTATTAAGAAAAATTATGGAAAATGCATTATTAGAAGTAGAAAATAATTTAAAAGAAACCTTACCTGGATATATTTTAGAACAATATAAGTTAGAAGAAATAAATAAGTCAATAAAAGACATACATTTTCCAAGAGAATTAAAAGACTTTGAAATTGCAAGAAAAAGACTAGTTTTTGAGGAATTGCTATCAACACAGTTAGCTTTATTACAAATAAAAAATAATTATATAAGTAATCAAAATGGAATTGAATTTGATAAAGAAATTAAAATATCAGATGTTATTAATATATTGCCATTTAAATTAACAAAAGCCCAACTTAGAGTTTTAGAAGAAATTGATAATGATATGGAATCAAAAAAATCTATGAATAGATTATTGCAAGGTGATGTAGGTTCAGGAAAAACTGTAGTTGCTATGTGTGCAGCATATAAAGCTGTAAAATGTGGTTATCAGGCAGCTATAATGGCGCCAACGGCTATACTTGCAACACAACATTTGGAAAATTTTCAAAATATATTAAAAAAGTTAGACATTAGATGTGAACTTTTAATATCTGGAATTTCAAAAAAGAAAAAAGAAGAATTATTAGAGAGGCTAGAACAAGGACAAATTGATATACTAATTGGAACCCATGCTATAATTGAAGAAAATGTTAAATTTAAAAATTTGGGATTAGTTGTAACAGATGAACAACACAGATTTGGAGTAAAACAAAGAACAAAAATTGCACAAAAAGGAAAAAATCCTGATGTATTGGTTATGACGGCAACGCCAATACCAAGAACATTAGCTTTAATTTTATATGGAGATTTAGATATTTCAATTATTGACGAATTACCACCTAATAGAAAAAAAGTTGAAACATTTGCAGTTCAAAAAAATATGACTGAAAGAGTAAATGCCTTTATAGAAAAACAAGTAAAAGAAGGACATCAAGCATATATTGTTTGCCCTTTAGTAGAAGAAAACGAAGAATTAGATTTAAAGTCAGTTGAACAACTTTATGAAACATATAAGACAGAGATATTTCCACAATATAAAGTAGAGTATATACATGGAAAGATGAGACCAAGAGAAAAAGATAGTATTATGGAAAGATTTAAATCAGGGGAAATAGATATTTTAATATCAACTACTGTAATAGAAGTAGGAGTTGATGTACCAAATAGTAATATAATGGTAATTGAGAATGCAGAGAGATTTGGCTTAGCACAATTGCATCAGTTAAGAGGAAGAGTAGGAAGAGGAGATTATCAGTCATATTGCATTTTAAAATTTGAAGGAAAAAGCAAAATGGTAAGAGAAAGAATGAATATAATGTGTAGTACGAATGATGGATTTGTAATATCAGAAAAAGATTTAGAATTAAGAGGTTCAGGAGATTTTTTTGGTACATTACAACATGGAATTCCAGAATTTAAAATTGCTAATTTATTTGAAGATATGCCAATTCTTAAAATTGTGCAAAATGCTGCAATAGAAATTATGAAAGATGATGCAAAACTAGAAAAAGAAAAAAATCAATTACTTAATAAATTAATAAAAACTAAATTTATGGACAGAATTGAAATTTAATTTCAAATTCTATGTTCATTTGCATAGAGTTTTTGTTTGACTTTTAGTAAGTTAAATAGTAATATTTAAATATAGAAATAAAAGGATGTTGATGATATGTTACAAATTGTTGTAAAGTTAATAAGTACGGTAATGGTGTTAGTAGGTGTGATTATGATTTATGATGCTAGAATTTTAACTAAAAAATTTTTTGGATTTGGGGATCAAAATGAGGCTTCGAGTGGATTGAAAATATTAGGTTTTGTGATAGCAATTATTGGTGGATTAATAATATATTTTATTTAAAAATTACTTGACAATGAAAGCCTAAGTGTGCTATTATATACATTGTCAAGTGAATATGCGGATGTGGCGGAATTGGTAGACGCGCTGGTCTTAGGAACCAGTGCCAACGGCGTGGGGGTTCGAGTCCCTTCATCCGCACCAGCGAGGCATCTGTTCGAACTAATATAACAGATAGATACAAAAATCAATCAGAAATGGTTGATTTTTTCTTTTGCGAAAAGTTTATTTTTATATAGAAAAATAATTTATATAATGATATAATATTTTTAATAATTAGTAAAAGGAAATTAAAAAGTATGAGAGATTACAAAAAAGAATTAAAAGAAGATTTAACTTATGATAGAGAAAATGGATTTAAAGTTGTGTTAGTGGAAGCTAATCCAGAAAAAGGATTTAATTATTCGTATTTTGTATATATTCCAAATAATCCTCAAAATACAATGATGATGGATTGTTTAAATGATTATGAAGATGAAATGCTAGAAGGACAAACTGAAAATCTACAAGGGTTAGAAGAAATATATAATTTATTTGAAGATAGTGAAATTGTTAGAAGTGTTAGTTCCATTCAAAAAGGAATGGAAGAAGATAAAAGCAAAACACTAGAAAGATTATATTATAGGATGGAAAAAGGGATAAATGCATTAAGCACAATGATAAGTATAAATCAAAATATTCCTGCCATAGTTCCGCTTATTCCTGGATATGGAAATGAACAATTTGATAGTGTAGTATCTCAATTAGATAAAGATGTTATAAGTACAACTGCTCCACAAATAAAGGCAATGATAGAAGATGCAAAAAAAATTATTGAAGAAAGAACTAGCGTAAAAATGAGTGATAGAGTTGTTCCTCTTGGACATTCAAAATCTTCAACTTTTGCTAATAATTTTTCAGCTTATTATCCTGAAATGTGCAAAGCTATTATATTAGGTGGAGGAAATTTTGGTACACTTCCACTTGATAAAATTTCTTTACAAATTGTTGATAATAATTATATAACTGAAAATGAGCAATTTTCTATCATAAATGGAGCTGTTACAAAAAGAATAACTCAAGAAAATTTAGATAGAATTATACAAGAATATAATAATACAAAAAGAGATTATCAAGATGAAATTACTATTAATGAAGATGGTACATATAATCTACCTATAAATTTTCCAGTAGGAATTTCAGATATTGAACATTATAGGGATTTATCAGATTTTTCAGATGGAAAAGAAGGTTTTAGAAAAGCTTTAACTAGTATGAAAAAAATGATTTTTATTGGAGAACAAGAAGAAACTAGACCTGGACATTTTGCATATAAAGATGGTATTACAAAAGAAGGTATTGAAGTAAAATCTGGAGATGACATAGCTATTTTAGAAGAAAAATTAGGTCGTCATGTTACTGAAATAGAAATTGCTAGCATGCATAATAGAGTTTTAGAATATATTGCTGCATCAAATTCATTGTTTGGTCGTAGCACAAATGAAAGATTAGCTAGTTATATGCAATTAAATGAATTATTAGGTATCCAAATGCAATCAAAAATATATGAAGGTGTTGGACACGCAAATTATGAATATTCCAGTGATGTGGCAGAACTAGATAGTATTTCTTCTAAATCTATTTATTCATCACAATCATTAAAAAAAGATATAGCAACATATTACAGTGGAGCGATTAAAGGAGATATTACGATTTTAGATGATGATGGTAGAGCAAGTAGTATTAGTCCAGTTCCTCAAATTATAAGAAGATATATTGCAAGTCGGAAAAGATTTAGGTTTACTTTCTGGAGTAACAGAGAAACAAATTAGAACAGCAATAGATAGTTTTATAAATAGTTTAGATAATATAAATATTTATAAAGCATATGATGAACTTTCAATTGATGAAATTGATTTAATCTTTAAATCAATTGAAAAATTAAAAAAAACTTCAAAAGGAAAAAATGGAATGGAAGATTGCTTAAATGATGATAGTTTAAGAATGTCTACAGAGCAAGAGGCTACAAAAATTGTAAGGAAAATTGTATTAGGTAAAGAAAAATCATTAGAAGAAACAGAACAATTGAAATAGGAGAAAAATGTATGGTGAATGAAAGATATGGTATTGCAATGACTGAAATATTACATTATTTAAAAGGAGAGGATATTGATAAAATTCTAAACAAATTTATGATATTTCTTAAAGAAAATGCATTAAAAAATTATAAAAGAGACTTTTTATAGTCTTTTTTTATACTATTTAAATAAAGTAAATTCGATTAACTCATAAGATACCGTGTTTGAATTTATTAATTTTTCAATTGAAATATTAAATGAAATTATGAAAAATAAAAAATAAATAAGAAAAAGTACTTGACAAAAAAGTAAAAGTGTAATACCTTATTAACATAAGCAAAATTTAAACTTCGCATAGTTATCTTCTACAGAAAGTCTATCGTTTTTTCAACGATGACTTTCCTAGAATACAAAAAACTATGAAAATAATAGTAGGGCATTGAAAATTAAAAAAAGAGTCTCTTGTTAGAAAAGTATATGTACAAAATGTATACTATTATTAGAAATAGTGAATAATATAGTGAATAATAAAGAAAATTTTGCTAAGAAAACAGAATAATAAAAGAGTAAAAAAGACTAAAAGTAAAAAGAAGCAAAAGAAAAAGGAGGAAAAAAGATGAAAGAAGAAAAGGAAAAAACTAATAAGAGAAGGGAAAAAAAAGAGAGAAATATATTGAAGTTAAAGGAAAATGGTATAACATTAATAGCTCTAGTAATAACAATAATAGTATTGTTAATATTAGTAGGAGTAACTCTATCAACATTATCTGGACAAGATGGAATATTGACTAAAGCAACAACAGCCGCAGATAAAACAAATAAAGAAGCAATAAAGGAAAAAATACAATTGGAAATATTTGACTGCTATGATAATAATAATGATTTTAGTATGGATAAATTACAAGGTAAATTATCAAAAAAATATGAAAATGTAAAATATTATGCAAATGGAAGTATAATATTGCCTATAGATAAATACTTTGCAATGATAAAAGAAGAAAATGGAAATATAGTAATAGAAGTAGAAGAAAAAGAAGAAAAATTTGATTTAGCAGAAGAAAAAGTAATAGATGTTGTATTAGGAAATTTAGAAGATTTTAAAAACTTTAAAGAAAGTGTAAATAATGGAGAAGATTATACAGGAAAAATAATTAAGCAAACAGCAGATATAGATATGGGAGGAGCTCAAAATGAAAGCTGGACCTCTATTGGAACAAAAGCCCATCCATTTAATGGAACATATGATGGAGGAAAGCACTCAATAAAAAATTTATATATAAGAAGTGAGGAGCAGGCTGAAACTATTGGATTATTCGGCTATAATACAGGAACAATAAAAAATGTAATAATAGAAAGTGGTACAATAGAGGCAAATGCAACAAATGTTGGAGCAATTTGTGGATGGAATAAAGGAGGAACTATAGAAAGATGTTTAAATAATGCTACAATAAGTGGGCAAAGTTTAGCTGTAGGTGCTATATGTGCTGTTACTGAAGGAGGAATCATAAAACAATGTTGTAATTCAAGTGATATCACAATTACATCTAGCGAAAAGTACGCATGTGCTGCAGGAATTTGTGGTTGTACTAGCAGTACGGATTCAGTATATTCAATTGAAGAGTGTTACAATACGGGAGACATTACGGTTGTTGAATCTAATGGACATCCAAATTGTTCTGCATCTGGAATTATGAGTTTGTGTTATTCTGGAAGGGTAAGTTCTTGTTACAATACTGGAACGATAAAATTAAGATCTGAATGCTCAACGGATGTTTGTCCTGTTTCAGCTGGTATAGTGGGACAATTTAATGGAGCGGTTTCTGCATTGACAAATTGCTATAATGCAGGAAATATAATTATAGAAACGGAAAATGAAAAAGGAGAAAAAAACAGGATAGCTAGTATTATTGGATTTTTTGGTGAAATTGTTAAAACTCCTGTTTCAAATTGTTTCTGGGCAACTGGAACAGCAAGTAAGGGTATTGGGCAAATAGTGGGAGAGCAAACTGATACTACTGAAGAAAAAAGTGTTGAGGAATTAAAAAAATTAACAGGTGACGAATTAGGAGATGCGTTTACTTCAGATACTATACGGAATTAATAAGGGATATCCAATTTTAAAATGGCAGTTAGAAAGTAAGTATTAATGGACTAAATTGTTCATACCTTGCAATGAAACAAATGAATAGATTAGAAAAAAATTAGAACCTCTTGTATAATATAATTATGTAATTTAGAAGTTACAAATATATTAAACAGGAGTTTTTTGAATTGAAATATTAAATACAATTATGAAGTTGTAATGTTAAGAATTTTTTGATATAATTTTGCCGTAAAAAAGAAAAATGGAGGCACAATATAATGATAGATTTACATATACATACAGTTTATTCAGATGGGACTCAAACCATAGAAGAAGTATTAAAAATGTGTGAAGAAAAGAAATTAGAATATATATCAATAACAGACCATAATACATGTAAACAGTATGAAGATAAAATACTAAAAAATAATAGTATTTTTAGTGGAAAAATCATAAAAGGTGCTGAAATGAATGCAACATTTAAAAATAAAAAAATTGAAATCTTGGGTTATAATTTAAAAAAGCCTCAAATTGTAGAAGATTGGTCACAAAAATTTTTTTCAAAAGAAATATTAAGAAAACAGCAAGAAAAGTCAAAAAGGAAATTATTAGATATATGTGATAAAAAAGGGCTTATTTATAATGAAAATGCAATAGAGAAAAATATAATTTTAACTGATTATATAACAATATATATCTATAAAGAATTAATGAAGCATAAAGAAAATTATAAAATTCTTGGAGAATTTACTGAGTCATTGAATACTTTTATAAGAAAAGGATTAATGAATCCAGAAAGTGAGTATTATACAGGAAATGATGATACGCCCAAGCCAATGTATAAAGATGTTGTAGATGTTATACATAAAGCAGGAGGACTAGCTTTTTTAGCTCATCCATTTGAATATAGATTTGAAAACACAATTGAGTTTATCAATGAGTTAAGAAAAGAAAAACAATTAGATGGAATTGAATGTTTTCATCCATCTGCAGATGAAAATAAAATGTATATTTTAGTAGAGTATGCTAAAAGTAATAATTTGTATATTAGTGGTGGAAGTGATTATCATGGAAGTAAAAATCCAGATATACAAATAGGTATTGGAAGAGGAAACTTGAATATTCCTAAACAAATAGTTGAAGAATGGATAAACATGTAGGTAGAGAATGTTTTATGTACACTAAAAAAGAAACTTATAAAAGTATTGTTTTTTTTTTGAATTTGTGATAAAATATATTTATTGTTCTTTGATAAGAACGCATGTTACTCATTCATTTAATTAAAGAATAAGACAAGGGAGGGAAAAATGAAAGGAACTGAAACAATGCGGTTGGACTCTAATGGAATTGATGCCAAAAGCACGGTCTTTTGGCAGTTAAAGACAAGAAAGGTAATGGTGAAAATAGTCACTATAAGTGGATGGGAGTCGGATATTGGCGAGGTAGAGATTGAAGAAAAATTACCAGGCGGACTCTGGATATCCAAGGACTCAAAGGAGTTTTTTGTACCTTTTTCCTCAATTGATCACTTCCAGGTTTTTGGGCGGAAGAAGGTCATGTGAGATTTTAGTTCTGAAAAATTTTTTTCTGACTGCGTCACAGTATGTGGCGCAGTTTTTCCTAGTACGACAGGTGTGTCGTTTAGCTAAGTCAGTGAAAGTCTGGAGTGAAAGTATATATTACCAACTACATAGAGAAGCACAAAAGCTAGTCATTGTGAAACGGAAGTGAAGGAAGCGTGTATTAAAACAAAGGAATAGCTGGATAAACGGTATAGCAGGTGAAGTTTTCAAACCCACTCTAAGGTGTCGTATTTAAAAGATATAGTATTGAGCATTAGAGAAAAGGCAATTTAAAATTGTCAGATGTGTATTAAGATGATGGAAGAACTCAAAAAATAGTTAGTATGTCTCTGAGACAAGAAAAGTTATGAAATTTTAAAGTTGTTTTATCAAGTTCAAATAAAAAGGTAATAGTTCTTGTATTACATTTATATTACAAATTTATTAAAATTTAAGACCAATATTGAAAAATAAGTAGAGTAATGATATTATAAATTTACAACAAAATGACATAATACAAAAATAAAAGAAAAAAGGAGGGAAAACACGAATGAAAAGAGAAAGGGGAATAACACTGATAGCATTAGTAATAACTATAATAGTATTATTAATTCTATCAGGAGTAACAATAGCAATGATAACAGGGGAACATGGAATAATAGCCAAGGCAAAGCTAGCAGTCAAAAGGACGAAACAAGCACAAGAAAAGCAACAAGAAGATTTTGCAAATTTAGTGAATCAAATAGATAAAATAGTGGGTGAAACCTCAGGTGAAAGTGGAACTATAAGAGATGGAATAAATGTAGGAGATTATATAGACTATAAGCCAGATGGATCTGAAGAAGATGATGGTCCAGTATATGCAGCAACTGAATTAGACGAAAAATATACAGGCTCAACAAGCAATACAGATATAAAACAAGATAAAGATATCAAATGGCAAATATTAAAAGTATATGATGATGGAAGTATAGATATAATAGGAACAGAAACAAGTCAACCAGTATATTTTAAAAAAGCAACAGGATATAATAATGTAGTATATATATTAAATGATATATGTAAAAAATTGTACAGTAGAGAAAGTGATGGTATATATGCAAGAAGTGTAAATAGTAAGGATTTTGAAAAAGCAGAAACAACAGAAGGAACAGCAGCAAGAGAGAAGTATATAAGTGATAAAATAGAAAAACTAGATGGTGGAACTACATATATCCAGTCAGTGGATAAAGTTAATAATACGGTAACATATGAAAAAGACTATTCATATTATCCAAATTTATATGCACAAGAAATTGGAGCAGGAATAGATGAAAAGCCTAAAACGGAGGGCTTAGAACAAATAGAAACTTCAATTTTAGATACAACAATAGGAAATGAGGCAGAAAAACAAGCAAATAATTTAACAACAACATGTACTGATTATAATCTTACAATAGATGAAACTAATTATGGGGAAACATCAAAAGTTCTATGTAATAATGGAGCCGGTTTTTGGGTAGCTTCACGTGGAGTTGAATGCTTGGACAGTAAAGCCCAATTTGTTGTTCAGATGTGCAACAGAAACACTATTTCTCGGTTATGGTCTTTCTATTTCATCTCGTGATAATATGTTGGGTTCCGGATTTAGATTAGTTTTACGCCCTGTGGTTAAACTTGGTTCTAATGTTCAAATAACACCAAGTGACACAGCCTCAAATCCAGAAGAACTACATAAAATAACTAAATATAAATAAAAGAGAAGCAATAAACGTAAAAAAAGACAAAAAATATATTACCAAAACTAATTTCAGATTTATGACTGCACCACATATTGTGGTACAGTTTGTTTTTGTTATACGAAAGGTACGTCGTTTAGATAATCGATGAAAGTACGAAGTGGATGAACATATTACCAACTACATAGAGAAAAATTTGCTATTTTGTTTGCAATATGTAGGTTTTATTGTTATAATTTGTATGAGAAAATATTTAGGAGAAAAAGATTATGAAAATATTAATTATTTGTAGTAAGGCATTTTATAAAGATATTGCACCTATAAAGGAAAAATTAGAAAAAATGGGACATGTAGTGGAGTTGCCAAATTTATATTATGAACCAGACGCAGAAAGGAAGAGTTGGGATTTGGGAAAGAAAGAGCATGCAGAATTTAAAGCTAGAATGTTTAAAATGAGTGAAGAAAGAATTGCAACAATGGATGCAGTATTAACATTAAATTTTGATAAAAATGGAAACAAAAATTATATAGGTGGGGCAACATTTATTGAAATATATGAGGCATTTATGAAAAATAAAAAGATATATCTTTATAATGATATTCCAGAAGGAATGTTATATGATGAAATATCAGGATTTTCGCCAATAGTTATAAATGGAGATTTAGAAAAGTTGTAGATAACTATACTAATGACATCACAGATAATTTTTGTTGAATATAGTGATGGACTGGATATAGCTAATTTGAATATTTAAAACATTAAAAATATAGGAGAAATAAAAATGTACTATACATATATGTTAAGATGCTCAGATAATTCTATCTATACAGGGATGACAAATGATTTAAATAAAAGAACAACTGAACACATAACTAAGAGGGGAGCAAAATATACTAAATCACATGATGTTAAAAAGATGGAGATTGCTTGGAAGAGTAAAGATAAGTCACTTGCTTGTAAATTGGAGTATCAGATAAAAAGGCTTACTAAACAGCAAAAAGAGAAAATTATAAATGGTGAAAAATTAACTACATATTTAAAAGGAAAAGTAGATTGTAGAAGATATAAAAAAGTAGATAATGATATAAAGTGTTGATTTTTGGTAAACTGTATGTTATAATAACACAGTAATATATAATAAATAACTTTATGTAGTAAATTTACATTTTTATATGGAAGAGGGAGAGGTATGAGTAAAAAAATTTTAGTAGTTTTTTGTGTAATAGTGTTTATTATGAGTATTTTTATGGTAAATTCCTATGCAGCAATAACGGATGCTGTTTGTGAACTAAAACCATCAAAAAGTGAATATGAAGTAGGAGATACGATAGAAGTTACTTTGAGGTTATCAAAACTTGAAGCAGATAAAGGAATAATTGCGTATAGTGGAGTGTTAGAGTACGATAAAGATAATTTAGAATATGTATCAATAAAAGGCTCTGGAGAATGGGAAAGACCAGAATACAATTCTGAAAATGGTATGTTAGTAGCAACTAGAAGTGATTTTTCTCCATTTGATGGGGAAGACTTATGTGTAATAACATTTAAAGCGAAATCAAAAAGTGAAAATGCAAAAATTGCAATAACTAGTATAGAGCTTTCAAATGGTGGAAATAAGCCAGCAACTGGATATAAGGCAGAAACAACAGTAAATATTAAAGATTCTGACAGTCAAAAGGAACCAGATACACCATCAGATACAGAAAAGCCAAATGATTCTGATACAGAAAAACCAAATGATTCTGAAAATAATACGGATAATAATCAAAACAACAATTCAGATAATGATAATTCGAATAGTAATAATTCAGGTAATAATAATTCGGGTAATAATAATTCAGATAGTAATAATTCAGATAATAATAATTCAGATAGTGATAATTCAGATAATAATGATTCAGGTAATAATAACTTAGATAATAATGATTCAGATAATAATAACTCAGATAATAACAATTTAAATAATAATAATTCAAATAGTAATATGGAAAATTCTAATAATTCATCTTATGAGAAAGATGATGGTTCAGATAAGCTAACAGATTTTAAAACACAAAATCCAAATATTGCAAATAAAATCATTCCACAAACTGGAATGGATAATGAATATATTTTAGCATTATTATTAATGACAGCAATTGTGGGAAGTATACTGGCAACAAGAGTTATTAGAATGTACATAAAAAAATAGAATGTAACGAGTTTAAAGTTTTTCACTGACTTTAAGCTCATTTTTTTTATATTCTAGGAAAGTCATCATTAAAAAACGATAGACTTTCCGTAGATATGAGTAATATAAATTATAGAATAGCACCTAAAACTAAAATTCCTAAATTATTTTGATAGATTTCATTGAATTGTAAAAGAGATAAAGGATTTTTTCCAATACCTGCTTCGACAGTATAACCAGGTTTATTATAATGCTGAATAAACCAATCTTTGTATCCAGCGAAACTAGAATTATATGGAGTGTCGGATAAAATATAATTACTGACTTTAGCAAATTGTTCACCAATTGAAAAGCTATTAGTAGGTTTGAAATTTTGAAATTGCCAGTAAATTTCTTTGCCTTGAGTATGGTATGCTATGACTAATTGAAAGCTATGAGATAAAGTAAAATTGTAAATTGCTAAGGCTTCAGGTTCTGTTAGAGGACCATATCCAACAAAATCACGGGGACTTGGTTTATTGAAACCTTGTGCATATTTTATTTTTTTTGCAGTTTCCCATTCAGCAGGAAACTGTAAATTTAAATCTATACCATTAATATTTGATTTCCAGCCATTAGGAAATAAAATAGAAGGAAATTCGTTAGCTATGTTTAATGCTTTTTGATAAGCCGGACTGATAATGGGGAGGTTTCCAGTAACTAAATCAACTCCATCTGGATTTACCATGGGCATAATATAAATACAAGTAGAATTAAACAAATTGCGAACAGAATAACCATAAAGGTTAGAATTATTAGTGTAGGCTATACAATAATCTTCTATGAATTTTAATAAGACTATAGAGGTAATCCATTCATTAGCATGGAAAGAAGCGGAATAAAATACTTCTTTTGGACCGTGACCTAATTTGATAACATATAAAGGTTTGCCTAAAACACTATTTCCAGCAGTTTGAATATGAAGAAAAGGATATTTTCTAAGCAAAAAAGATAAATTTTGTTTAAGAATTAATGAACTATATGGAATACTAGTAGAAATAATACTCATAATTATCACCTAAAATAATATATTGATAAATTAGCATTTTTATGATAAAATTTTAGCATGTTTATTTAAGAAATATGTCAAAAGAAAGGAATGATAAAATGAATAGAGAGGAAGCTATAAATTTATTAAAAAAATATAATAAGGAAGAATTTCATTTAAGACATGCAATTACAGTAGAAAAAGTGATGCAGTATTTTGCAAAAGAAAAAGGATATGACGAAGAGTTTTGGAAATTAGTAGGGCTTTTGCATGATATTGATTTTGAGCAATATCCAGAAGAGCATTGCCAAATGGCTCCTCAACTATTGAAAGAGATAAATGCTTCAGAAGAATTGATACATGCAGTATGTAGTCATGGGTATGGAATTTGTTCAGATGTAAAGCCAGAACATGAAATGGAAAAGATTTTGTTTGCAGTTGATGAACTAACGGGGTTAGTATGGGCAGCAGCTAAAATGCGACCTTCTAAAAGTACAAAAGATATGGAAGTATCTAGCTTAAAGAAGAAATTTAAGGATAAAAAATTTGCAGCAGGATGTTCAAGAGATATTATTAAGCAAGGAGCGGAGCAATTAGGCTGGGAATTGGATGACTTATTCAATCAGACAATTTTGGCAATGAGAGAAAATGAAGACATTATAGAAAAGGAAATGAAAAATTTAGTATAAGGTCATGGAGATTAATTATGAAAATTCCAATAGAAAAAAATAGAGAATACATAGTAGATATTTTAGATAATGGATTTGAAGGAGAAGGAATTGCAAAAATAGATGATTTTACTATATTTATTCCAAATGCAATAAAAGGAGAAAAAATAAAGATATTAATAGTAAAGGTTTTATCTTCTTATGCTTTTGGGAAAATTATAGAAATTATTGTACCATCAGAATATAGAGTTAAGAATGATTGTGATACATATAAAAGATGTGGAGGCTGTAATTTAAGACATATTCAGTATAAGCAAACATTGATAATGAAGCAAGCAACAGTCCAAAATTTGGTAAATAAAAATTTAAAACAAAAAGTAGAGGTACAGGAAGTATTAGGAATGGATAATCCATATCATTATAGAAATAAAGCACAATATCCAGTGGGATTAGATAAAAATGGAGAACCAGTTATTCGGAGTATTTGCCAATAGAACACATGAAATAATACAAATAAGTGATTGTTTAATACAAAATGAAAAGACGGAAGAAATTGCAAAGTTTATATTTGATTATATTAAGGAACACAATATAAGTATTTATAATGAAAAAACGGGTAAAGGTTTATTGAGACATATTGTAATGAAAATAGCTGTAAAAACAAATGAGATTATGTGTATATTAGTAATAAATGGTAAGCAAATTCCGAATGAAAAAGAGTTGGTGTTAGCTATAACCAATAGATTTAAAGATGTTAAGACAATTTTGAAAAATATAAATACTAAAAATACGAATGTCATATTAGGAAAACAAAATATTAATTTATATGGAAATGGGTATATACAAGACAAATTAGGAGAGTATTTTTTTAAAATATCACCTTTATCATTTTATCAAGTGAATCCAATACAAGCGGAAAGACTATATAAAATAGCTATTGAGTCAGCCAATATAACAAAGGAAGATGTAGTTTTTGATTTATATTCTGGAATTGGAACAATTTCATTATTTTTATCTAGATATGCTAAAAAAGTTTATGGAATTGAAATTGTAGATGAAGCGGTTAAAATGGCAGATGAGAATAGTAAACTGAATAATATTGATAATGTAGAATTTATTTGTGGAGATGTGGAATGTGTTTTGAAGGAATTAATTTATGAAAAAAGGATAATTCCTAATATTGTGGTTGTAGATCCACCGAGAAAAGGATTAGATAATACAAGTATTAATAATATTTTAAATGTAAAACCTAATAAAGTTATTTATATTAGTTGTAATCCAGCTACTTTAACTAGAGATTTATCTAAAATGGAAGTATTTTACAATATTGAAAGTATTAAACCTGTAGATATGTTTCCATTTACATCACATGTGGAGTGTGTAGCAGTGCTACAACTAAAAGAACACATGTAATACTTGATTTTGATATAGTTTCAGAGATTATAACTTTTGAACAAAAGGAAAAATATGGCAAAGAAAAACATCAAAATTTAGGTGTGAGAGTTAAAGTAATTGTTTAAGTGGTAAGTGGAAACACATAATTTTAATTTTAGAAAATTAAGCAAAGTGTTTGAAATACTAGGAAACTTGAGAGTGTATCTATAGTAAAAACAACAGGTATAAGTTGTGTTGGCTTGTAGATATGAAGCAAAGTTAGATATTTCAATTATTAAAAAGAATTTATTAAAATGAGTTATAGAGAATCTTTATAAAAATAGGTGTCAGTAGATATGTACTGATGTCTATTTTTTTATAGCTTGTGAATATTGACAAAAGGCTAGGAAAAATCCTAAATTTGTGATATAAATATAATAAAGTATTAGCAAAGATAGGAGAAATAATGGAATTTAGAAAAATAAAAATAGAAGAATTTGAAAAATTAAAAAAGTTGTTTCCAGATAATGAAAAAATGTGGATTAAATATAAGAATAAGAGACTAGAAGAGTTAATAAAACAAGAAATAGATGTGTTTATAATTGAAAATAATGAAAGTATCATCGGAGAAATAACTGTAAACTATAAAAGTCATGAGTTGGAAACAGAAACGATACCAAATAAAAGAGTTTATTTGGAAGCATTTAGAATAGGCAAAGGATATCAAGGAAAAGGCTTAGGACAAAAATTAATTAATTATTGTATAGAATATCTAACAAAAGAAGGATATACACAATTTACTATAGGTGTTGAAGAATATAATGATGTAGCTAAACATATATATTTTAAGTTAGGTTTTAATCAAGCAATAGATAAAGGTCATGGAAATGAGTTTGACCCTTGTGCATATACTCTATATTTGAAAGACATAAATAAGTTTCAAATACAAAAAGACATAGAAAAATTTATAAAAGAAGAAAATTTAGGTACTGTGGTAAAAAGTATAATTAAAGTAACTGGTGGATTATCTCATAGAATGTATAAAGTAGTGACTGATAAAAGAATATATGCAATAAAAGAATTAAATTCAGGAGTTATGAAAAGGCAAGAGGCATATTCAAATTTTGTATTTTCAGAAAAGGTGACTGACATTGCAAAAGAAAATGGCATAACAGCTATAGGAGCTATAAAATTAAAAAATGATGATATTATGAAAAAAATAAACAATAGATATTTCATGGCTTTTGATTGGCTAGAAGGTAAAATTTTGAAAGCTGAACAAATAACTGAAGAACATTGTAAAATAATAGGAGAAGAATTAGCAAAAATTCATAATATTAATTTTTCGAAAATTGAAGATAATAGAAGAAAAAATATTAATACAAAACAATTTGAATGGAATAACTATTTGAAATTGGCAAAGAAAGAAAATAAAAAATATACTAATATTTTAGAGCAAAATATTGAGTTGCTATATGAACTAAATGAAAGATCAAATAAAGCTGTCAGATATGCCAATGATAATTTAATTATTAGTCATACAGATCTTGATAGAAAAAATGTAATGTGGCAAGAGTATAGACTATTTATTATTGACTGGGAAGCAAGTGGATATATAAATCCAACTATTGAATTAATACAAGTTGCTTGGTATTGGTCTGGTGGAGATGTAGAAAATTTAGATTATAGGAAATTTGAAATAGTAGTAAATAGTTATAAAAAACATTCTAAAAAAGAAATCGATAAAGATATTGAAAAACTAATATATGCAGATATATATGGCGGTCTTGAATGGCTAGATTATAATTTTAAAAGGTCTTTATGTATTGAAAATAGTTATAAACAAGATGAAATAGAATTGGCTGAAAATGAAATCATACAGTCTATAGGAGAAATTAAATATAATGTTAGTCAAATGAATACAATAATTGAAGTAATGAAAAAAGAATAAAGATTGGATGTAAAGGAGACAAGTATATGGCAAAAGTTTATTTAATATGTGGAAAAATTTGTAGTGGTAAATCATATTATTCTAAAAAACTAAAAGAAAAGATGAATAGCGTTATACTATCACCAGATGAAGCTACATATGATTTGATTCGAAATGAGCAAGGCGAATTTTATAATGTATTTTGTGACAGATTATTAAATTACTTAAATAAAAAAGCAGTAGAAATTGTAAATGCAGGGGCAAATGTAATATATGAAAGAGGATTATGGAATAAAGCAGAAAGGGATAATGTAAAACAATTTTTCAAAGAAAATAATATTGAAACAGAACTTCATTATATCTACATGTCAGATGATGTTTGGAAAAAACGAATAAAAGAGAGAAATAAAAGGGTAAAAGAAGGTAAAGGTGGTTCGGACTTTTATTTAGATGAAGGATTAATGAAAAAATTAGTTTCAAAGTTTGAAGAACCAACTAGAGATGAAGTAGATGTTTGGTATGACAATAATAAAGATATAGTAAGTTAAATATAAAAACTGTAGCTTATATATTTCTATATAAGCTACATTCTAAATCATAACTGCTTACCGAAGTAAGCCTTCTCAGTCATCTAATAAAAGTATAATAGAAAATCCCCCTATATTAGAGGGATTTTGCGTTTATAAACGAATTTTGCTAAAAAGATTGAATAATTTTTAAATACATGATACGATACAAAAGTTCGCAAAAATATAATTTGAAATGATATATTGTGAGGTGATATACTTGAGATACTTTATAGCAGATACACATTTTAACCATGAAAATATAATTAAATATTGCAATAGACCATTTTAAAATGCAAAGGAAATGAACGAATATATTATAACTAAATGGAATTCAGTGGTAACTCAAAAGGATATAGTATATCAT
>CANQTN010000020.1 GCA_947626815.1 uncultured Clostridia bacterium | reverse complement strand
CAGAATACAACAACAAAGCAGAACACAACACCAGAACAGAATACAACAACAAAGCAGAACACAACACCACAACAGAATACAACAACAAAGCAGAACACAACACCACAACAGAATACAACAACAAAGCAGAATACAACACAACAACAGAATACAACACAACAAACTACAAAATATTATACATATGAAGCAGTAGCAGTTGCACCATCTATAGTTTTCAATCCAGGAAAAAATAGCTTTGAATTTACAGTAGAAAGTGCTGATGGAATAAAATCAGTAAAAGTAGAAAAATATTTTGAAGGCAATGGTACATATAAAAATGTAGATGGTAAGAAGGTACAAGTAAAAAATAAATATGTAGATGTAAGTGAAATAAAAGGATTGAAAAATTTAGACTTCAATGGTCAAACAACAGATAAGAAAAAAACGTTAAGTGTAAAAAGTATGAAAAACTTTATAACTCAAGCAGAAGGAAAAGTTAAATTTAGAATTACAGCAAAAAGTTATAATGATAGAATTACGAAAAAAGTTATAGGAGTAAAAATAGATAAAGACGGAAATGTAAAATTAGATGGAGCACCACGTATAGTAGCTGAAGATACACATATAGCTGGATCTTTAAATAAAGTGGGTGGCATAGAAAATGGTAGCATAAAAGTTAAAGATAATTCAGGAATAAAATCTATTGAAATAAAAGCAAAAAATGCTGCTGGTGCAGATGCAGACTATGAAAAAGAACTATTAAATAAAACATTTAAAGGTACTGAAACAGAGAAATTTATAACTTTTAGCTTTAAAAATGTAAAACGTATTAACGGGTATATCTATCTTAGAATAAAAATAGTTGATAAAAATAATATGATTCATACAGAAACAATGAAACTAAAATATAGAGAGATAAAGTCATAATCAAAAAATCCAACTATAATGTTGGATTTTTTGTATGAATATGATTTTATTATTGAGAAGATATTACAGAAACATTACAAAAATATTAAAAAATGTTAACAATATTTAAAAAAAACAAAAAATATGTTAAAATAGAAAGAGATAACAAAAAAGAGAGATGTGGATAATGAAAATAAAGAATATGTTATTTATAATAATTAGTATATTTGTTTTTATAGCAGAAACAACAATTGTATATGCATCAGATGTTGATATATATAATGTAGAGTATTATAAAGGTAACAATATACCTAATTTATTAGCATCTGTAAATAGTGATGAAGATAGTGATTCAGAAGATGATTCATATCTAGACAGTGATGAAACACGTCCAGGAGAAGAAAGTTCAGGAGAAAGCTCATCAGATGAAGATTTATCTAATGACCGGTAATGAAGGAGATGGTTCTGAAGATACAATAGGTAATGATAGTGACAATGAAGATAGTGATTTAAATGACCCAGAAGACGAGGAACCATCAGGTGAAGGCAATGATACATCTTCAGGAGATACTGATGAAGATTCATCTTCAAATGACGAGAATAGTGATGATGGTGATACATCTTTAGGAGATAACAATGATGACAATACATCTTCTAATGGTGACAATGGTGATGACACATCTTCAAATGACGATAGTAGTGATGACACATCTTCAAATGACCATAATAGTGATGATACATCTTCAGATGACAACAGTGATGACGATGAAGACTATGGAAGTTCATGGGGATCAAGTGCAAGTAGCAGTCCAAATGCGGATCAAAATATACCACAAACACGGAATCAATCAAGTTGTTATGCTTATTTTAATATGTGGATTAGCTATTAATAGTGTTTTTATTTTTACAAAAATAAAGAAATATAATATTTAAGGAGGAAAAATACATGGGAGACAGAAGACAAAATGAAAGAAGAAAAGGGGATAGAAGGCAAGGAGATAGAAGAGATGGAACTTATGAAAAAGGAGAAGCAATTAAAATAAGTTTGGAAACATTTATAATAACAGTAATTATAGCAATTGCAGTGATAATAACAATATTGCTAGGAATTATAAAAGTAGTACAAAACTCAAATATAAATGAAGACATGGATGAAGAATTGCAAATGGTAGATGATGATGCAGACATAGATGACACTGATGTATCAATAGACGATGAAGATACTATAATTGTAGATGAAGATGCATCAGATGCTGAAGATGGTGATATAGACGAAATAACAGATGTATTATTAAATGAAGAAAATGTTGAGAATGTTGAGAATGTTGAAAATAATTCTGAAGCAGAGCTAATAGATAATATACAAGTCATAGAATAAATGTTAAATTTATTGTTATAATAAAAGATATGAAAGTTTGATAAAACCTAAAATTTTTTAACATTAGATATATGTTAGAAAAATTTAGGTTTGTTTTTATATTTTAGGAAAGTTATCATTAAAAATGCTAGTTTTTCTGTAGAAAATTTAAACTTATAGGTATGTTAATTATAAAAACTATTGATTTTTTTCTTAAAACATAATAAAATATAGATATAAAAAATGCATAAAGAATGAATTTTTAGGAGGAAACTAAATGAAGATAATATTAGATGCTATGGGAGGAGATAATGCACCAGATGCTAATATTAAAGGAGCAGTAAATGCAATAAACAAAATAAAAGCAGAAGTAATTTTAGTAGGAAAAGAGGAAACAATCAGAAATAAAGTAAAACAATTTTATGGAAAAAAAGTAGAAGAAATATCAAAAAGGTTAAAGATAAAAAATGCAACAGAAACTATTGAAATGGACGAAACACCAACAGTTGCTATAAAACATAAAAAAGATTCTTCAATGGTAGTTGGGTTTAAAATGTTAAAAGAAAATGAAGGAGATGTTTTTATTTCAGCAGGAAATTCAGGAGCATTATTAACACGGAGCAACTTTAATTGTTGGAAGGATAAAAGGAATAGATAGACCAGCATTAGCTGGAATATTGCCAGCATATAAAAGTCAGCTCTTATTGATAGATGCAGGTTCTAATACTAATTGTAAACCAATTAATTTATTGCAATTTGCTCAAATGTCTAGCATTTACTTGAAAAAAACGTATGGAATAGAAAATCCAGCAATAGGATTATTAAATATAGGAACAGAAGAAACGAAAGGAAATGACTTAGTAAAAGAAAGTTATAAATTATTAAAAGAAAAAGCAAAAGAATTAAACATTAATTTTGTAGGAAATGTAGAAGGAAGAGATGCTTTTTCAGGTGAAATAGATGCAATAGTAACAGATGGATTTACAGGTAATGTATTTTTAAAAACAACAGAGGGATTAGGAAAATTTGTAAAAAGAAGTTTAGTAGAGAGTTTTACACAAAATGTTTTTGCAAAGATATCATATTTAATAGCACATAAACCAATTAAAACATTGTCAAAAGCTATGGATTATAAATCATATGGAGGAGCATTATTTTTAGGGGTAAAAAAGCCAGTAGTAAAAGCACATGGAAGTAGTGATGAACTATTATTTGAATATACAATAATACAGGCAGAAAAATTTGTTGAAAATAAAGTAGTAGATCACATGATAGAGGAATTACCACAACAAAATGAAAATATTTTATAATAATACTTGACAAATATGAAAACATATAATATAAATGAAATATGAATTCACAATTCGTAAACTTGAGAGGAGGTGAACTCTAGGATATGAGTTCAGAAGAAGTTTTAGAAAAAGTAAAAGGAATAATTGTTGAACAATTAGGAGTAGCAGATACTGCTGTAACATTAGAAGCATCATTTATAGATGACTTAGGAGCTGATTCATTAGATATAGTTGAATTAGTAATGGCATTAGAAGAAGAATTTGATATAGAAATTCCAGATAGTGATGCAGAAAAAGTAGTAACAGTAGGAGATGTAGTTGATTACATAAAAGAAAATGTAAAATAGAAATTAAAAGTGAGGATAAGGCTATTAAAAGCAAAATCCTCACTTATAACTACTAACAATTTTAATATAATCTTTAAAAAACTTAAAAAGATAATCAGAAATATCACTTTTTTGTATATCGGAATCTGAAAGCAAATTAAAATTTGCAATATCAGTATTTTCAGTAAAAACATTTAAAGAACCAATTAAATCATTTTTTTTAATAGGAGCACTTAAATGATTATTAATAGAAATATTGGCTTCTATTGATGGAATTAAACTTTTTTTAATAGGAATAATAGGTATATTTTCAAGTGAATCATCTATTTTTATTGTTATAAAATTAGACAATCCTTTATCAATAGAAAAAAAGTTAGGATTATTTTTTTTCCAATTATCTAAATAATTATTTACGAAATTTTTTAAATTAAAGTATTCAAAATTTTTGAAAGCATATTCAATAAGTTTTATACTATCTTTAGTTCTAAAATTTTTAGTATCTGCTCCTAAAACAACGCAAATAATATCCATTTTTCCTCTTTTGCATGATGTTACTAAACAACGATTGGCACCATTTGTAAAACCAGTTTTTATGCCATAGATACCGTCTAAATTTCCTAGTAATTCATTAGTGTTTGAAATTGCTTTTGGATATCCGTTAATTGTAACAGAGTATTTTTTAGTTCCAACTATGTTTTTAAATGTAGAATTATTTAATGCATAATCTGCTAGTATTGCTAATTCATAGGCTGTAGTGTAATGATTTTCGGAATCTAAACCATGAGGAGATTCAAAATGTGTATTAAAAAGATTTAGTTCTTCAGCTTTTTTATTCATTAAATTAATAAAATTTTCAACAGATCCAGCAATGTTTTCTGCAAGACTTATAGAAGCATCATTTCCAGAACATAGTAGTAGACCATATAATAAATCTCGAATAGTAATTTTATCTCCTGTTTTTAAACCAAGTCGAGACCCTCCTGTACTGGCAGCTTTTTTTGAAACTTCGACAGTATTATTTAGATTGGAATTTTCAAGAACTACGATTGCTGTCATAATTTTTGTTGTAGATGCCATTTTTACTTTATTTTTTTCATTTTTTCCATATAATATTTGTTTACTTAGTCTGTCTAAAATGATGCAAGAACGAGAATTTAAATCCAAGCTTTTATTAGTTATATTACTAGATGTATTTAAAACATTAATATTCTCGATTTCAGCTAAAATATCTAAATCATCTTCACTTTCGTAATCTATGTCATCACAATATGTGGGATGACAGGAAAAAATAAACATAATGCAAATATAAAAAATAAAAATTTTTGAAAGTATAGTTTTTTTAATCATTTTATATCATTCCTTTGAAAATAGTATTTTATAAAAATATATTGTTATAAATTTTAAAATATGAATTTAAAATTTTTTTAACAAAAAAATGTAAGATGCTACGGAAATAGTATAAAAACGATTTAATTTACGTAAAATCTTGATTTTATTTCAAAAATGTAATATAATTGTAATGTAGGCTGTTTTTTAGTTATAAATTTTAGGAATTTTATTTCCGTAAAAGAAAAAAATAGCTGTAAAAATTTATAAAAAAAAATCGAAAAAAAACTATTGACTTGAAACAAAAAAAAAGAGTAAAATATTAATACAGAAAGACTAATTTTATAAATTCAAAGGAGAGAGAAAAATGAACTTGAAAGGAATTTTATTAAAATTAACAGCTATAATTTTGCTTGTGACTTTTGTTGCACCACAAGGATGTGTTTTTGCAATGAAATTGCAAGATAGTGAAAAAGCATATTTTGGAGTAATTGAAGATATGAATTATAGTGAGCCTAGTATGGCATATGCTTTAGGTAGTGGAAGTAGTAATGAAAAAATATGGAATGTAGTAAGATATGCCTCAGACCCATCAAGTAACCAATCACAAACGCCATTATATGATGGGAAAAAAGGGAATATTTATTGTATAAAAAGTGGTACAGGTTTTGCAAGTGGAGAGGGACATACACATGAATATGATACATATTTTAATTTAGAGACTAAAGAAGGAAGAAAAGATTTTTTACAGAATTCAACAAATACAGGTGCACGGAACTTTTAAAAATTTGGAAATAACGGGTGATGGTAGCAATTATAAAGCATTTAATGCATTAATGGCTCTTTTAGATAGTTTGTATTTACCAGGAGAATCAACAAAAGAAGAAAGAGATGCTTTGATGAAAGAAATTATGGCATTTTATAATAAAACCACATACGAAACAAGTATTTTAGAACAAGTAATAAAAAATATAGATAAATTTACAGATAATGATATAAAAGCTGTTCAGCAAGCTGCAATATGGTATTTTACTAACCATGAAGATGCAAAGTTTTCTTCTTTGACAAAAGATGGTGGACAATCAGTGACTGGATTACTTTATTATAAAGATAGTTCAACATCATATAAACCATTAACAGAGTATGGAAATCAAATAGTAGAAAATGGAGATGCTCATACACAAGAAGGGGATGTAAGAAATGTAATAGCTGATTTATATTTTAGAATGTTAGTGAAAGAAGCAAAAGAAAATGCAAGTAAATATGATGAATCTGCAGAAGAGGAAGTTGGAAATCCAATAAAAATAGAAACAGAAACATTACAAGGTGGAGAACCAGAAAATGGAAGATATAAATTAGGACCTATTAAACTTACAAAACAAAATTCTAAAACATATACAATTAGCATAGAAGTTAAAAATAGTGAAACAAAATTAGAAAAATCTGATTATAAATTTGTAGATGCTGAAGGGAACGAATTAGGAGATGTACAGTTAGTAGATAAAGAATTTTATATATCTATACCAACTAATAAAGTAAATGATATTAAAGTAACTATAACAGTAAAATATGATCAAAAAACTATTAAAGAATGGGAAGCATCTAATGATAATACTGTACAACCTTTAGTTGAAATTACTACAGAGCCAAAAGAGGAAAATAAAGAATTAACATTTTTACCAAAAGGAGGATTTGATTTATCATTAAGAAAATATGTAACAAAAATAGGAAATGATGCTGTACCTGATTCAAGAACACCAGTACCAGAAGTAACAGAAACGTCAGCAGGAGCATCAGTAAAATATAAGCATAGAAAAGATGGAGTACCTGCAAAGAAAGATGATATAATAACATATGAAATAGCAATTTATAATGAAGGAAAGAAAAAAGGAAGAGCAACTAAAATAGTAGATCAGTTGCCAACAGGTCTAGAATTTGTAGAAGTAAAAAGTGATAACTTCGAGGTAGAAAGTTATAATAAAGATACAGATAATAGATTAACATTAAAAAGAAAAGATAGTAATAAGAAAAATTTAAATGAATATACAGGTGGAACAAATTTAGATAGTGAAATAGTTGAAATAACATGTAAAGTAACAGCAGAATCTGATAAAACGTCAGGTAAAGTTTTAACAAATGTAGCTTGGATTGCAGAAGCTTGGAATGAAGATGACAAAGAAACTATAGTGAGTCAAAAAATAGAAGATTCAGATAAAGCAGATATAGACTCACAGCCAGGAACAAATCCAGGAAACACTGTAAACAAAGATAATATGTCAGACTATACTGGTGATAGTGGAAATAAAAAAGAATTGGATGATCCTAAGTTTTATTACAAAGGACAACAAGATGATGATGACTTTGAAAAATTGGTAATACAACCAAAAGGATTTGACTTAAGATTAAAGAAATTTGTTTCAGAGAAAAATGGTGAAAAAGTTGCAGATAGAATAACAGATATTGATGTAAGTAATTTAAATAAGTTAGATAGCAATGGAAATATAATATCATTGGATGCAGATATAAAGAAAAACGAAGCACCTGTAACAGTTCAAAAAGGAGATATACTAACATATACATTTAGAGTATATAATGAAGGTATGGTAGATGGATATGCTGCACAAATAACAGAAAGTATACCAGATGGACTAGAATTTATATGGTCAGAAAAGAAAGATGCAGAATTAGAAGCAGATACAACACTTACACCAGATGAAAAAGAAGCAATTAAATTTAATCAAGAACATTACTGGACAATATCAAAATATAATGAAGCACATGATAAGGTAACTGAAATTACTACAGACTTTTTATCAAAAGAAAATGAAACAACACCAGGAAGTAATTTAATACCAGCATTTGGTTCAAATGATGGAACAAAAACAAAAAATGATTTAAAATTTAAAGATGTAGCTGTAAAATTAAGAGTAATTGCAGATGAAATAACAGGAGAGTCAATTAGAAACGAAGCAGCTATAACAAAGGAAACAGATAAAGATAACACTCCAATAGATGAAGACAGAGACTCTAATCCAAATGATTGGGTAAAATATGAAGATGATGAAGATTATGATGAAGTTACATTAAATGCACTAGATTTAGCATTGAGAAAATTTATTGTTGCAATAAGTGAAGATGAAAATGTTGAAGATAGTGAATACATGAAAAATGGAGATGGAACATATACAAGAGAGCCTAAAGTTGATACATCAAAACTAAATAAAAAAGATGAAAATGGAAATAAAATAACAACAGCTGTTTATGAACAAAGTAAAGACCCAGTAATAATTGGACCAAATTATACTATTATTTATATGCTAAGAGTATATAATGAAGGTGATGTAGATGCTTATGCAGGTGAAGTAAAAGACCATTTACCACCAAATTTGGAATTTGTAGATGGAGAATTTAATAAAAAATATGGTTGGACTGTATCTGATAATGGCAGAACAGTAACAACAAAATATCTAAGTGGGGATGAATGGATTATTAAAAAAGCTATTAAAGATGCTGAAGGAAATGTTACTGATTTAGATTTTGTTGATGTTCCAATAATGTGTAAAGTATCTGCTAATGTAAAATCAGGAGAAAATATAACTAATATAGCAGATATATCAGAATATTTAGATCCTAACAAAGATCCAGCACCAGATAGGGATTCAGAAAAAGATGATGTAAAATTGCCAGATGATAAAGATTTACCAAACTATGATGAAAAAAATTCAGATCATCAAGATGATGACAATTATGAAAAAGTAGTTATAAAAACATTTGACTTAAGTTTAAAGAAATGGACGACACAAGCAATAGTAATTGACAATGGAAAACAAACAGTAACACAAACTGGACATAGCCCATATGAAGAACCAGAACAAATTGTAAAAGTAGAAATAAAACAAAGTAAATTAAATACAGTAACAATAAAGTTTAGATATTCAATAAGGGTTACAAATGAAGGTGATATAGAAGGTTATGCAAAAGAAATAACAGACTATATACCAAATGGATTCAAATTTGTTCCAGAAGATAATCCAGGATGGACAGATAAAGGAAATAATCAAGTATCTACAAGATTATTGGAAAATACATTATTACAACCTGGACAATATGCAGATGTAGATATAGTACTAACATGGATAAATAGTGAAAGTGGATTAGGAGCAGTATCAAAAAATACAGCAGAAATAACAGAAGATTATAATAGATATAATATACCAGATAAAGATTCTACACCAGGAAACAGAAAAGATGGAGAAGATGACCAAGATAATGCTCAAGTGTTATTATCAATTAAAACAGGTCAAGTAAGAATATATTTCTCATTAATATTTACAGTATTGATAACAACTGCTGTAGGAATAGTTTTAATTAAAAAATATGTATTATAAAGATATGTATAAAAAATAAGAGTGCGAGCCTAATATTTTCTAGAATTAAAATAAAATATATGAAAATAAAGGCTCGCTATGTGTTAGCAGGAGTAGCAAAATGAAGCAAAACTTAATAAAATTACAAGATGAAGTTCAACAAGAAATAGAACCTATTTTAAAAAAAGTTGATGAAATATGTGAAATTAATAGTAAAAAAGTATTAGATGCATTTCAAGAGTGTAAATTAAAAGAAGCACATTTGAATTCATCAACAGGATATGGAATTGATGAACCAGGAAGAAATAAAATAGAGGAAATATATAGTCATATATTTAAGGCAGAAGATAGTTTGGTAAGAGCACAATTTATATCAGGAACACATGCTTTAGCAATTACTTTATCAGCATTGTTAAGACCAAATGATATTATGCTTAGTATAACAGGAGAACCTTATGATACACTTCAAACAGTAATAGGAATAGGAAAAGAAGTAAGTAAAAGTTCATTGAAATCATTTAATATTAATTATGAACAAATAAATTTAATAAATGATGACTTTGATATTGATGAAATTCAAAAAAGATTATCAAAACATGATATAAAACTTATTGAAATACAAAGATCTAGGGGATATTCAACTAGAAAAAGTTTAACTATAGAAAAAATAGAAGAAGCAATAAAAGCAATTAGACAAATTGACAAAAATGTAATTATTATGGTTGATAATTGTTATGGAGAATTTGTGCAAGATAGAGAGCCAATTGAAATTGGGGCAGATATTGCAGTACGGTTCATTAATGAAAAATTTAGGAGCAGGAATTGCAACTTCAGGAGCATATATAGTAGGAAGAAAAGATTTAATTGAATTGTGTGCAGAAAGATTGACTTCACCAGGAATAGGAAAAGAAATAGGACCATCTTTAAATCAAAACACTTTATTAATAAAAGGATTATTTTTTGCTCCAAGTGTTGTAGCAAGTAGTGTAAAAACTATGATTTTTGCAAGTAGAATATTAGAAAAATTGGGCTATAATGTAGAGCCTAAATATAATGAAAAAAGAGCAGATATAGTTCAGACAGTTAATTTGGGAACAGAAGAAAAGTTAATAAAATTTTGCCAAGGTATTCAAGCAGGTTCACCAATAGATTCAGATGTACTTCCATATCCGGGAGATATGGGAGGATATGAAGACAAAGTTATTATGGCAGCAGGAACTTTTACTCAAGGATCAACGATAGAACTTAGTTGTGATGGACCTTTAAGAGAACCATATATTGCATATATGCAAGGAGGTCTTACATATGAATATGGAAAATTGGGGATACTAAAGGCAATTGAAAATATGCAAAAGTAAAAAATTGGAGGGAGAGAAAAAATGACAGTAGTTGGTGTTTTAACACTTTTAATAGTATTAATAATAGTTATATTAATTGTTGGGGGTAGCAAAAAAAGAAAACTAAATAGAAAAGCAGAAAAAGAAAGAAAAAGGAATGCTAAAGAAGCTAAAAGGGAACTTAAATATAGAAATAAATATATAAAAAATGCAAGAGAAGGATATATTGATGTTTTAGATGAAGTTGATGAAATGGATGATGTGATGCCAGATGATGCATCAGATGATATGATAGATGAAACATCAGATGACATAATGGATGAAGTGTCAGATGACATGATGGATGGAATGATAGATGAAATGAATGAACAAGATGAAATAGATGAAACAGAAGACTATGATGAAGAAGCATCACAAACATTTCAAGATAATTATGTTGAGGAAAATTCAAATGATATAGATGAAGTACAAAATGAAGAAAGTGATGATATTGAATTTTTATTTGATGATAATGATGAGGAAGAAGTAGATGATAATTTTAATGATAATTCTGTAGATACTTATGAAGGAGAAAAAGATAATTTAGATAGATATATACTTGAGGCACAAGCAAATGATATAGGATATTTAAATGGTGATGAACCAGATAATGAAAGAAATGAAGAAGAAAAATTAAGAGAACAAATATTGAAAAAACAAGAAGATATTAATAAACAATTAGAAAATACTAGTAAAGATATTATAGAAAATGAGGAACTTTTTGTAGAAAATTATTTAGATGATGATATAGGAGAAAATATAGAAGAGCAAGTAATGGATAAAGATTCTAATATAGATGAAGAAAAGGCTGAAAAGGTAAATAAAACATCTAAGACTTCAACTAAAAAAGCTTCAGGTAGTAAAACTTCAACAACTAAAAGGGCTTCAAGTAGTAAAGCTTCAACAGCTAAAAAAACTTCAAACAGTAAAGCTTCAACAACTAAAAAAACTTCAAGTACTAAAACTACAGCAAAAAAAGCATCAACAAAAAAGAAAGAGAGTAAATAAATGAAAGTAGTTGTAATAGGTGGAGGTCCAGCAGGGATGATGGCAGCTATTAATGCTAGACAGAATGGACATGAAGCTATTTTGCTAGAAAAAATGGATTCATTAGCAAGAAAATTATTAATAACAGGTAAAGGAAGATGTAATATTACATCTTCTTTAGGTATGGAAGAATTTATAAAAAATACACCTGGAAATGGGATGTTTTTATATAGTTGTTATAACAATTATACAAATAGAGATATAATTCAGTTTTTAAAAGAACAAGGATTAGAAGTGAAAGAAGAAAGAGGTAATAGAATATTTCCTATTACAGATAGATCACAAGATGTTTTAAAATGTTTTGTAAAAAAATTAAAAGAATTGAATGTTATAATTAAATATAATACAGAAGTTATAAAAATACTTACAAAAAATGAAAACAATGAAGTAAAAGTAATTGGGGTACAAACAAAGTTTGAAAAAATACAAGCAGATAGGGTTATTTTAGCAACAGGGGGGAAGAGTTATCCATTGACTGGTTCAACAGGAGATGGATATAACTTGGCTAAAGACTTAGGACATACTGTGACAGAAATTAAACCATCTTTAGTGCCATTAGAGTGTTATGAAAGTGAAATTTGTAAAGATTTGCAAGGATTAAGTTTAAAAAATGTAGATATAAAGTTGGTTGATGTTAGAACCGAGAAAAATATTTATAAAGATTTTGGTGAAATGTTATTTACACATTTTGGAGTATCAGGACCTGTGATTTTGAGTTCATCTGCACATTTGGTTAGGTATTCAAATATTAATGAAAAATTGGCCAATAAAGAGATTTTGCTAAGTATTGATTTAAAACCTAAACTTACTGAAAAGAAATTAGATGAAAGAATAATAAGAGATTTTGAAGAGTTTAAAAATAAACAATTTAAAAATGGTTTAGATAAATTACTACCTCAAAAGATGATTCCAGTTTTTATAAGGATTAGTGGAATTAATGAAGAAAAAAAGATAAATGAAATTACAAAAGAGGAAAGAAAAAATTTGGTAAAGTTATTTAAAAATTTTGAGTTGAAAGTAAAAAAATTTAGACAAATTGAAGAAGCAATTATTACAAGTGGAGGAATTTCTATTAAAGAAATAAATCCCAAAACAATGGAATCTAAAAAAATTAAAGGTTTATATTTTGCAGGGGAGATAATAGATGTAGATGCTTATACTGGGGGATTTAATCTTCAAATAGCATATTCTACAGGATATACAGCAGGAATGTTATTATAAATGTTATATTAAAAGGAGAATAAGAATTTAAGTGGAATTTGTAACAATAGAACAAGAAATCCAAGCAGAAATAATAGAAAAAAAATCCAAATTTATAGCTAGTGTTTTTCCAATAGAAACTGTAGAAGAAGCGGAAAATATAATTAAACAAGTAAAAAAGAAATATTATGATGCACGACATAATTGTGTGGCTTATCGAATAGAAAGAAATAATCAAATAATCGAAAAATCTAATGATGATGGCGAACCTTCTGGTACAGCAGGTGCACCAATGCTAAATATTTTGAAAAAAAATAATCTAGTAAATGTATTAGTAGTTAATACAAGATATTTTGGAGGAATTTTATTAGGTACAGGAGGGCTTGTAAGAGCATATAGTGATAGCTTGCAAAAAGCGATAGAACAAAGTAAAAAGATATTAAAATGTCAAGGAATAGAGATGCTAGCCTTAGTGGATTATAGTGAATTTGATAAATTTAAATATTATTGTAATATTAATGAAATTAATATATCCAATATACAATATAGTCAATCAATTGAGTGTATAATTGAATTAGTAGAAAGCAAAGAAGAAAGATTAAAAAATGATTTTAATACAAAATCGATTATTTTAAAGGATTTAAAGGAAATAAGAAAAAAATATGTAACGAAAAATATGTGAAGGTATCAGTTTTAAATAGTTTTTGGAAAAAATTTCCAAAAACTATTGCTTTTTCTCGAATAAATGCTTATAATTATAACTGTAAAAAATTTACAGTTATAATTATAAATAGGAGGGAAAAAATGAACGAAAAACTTAGTATTTTAATTGCAGATGACAATCAAGAATTTGGACAAACATTACTTTCGTATATTGATAATCAAGATGATATGGAGGTAATAGCCATTGCAAAAGATGGCAATGAAGCAGTAGATATGATATCAAATACAATACCAGATGTTGTGCTATTAGATGTAATAATGCCACATTTAGATGGAATAGGAGTATTAGAAAAAATAAATGAAATAAAAATAGATAAAAGACCTGTATGTATTATGCTATCTGCAGTAGGGCAAGATAAAATAACACAAAAAGCCATTTCAGCAGGAGCAGATTACTATGTAGTAAAACCATTTGACATAGAAGTATTAATAAGAAGAATAAGAGAAATTAAATTCTTTAAACCTAGTCAAGTTGGAACTAATTTTATGAGTAGAGAGCCTAGGCAAAAGTATATAGAATTATCTGAAAATGAAAGCAAAAGAGAAGAAAATTTAGAAGCACTTGTAACAAATATGATTCATGAAGTAGGAGTTCCAGCTCATATAAAAGGATATCAATATTTGAGAGAAGCAATAATGATGGTTGTAAATGATATAGATGTAATAAATCAAATAACAAAAAGCTTATATCCTAAAATTGCATTTAAATATAGTACAACACCATCAAGGGTTGAAAGAGCAATACGTCATGCAATAGAAGTAGCATGGCGGTAGAGGTCAAACAGAAACTGTAGAAGGAATATTTGGCTATACAATTTCTGCAAGTAAAGGAAAACCAACAAATTCGGAGTTTATAGCAATGATAGCAGATAAACTTAGATTAGAATTAAAATCAGCATAAAACGAAATTAGCATTTTCTAAAAAGTAAAGCTT
This sequence comes from uncultured Clostridia bacterium, assembly GCA_947626815.1. Taxonomy (GTDB): domain Bacteria; phylum Bacillota; class Clostridia; order TANB77; family CAG-508; genus CAG-269. The sequence continues at coordinate 8,476 of CANQTN010000020.1, read as the reverse complement.
TTAAGAAAATGTTAATTTCGTTTTATTGTTCGTTGAATAAACTGAAAAAAATTGGAAAAACTTTAAGTATAATATAAGAACTTACTAAGGAGGTATAAATGGAAACAAGTAAAATGAAAAATATGGTAATATTAAGAAATTTACCATCTAATTTAGTAGAAGAAGCGATTGTTGTTTTAAAATCAAGTAAGAGAGCAAAAAAGTTAGAGAAAATAGAGAAAAATAAAGAAATAAAGCAAAATAGGGAAAAAGTAAAAAAAGAAAAGGACTATGTATTAAAAGAAGCAGAAATGTTAATATCTGAATATATTTCGAAATTAGAAAGTGATAATGAAAAGCATGTTACAAAAACAATAAAAAATAGTGTGAGATATAATAGGCTAAAGAAATATGCGTATTTTTCAACTGCAATAATAATACTACAAATGGCTTTAATAATAATAAAATAAATAATAAAAAATATATTAAATTTTTTCTTAAATGTAATAAAACCTCTTCATTTAACATAGGTTTTAAAGAAAGATTAAATAACATGTTAAAACAAAGGAAGAGGTGTTGTTATGGAAAGAATAATGAGTGTAGAAGAAAAAATAAGACGAGCAGAGGAAATATATCAAAGGCGAAAGCAAGAAGAAATAGGACCTGTAGCTAAAGTATCAGTTAATAATAAAAAAGATATTAAATTGTTAAAGAAAATGGTAATACAAATAATAATTTGTATTGTTATTTATTTATCAGTATATACGATTAGAAATAAACAATATATTTTTTCAGATGATTTTATAAATAAAGCAAATGAAATTTTGTCATATGATATTAATTTTGAATCATTATGTAATACAATAAAAAATCAGTTTAATAAATGGATTAAACTTGAAGATAATCAAGATAATTCAGCAATTGGTGGTGCAATAGAAGAAAATGAAGAAAACGAAATAGATGAAAATAGAGTACAAGAAAATGATCAAAATGGCGAAAACACTGAAAATTTACAAGGCAATGAACAAAGCACACAAAATTTATCACAAACAGAAATTGATGTGCAAAATATTAAAAACACCACAACTTTTGTAAAGCCATTAGAAGGTATAATTACTTCAAGATATGGACAAAGAGATGTAGAAAGAAGTAGTATTCCAAAAGATCACACTGGAGTAGATATTGCAGCTAATTTAGGTACTAAAATAAAATCTTCAACTGATGGAGAAGTTGTTTTGGCATCTGAAGAAGGGGGATATGGAAAACATTTAAAGATACAAATAGGTGAAGTAAGTATTATTTATGCACATTGTAATAATTTATATGTAAAACAAGGAGATAAAATATCACAAGGACAAGAAATTGCAGAAGTTGGTTCAACAGGAAATTCAACAGGTCCACATTTGCATTTTGAGATAAGAATTTCAGAAAGAATAATTAATCCAGAGTTGATTTTACAATTGTAGGAGGATGTATGCGATTTAGAATTGATTTAAAAATATTTATTTTGCTGATTTTATTTTATTTTACAAATCAAATAGAAATATATGCTATGATAATGCTTTTTGCACTATTACATGAATTGGGACATTTATTTGCTGGAATAATGTTAGGTATGAAACCAGAAAAAATTGAAATTATGCCATATGGATTATCTATATCATTTAAATTAACACCAGTAGATTATAATATGAAGATAAAAAGAGGAAATAAATTAGAAATAAAAAAAATAATAGTTGCACTAAGTGGACCATTAACAAATGTTATTATTATATTAATAGCATTAAAACTTAATTTTGATGTTAAAGTAATATATTCAAATTTATTACTTATAATATTTAATTTATTACCAATTTATCCATTAGATGGAGGGAGAGTTTTAAAAGGAATTTTACATATTTTTCTAGGAAAAATAAAATCCGAGAGATATATAAATAGGATGTCATTTTTATTTTTAGCGATATTAACTTTTATTGCAAGCATTGCTATATATAAATTTGAAAATATTTCGATATTCTTAATTATTTTAGTTTTGTGGGCAATTGTTATAAAACAAGATATAATTTATAAAAAGAAAAGATTAAAAACTATTGAAATAATGTTAAATAAATAGTAAACTAAATATATATTGATTATACGGACTAATAATTTATAAAAATGATAGGAGATGTTCAAATGATAAAAAATAAAATGAGAGATTCAAAAGGAATTACATTAACTTCACTTGCAATTACAGTAGCAGCCTTAACTATACTTGTAAATGTCGTAATTTACAATATTACATCTAATATTAGAATAGATAAATTAGAAAAGCTAAGAGCTGATGTTGAAAATTTACAAGATAAAATTAATGATTATTATTTAGAAAATGATAGTATACCGATAAAATTAGAGTATACAAACACAAAGGATCTACAAGATGCACATATTTTAAGTTCAGCTTTTGATACAGGAAAATTTTTTGTGATTGATTTAGAAAAAATTGATAATTTAACATTAAATTATGGTAAAGATTATGAACATGTTAAAAAATTCAATAGTTTAAGTTTTGAAATTGCTAAGCAATATAAAGACTTATATATTATAAATGAAACAAGTCATAATATATTTTATGTTAAAGGAATGAAAATAGGTGATGAGGTATATTATACAAATTATGCATCAGATGAAGTAGACAAAGTTGGTGTTGATTTAAAAAGTTCTGCAGGTTCAAGTATATTGAGTAATGAAAAAGTACAGATAAAAATGGAAAAACCAGATAGTAATTGGAGTATGGCATATGAAGAAAAAGCGGAATATATAGATGAAAATGGAAAAACAGCTTATATTCCAAAAGGGTTTCAAGTATCATTAAAACCAGGAGAAAATACAGTAAATAAAGGTTTAGTTATAAAAGATTCATTAGATAATAGATATGTATGGATAGAAGTTCCAAAAACAGTTTATAAAACAATTACCTCAGATAAAGATTATACAAATATGGAAAAAGATTTACAAAATTATGTTGCAGAATATAGAAATCAATATGTGTCTGATACATGGTATAATGGCTGTGGAATTGCATCAGAAAAAGAATATAATGAATTAAAAAATAAGATGCTAAAGACTATATATGATGAAGGTGGATTTTATGTAGGTCAATATATATCTGGATTAAATAAAGAAAAAAGAAGCGGATTGTATCAAGAAGAAGTAGAAAGTATACTTAATACAAATGGAAATCCAGTTATTCAAGAAAATAAATATTTATATAATTTTGTTACATGTAATCAAGCACAAAAATTAGCAAATACTTTAAGCTCAGAGGAATATATTAATAGCGTAATGTTTGAAATTCAATGGGAGTTGATGTGCAAATTTATTAATGAATCACAAACACAAAATATTAAAGATTTAGATAAAGGAATGTGGGAGATGGTTCTAGCAAATAGGGATGGCAAATTTGTTCAGAGACGAAAAACTAAAAATGAAGATGATGATGTTGTTAGTGGGTATTCTTATTCAACAATCGGAGTAAATGAATTTGCGGAAAATAGTGGTTTTAGAATGACATTATTTTTTGTAGATTAGAACGCTTTGTTTTAACAATTTTTTACTACTAGGGATTAACACATTTTGGACAACCCCTTTGTCAAGGATAACCATATAAAAAATAAATTCAAAAGTTCGTTCAAGAAGATTTTAATTAAAAAGTTCTAAAACAATTTTATGGCACCCTTTCATGTCAAGCATGAACATTTTCCATAAAATTGTTAAAGAACTTCTAAATTAAACTTTTTTCAATTCACTTTTTCGTTTATTTTTTATATGGTTACCATTGACAAAGGGGTTATCTCAAAAAGGCAATGCTGATAACTTAGGAAATTGCTCCAGATAATATATTATTTATGCACAAATAAATAATATATTATCTGGAGCAATTTCTTAAGTTGTCAGCATTGTCTAAAAGTGAGGATCCCTATTGAAAAAAGATTGCTAAAATAGAATATTTTCATTGACAAAAAAATGTAAAAAAAATGTAATATTATAGAAATATTTTTGTAATTTTCATAAAAATTTCATTGACTTTTTAAGTTATTCGTTATATTATATAAAGGTTAGAAGAAGAATTTTTTTAAAAATTCTAAGGAGGAAAAATATGGGAGAAGTAATTGTAATAACATCAGGAAAAGGTGGAGTAGGAAAAACAACGACAACGGCAAATTTAGGTGCAAGTTTAGCAGTAGAAGGCAAAAAAATAGCACTAATAGATACAGATATTGGACTACGTAATCTAGATGTTGTAATGGGTCTAGAAAATAGAATAGTATATGATATAGTAGATGTTGTAGAAGAAAAATGCAAATTACGACAAGCATTGATAAAAGATAAGAGATTTAAAGAATTATATTTATTACCAGCAGCACAGACGAGAGATAAAAGTGCTGTTAATGAAGAGCAAATGAAAGAACTAGTAGAAAAATTAAAACAGGAATTTGATTATATATTAATAGACTGTCCTGCAGGAATTGAGCAAGGTTTTAAAAATGCTATTGCAGGTGCTAATAGGGCTATTGTAGTAACAACTGCGGAGATATCTGCAATAAGAGATGCTGATAGAATAATAGGTTTATTAGAAGCATCTGAAATTAAAAATCCGGAATTAGTAATCAATAGGATAAGACCTAACATGGTAAAAAAAGGTGAAATGATGGATGTTGAAGACATAGTAGATTTGTTGTCAATAGACTTAATAGGTGTTGTACCTGATGATGAATATATAATTACTCAAACTAATAAAGGTGAGCCAGTAATTCAAAATAAAAAGGCTCCATCTGGAAAAGCATACATAGAAATAGCAAAAAGGGTATTAGGAGAAAAAATAGAAGTAACTATTCCAGGAAGAGAGAAAAAAGGTCTGTGGGCTAAATTTATAGGATTATTTAAAAAGCAATAAGATTATGGGGGTAGGTATAAGAAGATGTTTGAAAACATAATGAAATTTTTTAAGAAAATATCTAGAAAGGATAAAACTGAACCATCAAATTCAAAAGATGCAGCAAAAGAAAGACTACATTTAGTTTTAATGCAAGATAGAGCAAATGTATCAGCAGACTTTTTAGAGCTTATGAAACAAGAAATAATAGAAGTAATAAAAAAATATATAGATGTAGACGAAGGAGCTATTGATGTGAGGCTAACAAATAAAGAAAATGATGATGGTACAAATGGAGCACCAGCATTGTATGCAAATATTCCAATAATAAATATAAAAAATGATATAAAGAAATTAGAATCAAAAGAAGAGAAAAATAATGAAGAATTGGAAATTGAACTGAAAAAAGAGGGCGACGTAAAAGGTAAAGAGGAGAAAAAGAAAACAGATGAGAATAAAAAGATAGAAAAACAACAGGAAGTGGAGGAATGTAAAGAAGAACAAGCCGAAATTGCAATAAACAATGATAAAATAGAGGGAAAAACAGAACAAACTAAACGAGATACAATTTCTGAAGTGAAAATAGATAATAATGAGGTAAAAAAGAAAAAAAAGGGCAGTAAAGTTACCAAATAAAATGATTAATGAAACTGAAGAAAAAATAAATCAAAAACTATAATAGAAAAAGAGTGATTTAATGAGAAAAAGAGAATTAAAAAATATGGAATGGAGTATAGGAGTTATTGCAATTATCCTTTGTATCATAGGACTAGTTGCATTATTTTCGGCGACTCAAGAAACAGACAAGGATGAATTTAATAAACAATGTATATGGTTTGTTATTAGCATAATAACTATGATTATAATTATGCTGGTAGATTATGAAGCTATAGTAAAGGTTTCTCCTATATTTTATGGGGCTTTTATATTGTTACTACTAGCCGTATTGTTTACTAAACCAGTAAATGGAGCTTCAAGTTGGTTTGATATTGGTTTTTTTTCTTTTCAACCAGGTGAATTTGCAAAAATATTTGTTATTTTATTTTTAACATATGCAATAACTAAAATTCAAGCAAGAGACAAAAGAGATATAAATAAACCAACAAAATTATTAATTATATTTGCAATAATTGCTGTGCCAATATTATTAATAATAAAACAACCAGATTTTGGTACGGCGGTAGCATTTTTATCTGCAATAGCATTTATGCTAATAGCAGCAGGAATTGATAAAAAATATATTATAGGTACAATAATTTTAGCTGTAGTATCTGTACCATTGATTTATAATTTTGTATTACCAGAACATGCAAAAAAAAGAATAGATATATTTTTAAATCCAGAATCTGATCCACGTGGTTCAGGATATAATATAATACAATCCAAATTGGCAATTCGGAGCTGGTGGATTAACAGGGATGGGATTATTAAAAGGAAACCAAACACAATTAGGATTTTTATATCCAAAGACAACTGACTTTATTTTTGCTGTAATAGGGGAAGAAATGGGATTTATTATAGCAGGAACAGTAATAATATTATACGTAATTTTTATTACAAAATGTATATATGTAGCAAAAACTGCTAAAGATGAAACAGGAACTTTGATTGCATCTGGTATAACAGGAATATTTATTTTTCATATGATAGAAAATATAGGTATGGTAATGGGATTATTACCAATAACAGGAGTACCACTACCATTTATTAGTTATGGAGGAAGCTCATTAATTACAAATTTTATATGTGTAGCAATTTTATTAAATATAAGTAGCAAAAGGCAAAAAACAATGTTTGTTAAATAGGGAGAAAACAATGTATCTGCATAAATTAAAAATAGGAAATGTAGAATTAGATAATAATTTAATATTAGCTCCAATGGCTGGTGTAACAAACCAGCCTTTTAGAATTGTTTGCAAACAATTTGAACCAGGAATGGTATGTACAGAAATGGCAAGTTCAAAAGCAATTTTTTATGATGATGGAAAAACTAAAAGGTTGTTGAATGTAGAAAATGAGAAAAGACCTATTAGCTTTCAAATTTTTGGTAGTGATGAAGAAACAATGGGATATGCAGTAAAATATATAAGTAAAAATGCAGATATTGTAGATATTAATATGGGATGTCCTGCTCCAAAAGTTGTGAAAAACGGAGATGGTAGTAAACTTTTATTGAATTTAGAAAAAGCAAAAAAAATAATTGAAGCAGTGGTAAAAAATTCTTCTGTGCCAGTTACGTTGAAATGTAGAAAAGGTTGGGATAAAGAAAATATAGTTGTGGTTGAATTAGCACAGATGGCCGAAGAAATTGGTGTTTCAGCAATTACTGTTCATGGAAGAACTAGAACAGAATTTTATTCTGGAGAGGCAGATCTAGAAATAATAAAAAAAGTAAAACAAGCTGTAAAAATACCTGTTATAGGGAATGGAGATGTAGTAGATGAACAAACAGCATTAAATATGTTTGAGCAAACAGGAGTAGATGGCATTATGATAGGAAGAGGAGCTTTAGGAAATCCATGGATTTTTCAAAAAATAAAATATTTTTTGGAAACAGGGGAAAAACTACCAGAACCGACAAACCAAGAAAAATTAGATGTGATTAAAAAGCATATTTCTTTAGCTATTGAAGAAAAGGGTGAAATAGCAGTTAAAGAGTTAAGAAAACATATTAGCTGGTATACAAAAAATTTAAAAAATTCTAGTGAATTTAGAAATGAGATTAACAAGATAGAAGATGAAAAAGAGCTAATAACAAAGATAGAAGAATATTTTAATAGTTTGTAAAATAAAATGATAGTAAATTTTCAAATTTATTATCATTTTATTTTTTGAGAAATAGGGGAGGAAAGGAAAATTGAAAAAAACAAGTGTAATAATTTTAATTTTTATATTAGTAATTATAGTATCAGCGATTTTTTTTATATTTTTTGATACAAAAGAGTCTAAAAATTCAAAAACGGGAAATAATATTACCAGTCAAGAAATCGTAGATTATATTTTAAATATTAATTCATATGAAGCAACAATAGAATTAGAAGTTGATAGTAATAAAAACAAAAATAAATATTTAATAAAGCAAAATTATGTAGAACCAGAATTATCTTCGCAAGAAATAATAGAACCAGATAATATAGCAGGAATTAAAATAACAAGAGAAAATAAAAAATTAAAAATAGAAAATACAAATCTTAATTTAAGTACCATTTTTGAAAATTATGAATATGTATCAGATAATAGTATAGATTTAAGCACATTTATAAAAGAATATGGACAGTGTGAGGATACTAGAATAGAAGAAGAAAATGATACAGTAACAATGATATTAACTAATAACGAAAAAGAAAAGCAGTTATATATAGACAAAAATACTAAAAAACCAGTCAGATTACAAATAAGAGATATTAACCAAAATACAATGATTTACATATTATATAGAGATATAAATATAAAGTAGATTATATTTAAAATAGCATGAGATATACTTGACAATATACTAATATTAGGAGTGAAGAATATGCAAATCAAAAGAGGAGATATGTTTTATGCAGATTTAAGTCCAGTAGTTGGCTCAGAACAAGG
>CANQTN010000019.1 GCA_947626815.1 uncultured Clostridia bacterium | reverse complement strand
TTTACATTTGTTGATAATTCATCCATATCCAATTTTCCTGCTGTATCATATGATCCATATACTTGAATTTGTGCCTTCTCTTTTATTGCTTCTTCATTTGTCCTATCTGCCGCTGTTGCTGCTTTATTTAATATTCCATCTTGTCCTGATAATGTTGATAAACTTACTCCTACTAATATTAACAATACTATTATTGTTATTACCAGTGCTATTAATGTTATTCCGCTTCATCCTCTCCATTCTACAAAATTTTTTGTCTTTTTGTTTCTTTTTTTCCCTAAAAAGTTCTTTTTTCATTCGAATCTCCCTTCCTTCTTTTATATTTTACAAAAGAAGTATAACATAACAGTTTTTATTTTTCAAGTTTTTTTCCACATTAATTCGTATTTTTTTGTATGTTATTTTTTTTCCATCTCTGTTATGCTATGTATATAGAATATTTTTTTACATTTTGTAAAAAATATTTATATAACAAAACTTAATACAAAAATATCTAAACCGAAAGGAATAATATATAAATGAAAAATAAAAAAATATATGAAAAAATTTTAATCGGCAAAACTATGCAAAATATAAGAAAATCACTAGGTCTTACTCAAGAGCAAGTAGCAGAAAAACTATACCTAGCACCTAGATATATATCTGATATAGAAAGAGACAAAACAAAAGGTAGCATTGATACACTAATAAAACTTTGCAACCTTTATAAAGTCACACCTACATTTATCTTAAAAGATTACCTTAACACTACTCAATTAGACTACAGTGACAAACTAATTGGGTTTACTTCTCTATCTCCTAAAGAAAAAGACATTGTCATAAAACTAATTGAATATATGAATGCACAAAAACATAAAAGGCGATAGCTATCTATAGCTCTCCATAATAATCTTTATTGCGGTTTTAAAACCTAATTTAAATTGTTCCTCCGCTTCTATTGAGTCCCTGATATTCCTAGTTTCCAAATACTTTTCAAAATCTTGTACACTCAATAATTCTTTTTCTTGCGATCTTATATACTTATTTACCGTCACATACTCAACAGTTACAGGCTGATACTCTTCTAAGTTCAAATCTCCATGATAAATTTTTCCAATAACATCGTCATTTAGATAGCTTTCTAGAAAATCTTTCGCATTTTCTTTTAATTCTTTCAATTTCAATTCAGATCCCTTCCTTTCTATATTTTTAACTACATTATATTACTTTTTTTTCATAATCTATTATTTTCTTTATGAAACATCATATTTTATATACAAAAAATATCTATTATTTTACAAACATAAAAAAACAGAATTAATATTTTCTAAAAGTTACAATTTAATGTTCAATGGTACAAATGGTCAAAGATAATATATTATTTATGCAGTAACAATTCGGGGGGACCAGCAAAGTACAGATTGTTAATAAAATTTCATAATTTATTATAAAATTTTAGGTACAATCTGTATGCAGCTGGGAGTTACAAGTAAATACTATATTATCTTTGACCATTTGTACCATTGAACATTAAACTGTAACTTCTAAAAAGCAAAGCTTTAAAAAAAATTGTCAAAACAGTCCGTCTAATGACAATTTTTGACAATTTTTAAAATTCTATTTTTTTCTCTATCCAATCAGTAATTTCATCTATTTTTAATCTAATTTGATTCATCGTGTCTCTATCCCTTATTGTAACTGTATCATCTTGCATTGTATCAAAGTCAATTGTTACACAATATGGTGTTCCTATTTCATCTTCTCTTCTATATCGTTTTCCTATGCTTCCTGTTTCATCATAATCACACATAAAACTTTTTGAAAGTTTTCTATATACTTCTGTTGCTTTTTCTGATAATTTTTTAGATAGTGGTAATATTGCAACTTTATATGGTGCTAATGCTGGATGCAAATGTAATACAACTCTTGAATCCCCATCTTCTAGTTGTTCTTCTTCATAACTATCACATAAAAATGCTAATGCCACCCTATCTGCTCCTACAGATGGTTCAATACAATATGGTATGTATTTTTCATTTGTTTCTGGATCTGTATAATTAAAGTCTTCATTTGAAACTTTCATATGGCAGTTTAAATCAAAATCTGTTCTGTCTGCTATTCCCCATAATTCTCCCCAACCAAATGGAAATAAATATTCTATGTCTGTTGTTGCATTACTATAATGTGATAATTCTTCTAGTTTGTGATCTCTTAATCTTAAATTTTCTTCTGACATTCCTAAATCTAGCAGCCATTGCTTGCAAAATTTTTTCCAATACGCATGCCATTCTAAATCTGTTCCTGGTTTACAAAAAAATTCTAATTCCATCTGTTCAAATTCTCTTGTTCTAAATGTAAAATTTCCTGGTGTAATTTCATTTCTAAATGCTTTTCCTATTTGAGCTATACCCATTGGTATTTTTTTTCTTGTTGTTCTCATTACATTTTTAAAATTAACAAATATTCCTTGTGCTGTTTCTGGTCTTAAATATATTTCTGATTTTGTATCCTCTGTTACCCCTTGAAATGTTTTAAACATCAAATTAAATTTTCTAATACTTGTAAAATCATGTGCACCACAGTTTGGACAGTTTATTTTATTCTCATCCATATATGTAATCATTTTTTCATCTGACCATCCCTCAACTGCTTCTTCACAATTATTTTCATGCATCCATTCCTCTATTAATTTATCAGCTCTATGTCTAGTTTTACACTTTTTGCAGTCAATTAACGGATCTGAAAAACCTCCTACATGCCCTGAAGCTACCCATGTTGTTGGATTCATTAAAATTGCCGCATCTAATCCTACATTATACTCATTTTCTTGAATAAATTTTCTTCTCCATGCATGTTTTATATTATTTTTTAATTCTACACCCAAAGGTCCATAATCCCACGTATTTGCTAATCCTCCATAAATTTCTGAACCTGGATATACATATCCTCTATTTTTACATAATGATACCAAAGTATCCATTGATTTTATCATAAAAATTCCTCTTTACTATTAAATTTTATACATTATATTATCCTACAAAAAAAAAGTCAATAATTTTAAAGAAAATTATTGCTAAATCAAATTTTTTATGCTAATATATTATTTGTATTTAGATTTATCTTTTTATAGGGGTATAGTGTCAACGGTAGCACACCGGTCTCCAAAACCGCTTGTGAGGGTTCGAATCCTTCTGCCCCTGCCATATATTTATTCATCAATTTATATCATATAATTTATTTCTCATTCTACTTAAGAGGTGATTTTAATTTTTAAAAATTTTAAATTATTTTATATTCTTTTGTTTATCATTTCATTTTTTATAATACTTATATTTACTCCTATAATTGCTTCTAGTGAAATATCTTATCACACAAACACTAACATTCTAGACTTTAATCCAAAAGGATTTGTTTGGCCTATTCCTGGTTATACACAAATTAGTTCTTTTTTTGGAAAACGAAATACACCAACAAATAATGCTTCATCTTCACATAGTGGAATTGACATCCCTGCACCAGAAGGTAGTAAATTTATTGCTATTCATGATGGCGAAATTACATTTAGAGACTTTTTAGGTGGCGGTGGATATACAATTACCCTTTCTTTTGATAACTTTAAAATAACCTATTGTCATTGCAGTCCCAATTTTATTGTAAAAGTTGGTCAACAAGTAAAACAAGGTGAAATTATAGGCTCTGTTGGTCCTAAAAATGTATATGGTATAAAAGGTAACCAATACCACGATGAAAAAGGGCTTCCTACCAATCGGAGCAACAACTGGTCCTCATTTACATCTAGGAATAAGATTAAATGATAAATATCAAAATCCTTTGGATTATTTTTAATTTTTTCAATAAAAAAATAATATTTATAAAAAAAGAAAGAAAACTATCATTAAATAATTGAATATGTTCCTTCTACTACTCGTTTCATCCATTCTTATATTGTATCCATCTACCACAAACGAATTTTAAAACCCCCTGGTATAATATTTTTACAACTTTAGATTGCATAATCATATTATATAGGAGGTTCGCCATTTTTCTCATTGCATATTCTTTTTTATTATTTTTTTCTACTTATACTAAAATCATATGCATTTACAAAGTTCAAAGATGCATTTGTACTAAATTGCGTACTTTCCCCTGGTTCTAATGGTGGTACATATGCTGATATTGTTATTATATCTTTGTTATTTTTGTCTACTGCTGTTATATCTACTGGATAATCCCCTTGTTTTGTAGTTGATGTATTTGTTATTGTTCCTAATAATAATGTAACATTTTCTTTTTCTGTTAATTGAATATTCGTTATTTCCATTCCATTAAATTTTTTCTTTTCATTTAATCTACTACTTGTAGATAATTTTGTTCCATCTTCTAATATTTTTACAGTTTCTTCTTTTGATTCTTGTTCTTTTATATCTTCTTTCTTTCCTGATTTCATTTTTATAAACATCGCTATTGCAATTATAGTTATTATTATCAATAGTGTTATCATCAATTTTTCTTTTCTTTTCATTTTTTATCACATTCCTTTCTAAGGTACAAATAGGCTGAAAAAGAATTAAATGTTAGTAAGGCAAAATTTTATTCTAAAGATCCAGGAACATATGCATCATACGTAACTGCATTTAAAATAAATTTTAATACAACTAAAATTATAATTATTCTTCAACCTTTTCTCCCCCTCATTTCTCTATTATTTCCCCAATACATATGCCGTGTTAGCAGATTTTCCATCACCGCTTGAAACTTTAACTGTATTCGATAGTAAAAACACTGGCCTTAAACCATCTGTCAGGTTGGACCAAACGATAGTCTTTTTCTCCTTATCGTATTTTACAAGACTTCCGCTGGTAAGCGAAGTACCATCACACCAACGCACTCCATATTGATACACTAAAGAATTGTTATCTATTAATCTTCCAGCCATCCAATACGATTTACTACTCGTAGTTTTCAACAGCCCTAATTGAGACATTTTATCATAGTCCAAAAGGCTATTAGTATCCCCTACCTTCATTTTTCCACTAAGCCCCCAACCAGAAGGCAAGACTGAAGATGACGGGTAATCCATCGAAGTAGTAGTATCATCATAAAATTTTCCATCAATTAATGTATCCTTACTACCAACAGAACGCACATCGGTTGCAATACCATTAGTATCCATAAACGTTTTCGCCTGCGAGTTCAAAATATTGACCGCATAGTTGTAGGATGCAGCAGCCTTGCAAAAATTTTGTTTGTATTCTTCAGAATTAAATGAATACGAACCACTATACGTAAATTGAGAAGCACTAACAAGCGAACTTGCATAACCCAAGGTAATTTGACTTACAACATCTGAAGTTATAATTTGTAATCCATGATCAACATCATTATACAATACTCTACAAGGTCTTACTGTATTATTTTTATCCGTATATTTCACATAAACTCCAGGAGCTAAATCACTTGGTTCTAGTACATATGCTGTGTTAGCAGATTTTCCATCACCACTTGAAACTTTAACTGTATTCGATAGTAAAAACACTGGTCTTAAACCATCTGTCAGGTTGGACCAAACGATAGTCTTTTTCTCCTTATCGTATTTTACAAGACTTCCGCTGGTAAGCGAAGTACCATCACACCAACGCACTCCATATTGATACACTAAAGAATTGTTATCTATTAATCTTCCAGCCATCCAATACGATTTACTACTCGTAGTTTTCAACAGCCCTAATTGAGACATTTTATCATAGTCCAAAAGGCTATTAGTATCCCCTACCTTCATTTTTCCACTAAGCCCCCAACCAGAAGGCAAGACTGAAGATGACGGGTAATCCATCGAAGTAGTAGTATCATCATAAAATTTTCCATCAATTAATGTATCCTTACTACCAACAGAACGCACATCGGTTGCAATACCATTAGTATCCATAAACGTTTTCGCCTGCGAGTTCAAAATATTGACCGCATAGTTGTAGGATGCAGCAGCCTTGCAAAAATTTTGTTTGTATTCTTCAGAATTAAATGAATACGAACCACTATACGTAAATTGAGAAGCACTAACAAGCGAACTTGCATAACCCAAGGTAATTTGACTTACAATATCTGAAGTTATAATTTGAACTCCATGATCATTATCATTATACAATACTCTACAAGGTCTTACTGTATTATTTTTATCCGTATATTTCACATAAACTCCAGGAGTTAAATCACTAATTGTGGCTTGATTTGTTTTAGCCGTCAAACTTGCCTCACTTGATAGACCTACTCTATCTTTTACAACTACTTTTAAAGTATATTCTGTATTAGATTGCAATCCAGTAAACGTATAACTTCCCGTATCAGATTTGTTCTTTGAAGTCCCATTTAAAAAATATTCATACGAATCAATTCCACTTCCGCTTCCATCATTTGCACTTACATTTAGCACAATACTAGTTAACGTTTTTGTTCCCGTAGTCAACGGTGATTTAATTGTTGGTTTTGTTGTATCTATCATAGTCTCATTATATGTAGCAGAACCTCCTGACTGCCCAGAGCTATCCCTTAACCTTGCATATAATGGGCCATTTTTGGTAACTTGCACTCCCGTATCTGTATAAGCCTCCCAATCTCCTTGATTACCTGTAAACGAATATTCAATCGAATAATTACTTCCCACATTATTTTTCATTGTTACTGTTCTCGTTTGTGCCCATTGTGTATTAGCAGGTGAATAACTAAATTCTATATTACTTCCTGTTAAACCATTTCCACCTGTTGGCACTGTATCTGTCGTTATTACTTGGTCATATGTTAGTTCTTTTGAATTATTCGCATAATCCGTTGCTTTTACTTTTACTTTATATCCTTTCTTTTGTATTAATCCTGTCCATTGTACTTCTTGGGAATACGTTTTGCTTCCTTCTCCTGTTGCAACTGTATTTGTCTTTGTTTGTTCTCCCTTCCAAGTTTGTCCATTGTCATCACTATATGAAAATTTTAATTCTTTTATTCCACTACATGCATACATTTTTGTTTGACCTGCATCTATTGCTGTAGCTGTTATTTTTATAGTATTTGTCGTTTTGGCTACACCACTAAATTGTATAGTTTCTGGGTCTTGCCTATCTATATTTTCTACATTTCCTGTTGCATATATATCAGTATTTCCTGTTTGACCCGCAATATCTGTTAATCTTGCATATATTACTCCATTTTCATTTACTGTAATTCCTTCTTCTGGATATTCCGTCCATTCTATATTATCTGTTTTATATTCTAATGTGTAACCTGATATGTCTATTAATGGCCTTAATGTCACTGTTACTGATGTATTCGTCGGTGTCGTTGGCTTATAATCAAAAATTAAATTACTTGATTGCAAATTTGGTACTGCATCTGTCATTATTACTTGGTCATATGTTAATTCTTTCGAATTATTCGCATAATCCGTTGCTTTTACTTTTACTTTATATTCCTTATTTTGTGTCATTCCTGTCCATTGTACTTCCTGGGAATATGTTTTGCTTCCTTCTCCTGTTACAACTGTATTTGTCTTTGTTTGTTCTTCTTTCCAAGTTTGCCCACTGTCATCACTATATGAAAATTCTAACTCTCTTATTCCACTACATGCATCTGTTTTTGTTTGATCTGCATCTGTTGCTGTAGCCATTATTTTTATACTACTTGTTGTTTTAGCTACATTACTAAATTGTATAGTTTCTGGGGCTTGTCTATCTATATTTTCTACATTCCCTGTTGCATATCCCTTTCCTGATTGTCCTTGACTATTTGCTAACCTTGCATATATTGCTCCGTTTTCACTTACTGTAATTCCTTCTTCTGGATATTTTGTCCATTCTATCTCATCAGTTCTATATTGCAACATATATCCTTTTATTTCTGTCATTATTGTTACTCGCACTTCTTCATTTGTCAGATTAGATGGTGAATAATAAAATTTAATATCACTTTCATTCAACTTTGGCGGTAAACTTTCTGCTGTCCCATTTCCTGTTACTTCTATATTTCCATCTTTATCTATTTCTACAATATATCCATCTAATGGAAATGTCATACTTCCATCTTCTTCAATTATTATATCGTCTTCATTTACTCTTAAATTATCTTCTATGTTTTTCCTTAAAATATTTTTATCTAATTCTCCTACTTCATCATAGCTATCCAATATTTGCATTTGAACTTTTTCCTTTATTTCTCCTCTTTGGTTTTCTAATACTGCTTCTTGTGCTTCGTTTAGTATTCCACCTTCTCCTGTTATTGCTGCCATTGTTACCCCTGCCAAAATTAATAACACTATTATTGTTATTACTAATGCTATTAATGTTATTCCATTCATTCTTCCTTTTGTACAATATTTGTTATTTTTGTTCTTACTCTCCTTATTCTTAAGCAGTTCTTTTTTCATCTGTACTTTTCCACCTTTCCTCCATTTTGTTTTCTATTATACTTTTCAATTATCAAATTTCAAATATGTCATTTGCTCATACCTACTATGCATAATAGCAAACTAGTTTATTAAAGTACATGATAAAATTTCCGAATTCAAGTGGATTAAAGCAACTCTAAGATTGACATAGTTCAAAACATATTCAAAAAAAAAATCCTTCTATGATTTTATTTCATACGCCCCAATTTTTTCGGTTCAATACATCTTTCAATCATAAAAGGTTTTTAATATTTATACTATTATATTACATATCATCTTCTTCATCTGAACAGCCCTTACATCCATGGCAATTACCTGCACAGCCTCCCTGCTGTTCTCCTTCATCTACATCTCCTGACCAGTCTAATTCAATTATGTTTCCACATTCTGGACATTCAACCTCTGTCTTATTTTCGTCTACATCTATAATAAATTCATAATTACAGTATGGACAAACAATTTCAAAATCAAAGCCATCTTCTAAATATATGTCTTTTTCTATGTTACTTATTACTTGTTGCATTTGATTCATTTGTGATGTTAATTGGTTTTGAGTACTTTCTAATTTTGCTATTTCTTCTGATTTATAATCCATAACATAATCCATTTGGTCTAATACAACATCTAAAAATGAGGCAAATCTCTTTTTTACATACTCTAAATCATCTTTATTTTTGATATTTTTTTCTATGTCATCTAAAAAACTTTTGTATTCGTTTTTTAATATTCCCATTTTGTAAATCACCTTTCTTACAATCTTTCCATATATTCACAAGTTCTTGTATCTATTTTTAAGATATCTCCAATATTAACAAATAAAGGAACTTGTATTTCTAAGCCTGTTTCAAGCTTTGCTGGTTTTCCTGAAGTTGTTGTAGTATTTCCACTAAAACCTGGTTCTGTATATGTAACTTCTAACTCTACAAAAATTGGTGGCTCTACTGCAAATGTATTTCCTTTGTATGATAGTATAGTTACTTCCATATTTTCTTTTAAATATTTTAAACAATCTCCTAATTGTTCTTCATTTAATGGCATTTGATCATATGTTTCATTGTCCATAAAGTAATATAGTCCACCATCATTATATAAATATTGCATTGTCTTTCTTTCTATTTCTGCTGCTGGATATTTGTCTGATGGATTAAATGTTTTCTCTAATGTTGCTCCTGTTATTACATTTTTTAATTTTGTTCTTACAAATGCAGACCCCTTTCCTGGTTTTACATGTTGAAATTCTACTACTCTATATACATTACCATCCATTTCAAATGTTGTTCCATTTCTAAAATCTCCTGCTGAATATACTGATGCCATAATTATTTCTCCTTTCATTTTTTCATATAATGTTTATTTTACTACAAAATTCCAGAAAAATCAAGTGTTTTATATTTACTACATTTAAAAATAGTGTTTATATTATAATATAATTTTTCTCAGATTTTGTTAAACTTATACAACCAAATTTTGTAATTTGTACCGTATCTTCTATTCTTACTCCAAATTTTCCTGGAATGTAAATTCCTGGTTCATCCGTTACTACCATATTCTCCTTTAATTGAGTATCTGAATTATGGCTTATATATGGCGCTTCATGAATTTCCATTCCAACTCCATGACCCATGCTATGTATTAATTCATATCCATATAATTTAAAATCATTTTCTACCATTTTTGTCAACATTCTTGTACTTGCCCCATCTTTATACTGTAACATTGATTGTTTTTGATCTTTTAATACTAAATCATATATTGGTTTTACACCTTCTGGAATTTTCCCTACAAAAAATGTTCTTGTCATATCTGAACAATATCCATTAACTTTGCACCCCATGTCAATTGTTATAATATCTTCTTTTTGTATTTTTCTATTTGTTGGCACTGCATGTGGTTTTGAGGTATTTTCACCTGATGCTACTATTGTTTCAAAAGATAAACCATCTGTTCTTCTTTTGTAATATTCTTCTATTTCATCTGCTATTTGCTTTTCTGCCATTCCGGGTTTTATATATGATAATATATATTTGAAACATTCATCTGTAATTGCACATGCTTTTTCTATATTTTTTATTTCTTCTTCATCTTTTATCATTCTTTGCTTTTCTATTATATGCTCTGTCTCAACAAAATTGTTGATTTTGTATTTTCTTATATATTCCTTATATTGAGCATATGAAATGTCATATTCTTCAAATCCTACATTTTCACAAAACATAAAAAAGTTTTCATAGTCTTCCTTTGATATATCTTGTATATTATAAACTATTATTTCATCATATAAAGTTAATATGCTATGTACATATTCTATGTATCTACTATCTGTTATGTATATATTTTCTTTTCTTGTTAATAATAGTATCCCTTCTGCTTCAATATTTGTTAAATATCGTATATTTAGTGGATTAGTTAAAATTAATCCTTGTAAATCCAAACTTGCCATTTTGTTTCTTAACCATTGTAATTTAGTATTCATACAAATCCCCCATTTTTATTTATTTTACTTGCTATACATTCCTAATGTGAATATTTCTAGTAATACTAATTTTATTTGTTCAAATGGTACATACATACTAATAAATGTTGCTATTACTATAAATGGTCCAAATGGTATATATTCATCAGATTTTTTTAGTTTAGTTGCTAATAAAACTATACTAAGAATTGCTCCTATTAAAAATGATACTAATGTTATTATAATTATATTTGATAGCCCAAAATATAGTCCTAATGCTCCCATTAATTTTACATCACCAAAGCCCATAGCTTCTTTTCCATAAAATAGTCCCCCCAGTAATGTAATTAATAAAAATATTCCTCCTCCGTGCTAACATTCCTAATAACATGTTTATTGTAATTGCTACATTTGATAATCCATATAAAAATGCAAATATAAATCCAATTTCAAATATTGTTAAATTTAGTCTATTGGGTATAATCTGTAATCTGTAATCTATTACAAATACTGATAACAATAACGGTGTCAATATTAAAAATTTAATTAAGTCTAAATTGGCAATTATAGTATTTTTTATTCCAAAGTGATATATTAAAGTTACATATATTACTGATACTATAAGCATTAATATATAATTAGGTTTAAATTTTTTCTTGTATTCTTTTATTATATCTTTTGATATTATTTTTTTATATTTTGGTAATCGCTTATTCATCCAATCAACAAATTGTCCAACTATCATTCCAGCAATCACAGCTAATATATAATAAGCAATATGTACATCATTTAAATACATCTTTCTTTCTCCTCTTTCGATTTATTTTTTATTAAGTATCTACATATTAATTGTTTAAGAAATATTATTTTCATTTTTAATATATTTCTCTTTTATTTTATTCTCCAAAGGTCTTTTCCATGCAGTATACCAGAAATCTTTTTCATCTATTGGATCTACTAATATTGTAAACATTTTACATCTGTTACCACCTATTATATCTGTAAAAATTTGATCCCCTACTACACCTATATTTTCTGGTTTTTCTTGTAAAATTTTTTCCACTTTCAAAAACCCTGATTTTAAAGGTTTTTTAGCTAAATTCTGATATGGTATTTCTAAACTTTTGGCTACTTTTTCTACTTTTTCTTTGTGGTTAGTATTTGATAATATATATAACTTCATTTCTTTTTGCTTTAATTCTTTTGCCCATTCAATTATATCTTCTGACAAGTTTTTATTATAATCTATTAATGTATTGTCTACATCTAATATTAAAGCTCTTATTTGCTTTTCTTGTAAAAATTCTTTTGTAATTTGCGTAATTTTTTTAAAGTATGCTTTTGGATATAATATCATTTTTTCCTCCATTTGCTAAATATCATTTATATATTATCAATTTGCTTGCTATTTGTCAAGAAATTTGCTTTACTTGCAAAATCTATGTTTTCCAATTGTAATTGTCATTGGTCGTGACCATATCCACTTATTAGTAGCAGTAGCTGGATTAAAATAATAAATAGCCCCATAACTTGGATCCCATCCATTCAATGCATCCTGCGCTGCTTTTTTTGCATTAGCATCTGGAGTTAAATTAATTTGTCCATCACTAACTGCATCAAAAGCACCTGATTGATATATTACACCTGATATACTATTAGGAAATGAACTACTTTTTACTCTGTTCATCACAACCGCTCCAACAGCTACCTGTCCTGTATATGGTTCACCTCTTGATTCACCATAAATAAGCCTTGCTAGCAAATTTACATTACTAGAATTACTTGTAGTACTTGAACTACTTGAATTACTAGAATTATATATTCCCATGGCTCTTAAAGTTGCTATACCTGCTATTCCATCAACCGTTAATCCATTTTTTCTTTGAAAATACCTTACTGCTTCTAATGTTTTACTTCCATATATTCCATCTACAGTTCCATTATAATATCCCCATCGTTTTAATTTCGTTTGTATTTGTTTTACTTCTTCTCCCCTTGAACCATATTTTGATAATGTTTCTATTGTATTACTTTGAAAAAATACTGTCATCACCATCATAAAACTTACTATAAATAATATCATTGCACATATTCTAACATATTTTTTATTTTTAAACATAAAAACCACCTATTGATAAAATTTTTTATTTATGGTTATTTTTATCAATAGGCGTTTTTTTTATACATCTTTTTATTTTTTATGAACAATATTTGCAAAGAACTGTCTCTAGCCCTATTTGTAAATCAATTAATCCACTTTTGTAATTATAATCTAAGTCTCTTAAACTTTGTAATGCATTTTTTAATTCTGTTTCTGTAAAATATGTCGCTTGCATTTTATATTTATTAACCAAAAAAGTTTGATTAGGTTTTAAATTTAAACTAGTTATAATATCTTTTCCATATTTAAGTGAAAGTTTCACAAAATACAATTTTTTAAAATGATTATATAAAGTAATTAATATTTTTTGAATAGGTTCTTTCGCATAAATCAAATTTTTTAAAACTTCTAAAGCTTTTTTAATATCTTTTTTTCCAAGTGAATCTGTTAAGTCAAATATAACACTTTCTAATTTCTTAATTGCCAATTTATCTATATCCTGTTTTTGTATTTTGCCATTAGAACCTGCATATTCAATTAGTTTTCGTATTTCATTAATTAAGTCTTGCATATTAGTACCGACAACATTCTAAAAAATATTTTATTGTACTGTCATCAATTCCTACTTTATATGCATTACAAATACCCTTTAGTCTACTTGCAATTTGTATTGGCTTTTGATAGTCAAATTTACAAACTATCCCCAATTTATCCAATGTTTTATACAATTCTTGCTTACTCTCTACTTCTTCCTCTACAAAAACCAATACAGCACTTTCATTTATAACATCAATACTTTTGTTTATATAGTCATTTATTTTTTCTCTTAAATTTGCCAATTCTGCATTTTTTCTCTTTCCTTCTTTTTTCAACAGCCCTGTATTTCTTGCTATTATCAATTTTCTCTCATATCCAAAACTAGGAGTTTCTAAATCTTGTATTAGTTCATTACAATTTTTTTCATCAATATTTATATAATTTATCCCTTTTATGACTTCACCAAATAAGCTTTTTATCTTTTTTAATGTATTTTCTAATAAAAATAATTCTTCACCATATAAAAGATATAAATTTTGTAATTTACCATTTTTTAGTTCTTTTTCCAAACTTTCTACTGATATCATTTTCCTCTCCCAATTTAGTTTTGATTATTTTTCCAATATAATTCTAAATACTTCTGCTACACTCCATGCTTGATTTATCGTTCCTTTTGGTAATTGAGGTTTTACTGAATCATAAATTTCTGCTATTCCACCAATACAACCTCTATCATAAATTTCTTTTTTAAACGTTTTTGTTGTATCTGCAACAAATTTTTCTAGCTTTTCTTTCCATTTTTTTTGCTCTTCAACCTTTTTTGTACCATTTAAAATATTTTTTAAACTATCATAATATAAGCCAAAAAGCCATGTCCATGTAATTCCCTGATGATAACTTTTGTCTCTTTGTTCTGGCCCTCCTTCATATATTTCTACATAATTTTCTTCACCCTTTGCCAAAGTTCTTAAACCATATTCATTTAAAAGTTTCTTTTCAACTGTATTTATAATCTCATCTGCTATCTCTGATTTTGGCTCCACAACGGGATAATTTAAACTTAATGCAAATAATTGGTTTGGCCTTATTTTGTCATCTCCAATTACATCATATAAACATTTCTTTTCTTCATTATAAAATTCTTCAATAAAAGATTTTTTACATTTTTCTGCTATGTCCTTATATTTTTTTGCTAAAATTGGATGCTTAAATTTTTTCGAAAGTTCAGCCATAATCATATTCGCATTATACCAAAGACTATTTACTTCTACTGCTTTTCCATTTCTTGGTGTAACTGCTTCTCCATCATATTTTGCATCCATCCAAGTATTTTGTGTATCTTTTGTTCCTGATACAACTAGCCCATCTGAATCTAAATAAATATTATTATTATCTATAGTAATTTTTTGACAATAATTTTCAATTATTTCTTGCATTACTGGATATATTTTTTCTTCTACAAATTCATAATCTGATGTATATTTTATATATTTTTTTACTTGTTCAAACAATAATAATGAAGCATCTACACTATTATATAATGGTCTATTATCATATCCTGAATATCCATTTGGAACTAATCCAAACTTCACATCTCTAACCATTGTTAATAAAACTTCTTTTGCTATTTCAAATCTTCTTGGTACTAATAATAACCCCTCAAAAGAAACTAATGTATCTCTACCCCAATCTAAAAACCATGGATATCCTGCTATAATAGTATGTAATTTAAAATTTGGCCTATAAACCACAAAATTATCTTCTGATATTAAAAAAGTTTTTATCAGTTCTTCATTTTCAATTTCTTTTGCAGTTTTTCTCTTTTTTCTATTATTCAATAATAACGATTCGTTAAATATTTCGCCAAAACGTATAATTTCGTTATTTATAAATTTTCTCACACTTTTTTGCTCAATATTTTCTTCTAATGAACATACAAAATTAATTTCTTTTTCTGTTTTTGCAGGTATTTGAATTTCATAAACTCCTGGTACAATATGATTCTCCACTGGATCAAATCCTCTTTTTTGTTCTTCTACATAAAACATTTTTGAAAAAACATCATTTTCATGTTTTATATATTCTCCTTCTGACAAATACATATAAACTGGAGTTTGTGAATTATTATCTAAAACCATTTTTACTTTAGTTTTATTTATATCTTGACTAATCTGAAAATAATCACTTTTATTCATTTGATGAAAATCTCTAAAGTTTACTATAGGAGCTAATGTTAATTTAGCCTTTGTACCTTCATTTTTTACTTTATAATACACTCCTACTGTATTATGACCATACTCCATACATATAATTTTTGTAATTTCCACTTTTCCTATTTTATATTTAAAAATTGGTACATAATCTTTTGAAAATTCTTCCTGATATTTATATCCATGTGAAATATACGATTCACATAAATTAGTATATAAATCATATTTTTTATTTCTTATCTCAATGCTCTCATCTAATTTAGACAATATCAAAAATCTTCTTGCCGGTGGTGTTAATGGTGCAATTAATAATCCATGATATTTTCTAGTATTTGCTCCAATTACAGTAGAAGAGCTAAACCCTCCTAGCCCATTCGTTATCAGCCATTCTTTTTTTAGTCCATCTTCTAAGTTTAGTTTTTCTTTTGTAATATTCATTTTTATTTCCAACCTTTCGACTATTATTTTCTATATATTTAATTAGATTTTGTTCCTCTTTTTAAACCTCTTGCACTTTTAGGTTTTGTATTTTTCTCTTCTTCTGTTGACTTAGATGTTGTTTTTCTTGATACTGTTTGTTTCTTTTGAAGCATATCTCTCATTTGTTTTTCTGGCTCTTTTGCAAATTTTATTTGTTGCATTAGTCTATTAGTTATTGATTCTTGCTGTGTTTCATCATCAGATATAGTAACTTGCTCTTTAGCCATTTTTGTTTCTCTTAATTTTGCATTTGCTTGCTCTCTTTGATTAAATTTTATTTTGGCTTTTTCATCTGCAGAACGTATTGAATTTATTCTTTCACTATATTTACTACTAAATTTGCTTTTACTCTCTGGCATCTTTTTCTTTGGCTTTTTAGATTTTCCTTTATCCTTTGCCATTGCCTTCTTTATTTTTGTTATTCTCTTCTCTTCTCTTAATTTTGTATTTAGCATTAAATATTGAGGATCACTTTGTTTATCTTGATATTTTAAATCTTCACAAATTAATTCTATTATAGATGACGCAACTAAATTAGGATCATGTCTTATATGCCCATTTGTTATTGTTGATAAATTTCTTTGCAAAAATTTTATTCCTTTTATTTTTTCTACATCCTGTTCTACTAGTTCTTGTCCTTCCATATTGTATTTTTTTATAAACTCTGGTACAACTTCTCCTGTATCATACATACAATAATCAATAACACCTGTTCCACAATGTTCTATAATCGCTTTTAAATGATCTGACACGCTATAGTTATCTGTTTGTCCTGGATCTGTCATTATATTACTTATATATACTTTAAAACCTGTATTTGCTTTTATTGCTTTTGCTACACCACTAACTAATAAATTTGGTATTACATTAGTATATAAGCTTCCTGGTCCTATAATAATACAATCTGCTTTATTTATAGCTTCTATTACTCCGTGGAGCAGGTTTACAATTTGATGGACTTAATAAAATACGATTAATTGTTGTTATTTTTTCTGATACTACTTCTGGAATTTCAGATTTTTTTTCTACTATATACCCATTTGCTAATTCTGCTACTATGTTCATCTCATCTGATGTAACTGGTATTACTTTTCCTATCATATTAACTACTTCATTAGTTCTACTAACAGAATCTATAAAATTTCCATTAATATCTTTCATCGCTGAAAAATAAATATCTGAAAAACTAAGTCCCTTTAATTTTCCATCTTTAAATTCATAATTGAATAATTTGTCTATTTCTCCTTTTCGTGTTGCGAGTGAAATTATACTATCTTTTACATCTCCTAGTGGTAACACACCTAACTCTTTTCTTGAGTTTGTTACAGCTTCACCATAGTCTGAAATTGTTACAATTGCTGTTAAATTACTAGTATATTTTTTTAAACCAGATAAAACAGTATTTAGACCTGTCCCTCCACCAATAACTACAATATTAGGTCCTTGATCATAAATTGTTTTGTCAAATATTAATGATTTCATATTTACATTTTTTCTGCTCTCCATACGTTCATCTGTTGCTTCAATTAAAATTTCTAATGTTCTTTTGTTCAAACATATTAATCCTATTACTATTGCAATAAATCCTGCAACAAATATTGCTACAACTTTTCCAACTTCTTGGAAAGATATTTCTTTCATTACCAATACTTCTGCCAAACCATAGCATGCAAGAATAATTCCTATTAATATTAAAAAAATCCATCTTTTCATTTTGTTACTAGATTTAAACCATTGCATTATACCCTTCATTATTAAAACTCTCCAATACTCTTTTATTTCTTTAAATTTTCAATCTCCTATCATTTCAATTTCTACTTCTATTTTTTTATTAAATTTTTCATAAATTTCTTTTTTTACATAATCTATTAATGTCATAACATCTTCAGCTGTAGCATTTCCATTATTTATAATAAAGCCACTATGTTTTGTCGAAATCATGGCATCTCCTATTCTAAATCCTTTTAGTCCTGCCTCTTCAATTAATTTTGCTGTTATAAATTCTGTATCTCTTTTAAAAGCACTGCCTGCACTTGGATATTCTGTAGGTTGCTTTTCTTTTCTATATACCATATATTCATCTAATTTTTCTTTTATTTTATCAAATTTTCCCTTATGCAATTCCAATTGTGCTTCTACAATTATGTACTTTTCTTTTTGAAAAATACTAGTCCTATATCCAAATTCTAATTCATCTTTTGTGAATTTTTTTTCGTTTCCATTATAATCGATACAAGTTACAAAATTAACTATATCCTTCATTTCCTTTCCATATGCACCTGCATTCATTCTAATTGCCCCACCAATAGTTCCTGGTATTCCTGCTAATTCTTCTATTCCAGTTATTTCTTCTTTTAAACATATTCTTGATAATTTACTTAATTTTTCCCCTGCTCCAACTGTCATATATATTATACCGTTTTCATCTTCTTCATTAATTGCCCTATTTTCTACTTGCTCATAATTTTGCTGTATATTAATTTTTTCTATTTTCATTATTAAAGTAATTCCTTTTATTCCTTTATCTGATACTAATATATTACTTCCATTTCCAATTATAGTTACTGGGATATTATTTTGAATAGCTAATTTTAATACCTCTTCTAATTCCTCTTTTTTTTCTATTTTTATGAGGCATTCTGCTAGTCCTCCTATTTTAAATGTTGTATAATTTTTCATTGATTCATTATATTTAATTCTATTTTTTGATATTTTTAGATTTTTAGTTAATTGCTCAATTTCCAAAAATTTCACTCCTCTTTTATTTGTGTTTTATATACTATTTTTAATATAGTATCTTTTACATTTTATTAGTATTTGCTGTTTTTATAACTCATTATTTATATGAAATTTTTTGTGCTTATTTTTTATTTAAAATACCTTTTTTTACCTTCCCTATTCTACTATAATTTTAAAAAAAAATCAAGTTCTTTGATTTTTTAAATCACCTCTATAAACATAAAAAAGTTAAAACTCCTCATATTTATCTTCTACGGAAAATCTGTTATAGTCCACTTATCAATGGTACAAATAGTCAAAGATAATATATTATTTATGCAGTTGGGAGTTACAAATAAATAATATATTATCTTTGACTATTTGTACCATTGACCAGTAAATTGTAACGAAAATCTATCATTTCAATTATGACCTTCCCAGAATACAAAAAATATAATTCATTCATAAAATTACATATCTACAATATAATATTAATATAACTTTTGAAAAGAGGATTTCTACTATGTCAAAACCAAATTTTTATGTAATAAAATTAAAGCGAAATTTTTTACCACTTACTTTTGTACTCTTTACATTTTGCTTATTAATATTTTCTAGTTCCAATCTTCCTTCAATAAAAAATGGTTTAATGCTTTGGGCAAATTCTGTTGTCCCATCACTTTTCCCATTTTTTGTTGCAACTGAATTATTAATGCATACAAATATAATTCAATTACTTGGAAATTTGTTGAACAATTATATGAAACCTTTTTTTAATATAAGTGGTGAAGGAGCCTTTGCACTTATAATGGGAATTATTAGTGGATATCCTGTAGGTGCTAAAATAGCAAGCAATTTTAGAGAAAATAACATATGTACCAAAGAGGAATGTGAACGACTACTAAGCTTTACTAATAATTCTGGTCCACTTTTTATTATAGGAACTGTTGGTATATTGATGTTCAAAAATACATACATTGGGATTTTATTATTTATTACACATTTGCTTGCTTGTTTTACTGTTGGATTTATTTTTCGCTATTGGAAAAAAAATAGTAATAGTTCTATTACTGTTTACAAAAATAAAAAAATATATGACAAAACTAATATTGTTACCTTTTCTAATTTAGGTGAAGTTTTAGCTCAAAGCATTACTAATAGCATTTCTACTATTCTTTTAATTGGCGGTTTTGTTGTAATATTTTCTAGTATCATTTCGATTTTTAAAACAAGTGGTTTATTAAATGCTCTAGTTTTAATCATTTCTCCTGCTTTTAAAACTTTTAATATTGATCCTAATTTTATACAAGGTGTTTTAACTGGTATTTTAGAAATTACTAATGGCATTAATTATATTTCTTTTATTGCATGTAAAAAGCTTTCTATTAATATTATTTTTTCTGCTTTTTTACTTGGTTTTGGAGGAGTTTCTATAATGCTTCAAGTTTGGAGTATTGTTTCTAAAACAGATTTGTCCATTAAACCTTATATTTATGGGAAAATTTTACATGGTTTATTGGCCAGTTTATATACTTACTTTTTTATAAATATTTTTCCTTTTTTTAATTTTGATTTATAAAAATTACATGTTACAATAATGATATATTATTTATCATCTAAATTTTAAAAGCTTTCTTATTTATTTTTTAATAAGAAAGCTTTTATGTTCAAATTCAAATAAATTTAGACTTGCTCCTGTTTCTATACAGCTGTTCCAGTTAACCAGAAACAATTTAAAGCGAGATTAGTTTGTTCATAGTTATGAACACTTCCAACTATACTAGCTCTTCTTAATACCTTTCTCATCTCATTGTCCGTTTCTAATATTATCTCTCTATATTGTAACAATTTTTCAAAAAAGAAGCCTGATTTGAAAGTTGCCCTACTATCCAAATGAAATTTCCATTTTCTTCTTTTATCATTAGTATCATACACTCATTAATACTACGCGAAACGCATAATACTCTTTCGGATTTCCGATAAGTAAAGCCGGGCACAAAAAACACCCGTTCCGGCCAATTGACCACAATCCGCCCCACGCACCACAAACGGATTACCAGGCGTCACTAAGTAACTGTGGTCGTTAAACCATCCTTTATTATCTTTTACGAAAACCTCCCATATTGCATCTCCTACTTTTGATTTTTCTTTTGTTGGTGTCCCCTCTGTTGATTCATATTTTGTTGCCCATTGAGTATTTGTTTTATTCACCCCCGCAAATGAACTTCCATATTGCTCCTCATAATTATTATTATATACACTATTAAATGCTGCTACTTGTTCCCATGCTCCCCCGCTTAAATCATATATTCCTGATATGTTTCCTGTTGAACTTGATAATTTTCCTATTTCTCCATCAAATCTCTGTTCATCAGTTAGTTCTGTGTATTTTTCTGTATCATATGTTTTGCCATCACTATTTTTTCCTCTTCCTGCTCCTGTTATATATTTACTACTCTGATTTTCACTAATTTCTTCTCCATTTCTTCCGTATTGACTATGTGTTAAATACGCTACTGCTCCCCATTCGCTATTTTTCATCATATGACTGTCTTTGCTTCTATCATATTCCATTCCATTTGTATAACTATTTCCTATTGATATAAATCTCCAACTACTTACATTTGGTTTACTCACTGCTTTTATTGTAGTATTCGTTGTTACGTCTCCTACTTTAGCATCACTTGTTTCTGTATGGTTATTACCTGTTTCCATGCTCATTTCATATTTCGCTACCCATATTCCTGGTAACTCACTATTCCATCCTCCATTTTCATATCCTTTTCCGCTCTCATCACAAAATGCTGGATGTACTATATAATCTTCTCCTAACCTCTGTTTTACATTTTCTGCAATCACGTCTGTTCCTACAAATCTTACATCTATTGTTCCTTTTACATCATCTCCTGGTGTTTGACCATGTACATTATTGTCTATTTTGTACGCAAACCTTGGTATCCATACAAAATAACTCCCGTCCGCTAGTTGCACATTTGCCCATTTATTACTTCCATAATCACACCATTCGTTTTCATCAAACTCTTTGCCTTCCTCTAATCCTTCTACTATTTCTTCTCCATCTTTCCAATATACTCTCTTAGCTGTTGAATCTTTTATTACTGGTATTACCTCTCCTGCTTTTCCTATTCTTGTTCCATCTGGGTTTGATGGTAATTCTATATCTTTTTCATCCTTATATAATGTTACATTTCCTTGTCCATCTATTCTTACATTATATCCATCTACTACAAATTTCAAACATCCTCTTAGTTTTTCATTTTCATCATTTTGCAAATAATATTTTGGCTCTTCTTCTAGCTCATTTCCAAAGTTGTTCTCTATATTTGTTGATAAGTCATCCATGTCTAGTCTTCCTGTTGTATCATATGAACCATATACTTGAATTTGTGCCTTTTCCTTTATTGCATCTTTATTCGTCCTATCTGCCGCTGTTGCTGCTTTGTTTAATATTCCATCTTGACCTGTTAATGTTGATAAGCTTACTCCCACTAGTATTAATAACACTATTATTGTTATTACCAGTGCTATTAATGTTATTCCTCTTATTTTTTCTTTTTTCTTACTTTCATCTGCATTTTTTGCCATTCTTTTTACTTCTTTATTTTTTATTTCTTCCATTTTTTTCTCCTTTGTTTCTACACATTAAATTTAACAAATATTTTTTTCATTTTATTTTTATATTGTCTTTATGTCAATGTGTTAAGAGTTATCTTCTATTTTATATTAAATGCGTTTATATTCTTTTTAATTTTCAATAGCAAAACTCAAATAAAGAAAGAGTAATATTTAATTTGTCAATAATAATTAAATATTACTCTTTCTTTATTTAATATATTTTTACACAAGATTTAAATTACCAAGAAAAAACTAACAAAAGTTTTTAAGTTAATTTGCTCAAATTTATTTGAGAATCTTTGCATAATTTTGAATCTCCCCGATTTCTACCTACCTTATACATTACACGCCTGCCAAGACTACACGAAACGAATCAGTATCGTGGGGACCACCGATTAGCATTGCCGACCGCGAACACACCGGCAAGAACCCCATCTTTGCAATGACCGCCACGTAGCACGACCAGTCTGTCATGACTCACAAAGATATCGTAGTCGTTAAACCATCCTCTGGTTTTACCGGATACATCTTTGTTTACGTAAACTTCCCATATTGCATCTCCTACTTTTGATTTCCCTGATGTTACTTTCATTACCATTTGTGTCTTTATCATTAAATGCCACTACTCCTTCCCATGCTCCTCCACTTAAATCATATATTCCTGATATATTCCCTGTTGAACTTGATAATTTTCCTATTTCTCCATTATATTGTTGCTCTTTACTTGGTTCTGTATCATATGTTGAATTATATATTGTATTCTCTTCTTCTCCTCTTCCTGCTCCTGTTATATATTTAGTGCTTTGATTTACACTTACTTCTTTTGCATTTCTTCCATATTTACTATGTGTTAAATATGCTACTGCTCCCCATTCACTATTTTTCATTAAATGACTCTCTTTACTACTGTCATCATTTTTTCCATTTGTATACATTTTTCCTATTGATATCCATCTCCAACTACTTACATTTAGTTTACTTACTGCTTTTATTATAGTGTTTGTTGTTACGTCTCCTTCTGTGTTGTTAGTTGTATCCTTATGTACATTACTTTCTTCTTTACTCATTTCGTACTTTGCAACCCATATTCCTTGTAACTCACTATTCCATCCTCCATTTTCATATCCTTTTCCGCTTTCATTACAAAATAATGGATGTACTATTATATAATCTTTGTAACTTTTTCCTAGCTTTCCTTCTATATTTTCTGAAATGGGTCCTTATTACATATTGATTTATCGGTTCTCCATTTCCATTAAAAAATAAATTTCTTTCTCTTTTATTTTCTCTTTCTTCTTTGTAATATTTTCTTAACATTTATAAGCTCGTTTTCGGTGATATTATATATCTTTCTTTATTTCCTTTTCCTGCTCTCTCAAATATTCTCATTTTCTTACTATCTATATCTTCTAATTTTAAATTTACTATTTCTCCTATTCTCAATCCTGGTTCATACGCTAACATAAATATTGTTTTAAATTTATAATTATCTACACAATCAAATAATCTTTTTAATTCTTCTTTTGTTAGTACTCTATATACTACTTTTTTTAGTTTTCTCATCGTCAGTTTTTTCTTATTTATTACTTTGTCTAATGTTACTTCATATACGAACCTTATTACACTATTGTAGTGATTTACTGTTTTGTCTGATAGTTTTCTTTCTTCTAATAAATATTTATACAAGTAATCTCTTAATTCATCTACTGTTACTTCTTCCATTGGTTTATTAAAATATTTTATCATCTCTTTAGTCTTTTTTATATAAAAATCATATGTATAGTGAAAAAAACTTTGCATGTTCATGTCCTAGCTCTTTTTTCAATTTTTCTTCTTTCTTAATCTTTCGTTCCATTGCTGCTTCGCAGCAATTTACTTGATTATATATACTTCGATATTAAAAAAAGCTAAAATTTTCTAAACAATAATTTGTTCAGAAAATTTTAGCTTTGCTTTATTATAAATTTTTCTTAGTTGAATTAATAATACTTGCTTTCTAACTGCCATTTTAAAATTGGATATCCATTATTAATTCCTATTGTATCCGCAGTAAACGCGTCTCCCAATTCGTTTTCTGTTAATTTTTTCAATTCCTCAACACTTTTTTCTATAGTAGTATCAGATTGTTCTCCCTCTATCTGCCCAATTCCCTTACTTGCTGTTCCAGTTAACCAGAAACTGTTTGAAATAATAGTTTGAGGCTTCTCGCCAACATATCCAATAATACTACCTCTTCTTCTCTCTTTTCCTACTTCATTATTCGTTTCCAATGCTATTTCTCCTTCATTATAGCAATTTTTCAAAGGAGATGCCTGTTCACCAATTTGCCCCACTATTCCAGCTGAAACAGGGTTAATGTCATTTGAGTTTTCAGATATTAATTTTATCGTTCCAGTATTATAACAAGAACTTATAATTCCGCTTAACAATTCTGGACCTATCCCAGAAGCCCTACAATTCCTATCTGCATTAGGTTCTATAACCGCTATTTCTCCCGAATTACAACACTCTTCTATAGAATAAATAGTGCGATTCCCATGACCATAGATTCCACCAGCACCAACACAGATTCCGTTTGTGGTCAACGTAACCTTTCCTAAATTATGACATTGCTTAATCATTCCAGTCTCAACTTCAGAACATATTCCAGCAAAATATTTGCCTTTTCCACTTATTGTAGCATTATTTAAACATCTTTCTATAGTTCCTCCTTTATTCCATGCACAAATTGCTCCAACATTTGTTGCATTTGCCTCTATTGTTCCACTTTCTATTATTACATTTTTTATTGTTCCTGTA
>CANQTN010000018.1 GCA_947626815.1 uncultured Clostridia bacterium | reverse complement strand
GTATTTTTTATATTTTCTTCCATATTTCTTTTTTAATAATTTTTGTTTTTCTTTATAATTATATAATATTTTATATAAAGTATCGCATATAAAAACTTCTCTACAACTTCCTTCTGTTTTTGGTGTCCCTATAAACCATCTACCCTTATCATCTTTTATTTTTGAATATACAGTTTTATTAATTTTTATAATTTTATTTTCTAAATCAATATCATTCCAAGTTAATGCAAAAACTTCTCCTGTTCTCATTCCGGTATAACAAGCTGTTAAAAAAGCACATATAAATGTACTATTATTTTTAAATCTTAATAATATTTTGTCAATTTCCTCTTGAGAATAAACATGTTTTATACTGTTTTTTTTGGTTCAAATGATATTACTTTAGGAATCTGTAAATCAACTGCAGGATTATATTTTAAAAATCCAAAATAATTAGTTGCATCTCTAAAAGAACTTTTTATGACCTTTTGATAGTTCCTTACTCCTTCTTTTGTTTTACATTTTTGAGCTATTTTTAGTAATGTCTGATTTAACAAAAATGGTGTTATATAGCTTAATTTATATTTTCCTATTTCTTCTTTTAAAACTTTAAAAGTTTCTTTATATCTCTTTGCTGTAGAATATTTATAATTGATTTCAAAATACTCTTTCATCCAATAATCCAAATAATCTGCATAAGACATCTGGGAATCTTTAGTAGTTCCTCCATTTATATATTCATCATATGCTTTCATTCCAGCCATTAAAGCCTCGTTCTTTGTTTTAAAACCTGATTTACTAATATACTTCCTTTTTCCATCAACTTTTGCTATTTCAAATTGATATTGATATACTTTTCCACGTTTTTTAATATTTACCATTTTTTACCTCCATTCTTTTATATTCTTACACAGCAAAAAAGGAATGTCAACATATATACTATGTCTTCATTCCTTCATTTTCAATACTTTTTGTTCGCATATTTATATTTTTGCTGACAAACCGAACTTTTTTTATTATTTTTTAATTTTTGAAAATCTCTTATAATTCAGTACTTAAGCATTCTTTCCGCAGCAGTTCTTATACTTTTTGCCCGAACCACATGGACATGGATCATTTCTACCTACTTTTGGTCCTTCATTTCTAACTGTTTTATCTACATCTGTTCCTATTTTTGCTCCTCCATCTACACTATGAATAGCCTCTAAAGCTTCTCCTGTAATCTTAACTGTTTCTTGTCTCTTGGCTTCTGCTTGTTGTCTAATATGCATTAAAATTTTTGTTACATCTACTTTTATGTCATTAATCATTTCTTCAAACATCTCAAAGCCTTCTAATCTATATTGAACAACAGGGTCTTTTTGACCATAAGCTCTTAGTCCTATACCATTTTTTAATTCATCCATACTGTCTATATGGTTCATCCATTTCTCATCAACAACTTTAAGCATTACAATTCTTTCAAGTTCTCTCATTTCTTCTGAACCAATTTCTTCTTCTTTTTTAGCATATTTGTCCATTGCTCTTTTCTTTAATTCTTCAGAAATTAAGTTATAATCTTTTTCTTTCTCTTTGATGTAGTCTAACATATCTATACCAAAAATACCATTTATTTCTGTATTTAAAGATTCTATATTTAGCTCTGAAGTTTCTACATTTACAAACATATTAACAATATTATTTGAGACAAATTCTATCATACTTATAATACTATCATGAATATTTTCACCATCTAATACATCTCTTCTTTGTTTATAAATTATTTCTCTTTGAGCATTCATAACATCATCATATTTTAACACATTTTTACGAATACTAAAGTTTCTACCTTCTACTTTCTTTTGAGCACTTTCTACTGAATTAGATATTATTTTAGAATCAATTGGCATGTTTTCATCTGCTCCTAAAGTATTATATACTTTAGCTATAGCATCCCCTCCAAATATTTTCATCAAGTCATCATCTAATCCAATATAAAATTTAGACTCACCAACATCTCCTTGACGTCCAGAACGTCCACGCAACTGATTATCAATTCTTCTTGATTCATGTCTTTCTGTACCTATTATTTTTAAACCACCAGCTGCTACTACTTTTTCTTTTTCTTCTTTTATTTTTTCATCATATTTTTTAACTAATTTTTTAAATTCTTCTCTCGCATTTAAAATTTCTTGATTATCTGTTTCATAATAAGTATCTGCTTCTTGAATTAATTCATCTGCTATTCTATTTTTTCTCATTTCTTCTTTTGCTAAAAATTCACTATTTCCTCCAAGTATAATATCAGTACCACGTCCTGCCATGTTAGTTGCTATTGTAACTGCTCCAAATTTACCAGCTTGTGCAACAATTTCAGCTTCTTTTTCATGATATTTTGCATTTAATACTTCATGTTTAATTCCTTCTTTTCTTAATAAGGCACTTAATTTTTCTGATTTTTCAATAGATACTGTTCCTACTAATACTGGCTGACCTTTTTCATGGCTTTTTTTGATGCTTTCTACTATTGCTCTAAATTTAGCATTTTCATTTTTGTATATAACATCATTTTCATCTTTACGAATCATTGGTTTATTTGTTGGTATTTCTATAACATCTAAGTTATAAATTTCTTCAAATTCTCCTTCTTCTGTCATAGCAGTACCAGTCATACCTGATAATTTATCATACATTCTGAAGAAGTTTTGAAATGTAATTGTAGCTAAAGTTTTTGATTCATCAGCTATTTTTACATTTTCTTTTGCTTCAATTGCTTGATGTAATCCATTATTATATCTTCTTCCATACATAATACGTCCTGTAAATTCGTCAACAATTAAAACTTCTCCATCTTTTACGATGTAATCAATATCTTTTTTCATAACGCCATGTGCTCTTAAAGCTTGATTAACATGGTGTACTAATGTTGAATTTTCTAAGTCATTAAAGTTTTCTAAGTGAAAAGCTTCTTCTGCTTTTTTTATACCTTTTTGAGTTAATGATGCTGATTTTGCTTTTAAGTCTACTATATAATCATATTTTTCATTATCTTCTGCTTGGTCAAAGTCTTTTACATCTTCTTCTATTATAACTTTAGGTGTTAATCTTTTTACAAAGTCATTTGCTCTTTTATATAAATCTGAAGATTCATTAGATCTACCTGAAATAATAAGAGGTGTACGAGCCTCATCTATTAAAATACTATCAATTTCGTCTACAATTGCGTAATGTAATCCTCTCTGAACTAATTGATCTTTATATATAACCATGTTATCTCTTAAATAATCAAATCCAAATTCATTATTTGTACCATAAGTAACATCTGAATTATAAGCTTTTTGTTTTTCTTGTGGTTCCATTCCATTAATTACTAGTCCAACTGATAAACCAAGAAATTTGTATATTTTTCCCATCCATTCACTATCTCTTTTTGCTAAGTAATCATTTACAGTAATTACATGAACTCCTTTGCCTTCTAGAGCATTTAAATAAACTGGTAATGTAGCAACAAGTGTTTTTCCTTCTCCTGTTTTCATCTCAGCAATTCTACCTTGGTGTAAAATAATTCCACCTATTAATTGAACATCAAAGTGTCTTAAACCTAAAACTCTTTTTGATGTTTCTCTAACTACTGCAAAACTTTCTGGTAATATATCATCTAATGTTTTACCATTTTTTAATTCTTCTTTAAAATAATTTGTTTTTGCTCTTAATTCACTGTCACTTAATTTTGATATTTCTTCTTCTAGGCTGTTAATTTTTTCTACTGTTGACATTATTCTTTTAACTTCTTTTTCACTATAAGATTTGAATATTTTTTTGAATACACTCATTTTGAATTCATTCCTTCCTAAGATTGTTTATATTTATACACTTTGATACTATATCATGAAAATTTATTTTTATCAAGTCATTTTAAGAAAAAATATGAATTTTGAAAGTTTTATTATTTCACCATATTTCTTATTTAAAAGTCTAATTTATAAAATAAGTTAAAGTTCACTGGTCAAGGATAATATATTATTTATGCAGTAACAATTCGGGGGGACCAGCAAATTACAGATTGTAATTCAAATTTTATAATTTATTATAAAATTTGGTATACAAGCTGTTATGTAGCTGGGAGTTACAAATAAATAATATATTATCCTTTACCATTTTGTACCATTGCAAGTAGTAGACTGTTACTAAAATAATATAATTAGCTAAAAGTCATATTTTTTTTTATAAGACATACACTGTAATAATAACTACACAAGAAGGAAGGAAAAAATAATGTTTATTTATAATATAAAAATTAATGGAAGTAAAACATTTAAATATTTTTTTGTCGGAATAGTAATTCTAGTAATTATTATTGTTGGTGTTGTTACTCTAAAAATATTCCATGGTGCAAGTAATAATAATGAAATATCATCTTGTATGCCACAAAATAAAATATCAAAAATTACTACTCAAAATTATACAAATATATTGAAAACTGTTCATGATAATATAGATAATTATGTTGGAAATGAAATTAATTTTACAGGATATGTATATAGGCTAATAGATTTTAATGATAATCAATTTGTGCTTGCTCGAGATATGATTATTTCATCAGATTTGCAAACTGTTGTAGTTGGTTTTTTATGTGAATATAAAAATGCCAAAACATTTAAAGATAATTCTTGGGTAGAAATTACTGGTGAAATTACTAAAGGTGATTACCATGGTGATATGCCTATTGTAAAAGTAACTGAAATTAAAAAAATTGATAATCCTCATGAAGAACTTGTATATCCTCCTGATGAAAGTTATATTCCTACTAGTGGAATAATTTAAAGCTTTATCTATTTTTATTTTATAGATATTTCTCATAATTCTTCAAAGTAAAAGCGAGCATAAGTAAAATATAAACTTCTGCCCGCTTTATCAATTTTATTGCCATTCACATGTTGCAGGTGGTTTACTTGTAACATCATAAATAACAAATTCAATTTTATCTGAGAATTTTTCTAGTATTTCATTTGTAGATTTTATAAGCATTTCTTTTTTTACTTCTTTTCCTATTTCTCCTGGTCTTCCTGTCATAAAATCATTTGTAACAAATGTTCTAATTGCTACAGAATATTTTTTATTTACTCCTATTGGAACTAATACTGCAAATGTTTGACTTACATTACTTTCTTTTAAATTACTAGTTACAATATTATCTACTTCTCGAAGTAATTCTACACATTCATCATTTATTTTCATATCATAACAATTAATGTTGTCTATTGCATTTGTAGAATTTAAAATATATCCTACTCTATTTATTGAATGAATATTATCTGTTATTTTTTTTGCAATACTTGTTATTTTGCTCCATTCTAGGTCAAAACCGCTTCCTTGTAATAAAGCTAAATTTCTATAACTTCTACAATCGCCTTGTACTCCAACTGATTTAATTGGTATGATCTTTGCATTTTCTCCTGTATCTTTTACAATATCATTTATTTTTTCTATATCTTCATTGCTTATTTCTACTTCTTCTTTTTTGTCGTGACATAATAACCTAATTGCTAGCCCAGGTCCTGGAAATGGTTGTCTTGACGCTATACTTTCTTCTAGTCCTAATTTTCTAGCTACTTTTCTTACTTCATCTTTATGCCAGTCACTATTTGTTTCTACTATTAGTCCTTTTTTACGTGCTTCTCTTACTATTGCAACATCATTGTGATGAGTTTTAATTTTATGTGCATATCCACTTATATCTGGATTTCCACTTTCAATTAAGTCTGGTCTTAATGTACCTTGTGCTATAAATGTATTTTGAGGATCTAATCCTAATCTTTCTATTACATTATTAGCTATTTTTATAAATATTTCTCCTATTATTTGTCTTTTTGTTTCTGGGTCAACTGTATCAACTAATGGTCCTAATTTTTCACCATTTACTTCTACAACTGTATTGAAAAAATAATCTTTGGCATTTTCTCTTATTAAATTTTTTAATCCTAATTTTTTTAAGTTTTCACATATTATATCACTTTCATTTTTTCTCATAAAACCTGAATCTATATGTATTGCATAGATATTATCTGGATTCAAAGCTTTAACAAGTAATGCTGCTGTTACAGCTGAATCTACTCCACCACTTACAAGAACTACAACTTTATTATCTTTAACTTTTTCTTTTATCATATCTATAGAAGTTTGAATTCTATCTTCTAATGCATAGAATTCTTTATATCCAGCTACTTTTCTAATAAAGTTTTCAAGTATTTTCATTCCTTCTTCTGTTAAATCTACTTCTGGATGGAATTGCAATCCATACATTTTTTTGTCAACATTTCCTATAGCTGCAATTGCATGTCCTGATTTTGCAATTATTTCAAATCCTTCTGGTGCTATTTTTACTGTATCACCATGACTCATTAAAACTTGTTGTTTTTCATTTAATCCATCAAAAATTGGTACATTAGTGTTTACAATGATTTCATTTTGTCCATATTCTTTTTTAACATTGCTATCAACTGTTCCACCAAAATGGTTTGACATTAATTGCATTCCATAGCATATTCCTAATACAGGAATATTTAATTCAAATAAATGTTCATCAAATTTTAATATTTGATTTGATGATACACTATTTGGACCACCTGACAATATTATTGATTTATATTCTTTTAAATCTTCTGCCCTCACATTAATAGGAAAAATATCAGATTTTACTCCTAGTTCTCTTACTCTTCTGTCAATAACTTTTGTATATTGACCTCCACAATCCAAAATAGCTAATTTTTCCATTTTTATCACTTATATATTAGTTTTTAATCTAACATATGCTCCTTTCTTTATTATTTGCTTCTAATCCTTTATAAAATTCCTTATCACGATTTATCACTTCTTCGCTAAAAAAGCCCCATGATATTATGTCTCTATATTTATATCCTTCTTTTGTTAACATATATATTCCATTTTCTTCTGATACTAAATTATTTTCTAATAGTTCTTTTAATAAGTTTTTAAATATGTAATCATACTTATTTCCGTATTTTTCATGTATTTCATTTTCATCAAACTTATATAAATTTAATACTAATTTTCTTCTAATTCTTTCTTCATCATTTAAATGATATACTTTTTCTGTTTTTAAAGTATTGTTTTCTACATTTTCAATGTATTCTAAAATTTGAGTAATATCAGGTTTACTTCCTCCACCTATAATATAATCAGCTGTACTTGTATATGATCTTGCT
This sequence comes from uncultured Clostridia bacterium, assembly GCA_947626815.1. Lineage (GTDB taxonomy): Bacteria > Bacillota > Clostridia > TANB77 > CAG-508 > CAG-269. Next base: position 24,405 of record CANQTN010000018.1, on the reverse strand, counting down.
CCTGCTCCTATTCCTAACACAGGATATGACTTAAATTGATAGTCCTGTTGAATATATCCTCCATTTTCTTTTATAAATCTAACGTTTGTATCTTGCTTAAAACCATTTTTTAATATAATCTCTCTTGCTTCATCATACCATTCATAGTATATAGCATCTGGATTTTTGTTATAATTACCTTCTTTTCCAAATTTTGAATCTGGTCTTATTCTTAAATGATATAAGCTTATTGTATTTGGTTGTAAGGAAGTTAATATTTCTACAGATTCTAAAAAGTTTTCTTTAGTTTGTCCTATAAAGCCTGCTATTAAATCTGTGCTTATATTTTTTACTCCACATTCTTTTAATATTTGAATTGCTTTGAAATTTACATCTTCTTCATAAAATCTGCCAAAATTATTTATATCTTTCTTTTTGAAAGATTGTATTCCAATATTTACTCTTGTTATTCCTTTTTCTACTAAAAATTTTATTTCTGTTGGTCCAGCATTTACAATAGAATCTGATGAAGCTTCTATACAAAATTCGTCACAATCATTTCTCCAGTTTGGAAATGTTTCATCAAGAGTACTAATTATTTTTTCTATATTTTCTTTTACTATAAGCATTGGTGTTCCACCGCCAAGAAAAATAGTTTTTATTTTTCTTTTTGATATAATTGATTTGTATAATTTTATTTGTTCACACATTGCATCAATATATTTATTTTGAATTTCTAGCTCATTATTTGCAATTGAATATAAATTACAAAATCCACATTTATATTTGCAAAAAGGATAATGTAAATATAAATTTATTACGTCTTTAGTATAATTGTCTTCTTCTTTCCATATATTAAATACATCTATTTTTTCTTCTCTTTGAGCTGATCTTGTAGGATATGCATATACATATGGTGGTATATCTTTTTCTTTTAGTTTTTGAAAAATTTGATATTCCATTTCTATTCCTCCAATACAGAAATTTTAAAAGTTACTGGATAATCAGCATCTGTGCAACATACTGTTACTTCCCCATGATTTTCCCAATAAAGCTTTGCATCATATTTTATACAGGTTATCCAAGGAAGTAATGCTGACATTGCACCAATGCAAATTCCTCCTGGTAGTCCTTGTGAGTCCATTATCCATTTTTGTCCTTTGTGATAACACATTTCACATTTTGGACTTACTTCACTTGTTACCTCTATCTGTACTTTTTTCGTCTCTTCCATTTAACCACCTACTTTCCTCAATTATTATTCTACATGATTTATCAATATTTAGTCCATTTTTTATTTTATCTATTCCAAAATATCTTACCGAGTTAGCAGCACTTTGGGCTGATTTTCTTATAATTTCTCTCATACTTTCATTTTTAGAAAGTGAAGCTGCATATGTTCCAGCAAATACGTCTCCAGCTCCATCAGAACATATTTCTTCAACAGGTATTTCTGGTTGATATGTATAAAATAACCCATTTTGTAAAAACACTCTGCCTCCTCTTTTATTATTTTTTTCTACTATTACTTTTAAGTTAGGATATTTTTTAAATAAATTTGTAGTTATATGTAATGGCAAGCCACAGTTTTTTAATAATTGTTCTATTTCTTCTTTTGTTCCAAAGAAAGTGTCTACTCTTTTTAGCATTTCATCCATTTTATCTGCTCTTATATCAAAATGTATTAATTTTGAATCTAATAATATATGACTTGCATGAATACAGGAATCTAATACTGCTTTTTGAAATATAGGATTTCCTGTACCTAATAATAGCACATCTGTTTCAAAGCTTTGTATATCTGGATTCCAATCATTGTAATTTCCATAATCTTTTTCTTTTACAACAATTCCTTCTTCTGTTTCTTCAAAAATTTGTCTAAATGATTGTCCACCTTTAATTGTTATAATATCTAGGTTTGGAAGATAGTCTTGTCTATATTTCTTTGCTCTTTCTATTATTTCTGCATTTTCTTTTTCCTCTCCTACACAACTTATGATTCTAGTATCAACTTGTGTTGAAGATGCATATCCAGCATATATTGCAGCACCATTTAAAAAAGTTCTACTTAGTTTGTTTTTTCTCCTGACACTGTCTATATTAGAGGCCGCTGCTATTACTACTTTTTCCATTATAACATCCTTCCTATAAATATGGTTCAAACTTATGTTTTTTAAATTTCTTTTTTACCTCATCTATAGTGTTTCCTATAATTTCTGTATTCTTTTTATATTCTTCTATGTTATCTATGTAATTTGTATATCCAATGTCTTTTATAGGATGTTTCATTATTTCACAAGCAATCAAATCTGTTGATACACAATTATTACCAATAATGATTGTATTTAAGTGTGCATTTGTACCATGCCATGGTCCATTTCCTTCCATTCCATCAAATCCATCTAAAATACATAAATTTGGCTGAATATTTTTATATAAATTATATAAATTCTTTTTTACTATTAAACTGCCTTTTCTTATATAATCTACATTCCTAACTGGTAACAAATTTCTTAATTTCATTAGATAATATCCTATTTTGTCATCTCTATCATATGGCTGTCTTTTATAATATTTTTTTATTGTTTCAGGTACATTTTCACTTAATCCATGGAATTTTGGTCTATCATCTGGATGTAATATTCCGACTAAATTTTTCATTGATAATGATATGCCTATGTTTGCATGAGTTTTTGGAACTGTTAAAGATACTATGTAATCAGATGTATAGTATAATTTACTTATTCTAACATCACATTTTTTTTCAATTAAATCTTCAAATTGTATTATTTTCCACTCTTTTTCGTCACAATTTATATTAACAAATTTTGTATCATATTTTTTTAGCATTTCATTTATTTTATATCTCTTTACATATTCATTACATACATGTGAGCCTTCTGCTACATATATTTTATTGTTGGGAAATTTATTTCTAAAAAATTTAATAACTGTTTCTAATGTTTCCGGAGTTGTTGAAGCTAACAGACAGTTAGCAGATAAAAAATTTGGCTTTATAATTATATTTCCTTGTATATTTGGAATTTTATTTTCAAACATTTGTAGTGCTTTTTCAAGTATATTTTTTCTTTCATTTCCTTTAACAATAGCTACAGAATATTTATTCATGTTACACACTCCTAATAATATCTATTATTTCAAATAATTTAGAAATTGTATAATCTTGGTTAAAATTTTTTTCTTGATTATCTCTATTTATTAAAATGGATTTTATACCTACACCTTTTGCTCCATCTATATCTTTTTTTTCATCTCCAACATAAAGTATTTCTTCTGGTTTACAATTAAATTTTTCAAGCATTATTTCAAAACCTTTTTTATTTGGTTTTCTATATCCAACATTTAGAGATGTTAATTTTAGTTGTATATAATCTGCTATTTCTGCAATATCATTTAAAGAAAATTCATCATCCATACCATAAGCTACATCTGTATAGACACTACATTTAATTTTATTATTCTTGCAATACTCCAATATTTCTTTTACATCATCATAAATAAAAGCTTCTCTTTGAAAAAATTCATAAAAACTTTTTTTAGAATTTTTTAATTTTTCTTTGTTTTCTCCCCATTCGTCAAAAATTTCTTCAAATATGGTTTGTGAAGAAACTTCTTTTTCTCTAGGGTTTACTCTAGTATTATATTTTTCTAATACTAGTTTTGCTTTTTCTAACTTTTGTAGAGTTAATTCAATATCATTTTTATTGCACATAAATTTAATAGCATCATCATATGAAGTACTCCAATTTAATGGTTTATTGTAATTTACTAATGTTCCTCCAATATCAAATCCGATAGCTTTTATTTTCATATTTGATATATCCTTTCTATTTTCATGCATATATTATATTACAAAAAGTGCCAAAAATCAACCCCTTAGCTTATTTTTCTATTTTTTATATGTTACATTTTACTTGTCAATGGTACAAATGGTCAAATATAATATATTATTTATTTGTAACTCCCAGCTGCATACAGATTGTACCTAAAATTTTATAATAAATTATAAAATTTTATTAACGATCTGTACTTTGCTGGTCCCCCCGAATTGTTACTGCATAAATAATATATTATATTTGACCATTTGTACCATTGACAAGTAGAATGTAACTTTTATATTTCTATTTTAATTAATTTTTATCAAAAATTGTTTTAAAAACTCCTTGTTCAATTAAACTTGCAAAAATATTTTTAAATATAATTAAAATTATCGGTCCTATTAGTAATCCCATTATTCCTATTATTTTAAATCCAGTATACATTGCAACTAGTGTAAAAATTGGATGAACTCCTATATTTTTACTTACTAATTTTGGTTCTAATAATTGCCTTACTACTGACATAATTATTAATAATACAATAATAGCAATTCCTAAATTTAATTGTCCATTAATTGCACAAATAATTGCCCATGGAATCATAACTGCACCTGAGCCAAGTATTGGAAGTGCATCTACAAAGCCAATAAATAATGCTATCAGTAATGGATATGAAATATTAAATCCTATAAATTTTAGTATATATAATCCTGTTAAAGAAATTATAAAAGATATTAATATTAAACTTGCTTGAGCTTTTAAATAGCCACCTAAAGTTTTTATTAATTCTCTTAAATGACTTCCCATTTTTTTTACCCAAATTTTTGGTAAATGATGTTCTATTTGATCTAATATATAAATTTTATCAACACAAATAAAATATAAAGCTACAACTGTTATTCCAATACATATTGAAATTGATGGTAAACTTGTTATAAAATTTATTAAGCCTGTTAATATATTTCTTATCCAATTTGAAATGGTATCTAGTAAATCTCCTGTAGAATTTTGAAATACACTTAATATTTCATCTGATAAATGAATTTTGTCAAATTTAAAGTTATTTATAAAAGCTTTGAATTGTATGTAAGCTTTATCAAAATAATCATTTAATCCTTGTAATAAGCTAGAAGATTCTGAAAATAATGTTATTAATGCCCATGTTAAAATTCCTAATATAATTAATGAAACTAATAAGAATATTATTATTGAACTACTTTTTCTTGTTAAATGCGTTTTTTTCATTATAAATTTTATTATTGGTTCTATTATTAATGATATTATAAAGGCTATTAAAAATGGCATATAAAATACAGAAAGTTTAAATCCAATATATAAGCCTAATAAAATTAATATTACATATAAAATATTTTTTATTACTCTTGTCCAATAATTAATATCAATAATCATCATCATCTCCTCCTATTAATTTTATTCTATGTAAAAGAACGGAATATTATCCGTTCTTTTCTTCTTCTTCCTAAATTTTTATTCTGCATTATTGTTTCTATTGCAATCACATATATTTTCCATAGTTGTACATATTTGCTCTTTTCCAAGTTCTTCATTATTTTTTGTTAAATCACCTAATGTTAAAATTCCAACTATTTTATTGTTACTATCACATACTGGTAATCTTCTAACTTGATGTTCAGACATTTTATTTTCTACATTTGTCATTTCGTCATTTTCTTTACAAGTGCATACATCACATGTCATAATATCACTTACCATACAATTTTTAGTATCTTTATCGCATGCAACAGCTCGAAGTAAAATATCTCTATCTGTTACAATACCACATATTGAATTATTATCGTCACAAACTGGTATACAACCAACATGTTTTTCACTCATTATTTTTGCCACTTGATTTAAATTAGTATTTGGTTTTACACACCATACATCAGAACACATACAATCTTTAACTTTCATATTTAATCACATTCCTTTCTCAAGGTATCTTATTTAACTTTACCTTTCAAATTTATTTTCTACAAAATTAAAAAAAATATGTGTGTGAAAATATCAAAATATTGACAAAATTTTGTTATGGAAACATTGGTGGTCTTAATCCTTGACCTGGTCTATCTGGAAATTGTGGCCTAAATATAGGTGGTCTATTATTAGGTCTATTGGGGCGATTTCCTAATAATTCTCTAATCAATAATATTTTTATTAAATCTCTCAGATTATTATTTCGTATTTGTCTATTTTCAATTTTTGTATTGTTAGTTACTTCTTTTTTGGTATTAACATTATTAGATACATTTCTATTATTTGTTTCATTTTTTAAATTTATATTTAATTGTATTTCATTATCTACTTCTATTGAATTATAAATTTTATCTGTCATTTCTTCAATTAGTTCTTCAGAAATAGGATTAGTATTGTTTAAACATTCTTTAGATATCATTGGATATACTATTTTATATATTTCTGGATAATATTGCTCTAGTTCATTTTCCTCATTAATATTTCTATAATTATTAGGGTAATAATTTCCATTTTCAAAATAATTGTTACTATAATTTGGATATCCTAAAATACTCCTTATGTATTCTTCATATGATTCGTTGTTATACATATTAATAACCTCCTTAATATTTTGTATATTATATGTACAGAATATTAAAAAGGTTATTTTACTTTATATATTATTTACTAAATTTTTAAACTTAATTCCTCTATCAGCAAAATCCTTAAACATATCAAAACTTGCACTTGCAGGAGAAAATAAAACTATATTCCCTGGTTTTGCTACTTTTTTTGCCAACTCTACTGTTTGTTTTAAATCATCACACATGTATATAGGTAATTCTTTATTTTGATTTTCTAATTCTTTTTTTACTGCTTCAAAAATTTTTCCAGAAGTTTGGCCTATTAAAATTAATGATTTGACTTTTTCTACAATTGGTTTTGCTAAAACTTCATAATCTAAATTTTTGTCATATCCCCCTGCAATTAATATTATATCTTCATCAAATGCATTGATTCCAGATAAAGTTCTTGTAGGAGAAGAACTTGCTGAGTCATTATACCATTTTACTTCATCTATTTCTTTAATAAATTCAATTCTATGTTCTACTGGCTTAAATTCTTTTATTGCTTCAGTTATGTCATCTATAGATGCTAAACTTTTCGTTGCTGCAATTGCTGTTGCAATATTTTGCAAATTATGGTTTCCTCTTAATATTGTATCTTCACCATTAAATATATGTTTTCTTATCCTATCTTCACATTCTTTTATTACATTTCCATCTACAATAATTCCATTATCTAATTTTTCTTTGTAGCTAAAAAATATGACTTTTCCATTAGCTTCTTTTTCACAGTTTCTTGTTATTTTATTATCATAATTTAAAATAAGTATTCCATCTTTATTTTGATATCTAAAAATATTTTTCTTTGCTTCTATATATTCTTCATAATCTTTATGTATATTTAAATGATTTGGAGTTATATTAGTAATAACAGCTATGTCTGGACTTATTTCCATTCCCATTAGCTGAAAACTGCTTAATTCTAAAACAATAATGTCTTCTGGCTTTATTTCTGAAAGTTTAGTAAATAATGGATTTCCAATATTTCCTCCTAAATAAGTATTATATCCTGCTTTTTTTAATATATTACATATTAAACTTGTAGTTGTTGTTTTTCCATCACTACCAGTTACTCCAATCATTTTACATGGAGCCATTTTCATTAACATTTCAATTTCTGTTGTGACAATAGCACCATTATTTTCTTCTCTTTGAAGTTCAATTTTCGTTGGTAAGCAACTTGGTGAACGAAATATAATATCAAAACCATTTAATTTTTCTAAACAATTTTTTCCAAAATAAAATTTAAAACCATAATTTGTTATTTTATTCATTATTTGATTTGGTATACTATCTATTTCTCTTTCATCAAAAACAGTTACTTTTGCTTTTTTATCATACATATAATCAATTAATGGTATGTTACTTACTCCTAAACCTATAATAGCCACTTTTCTATATTTTATGTAGTCATTAAATTCCTTTAGCTTTATATTTTCAAAATCCATTTTATTACCACCTCTAAATAATTATATTTATTTTTTGTATTTTTGTTATTATTAATTTTTAAATATAAATTTTAAATTATTATATATCAAATACCAAAAAAAAACAAATAATAATCGTATAATTTTGAGCAATATAGGTAAAAATATAATTAAACTTGATTGGAGGTGCTTGTTATGTCAAATAAAAATAGTAAAGAAAACAAAAATAACAACAATAACAACAACAATAATAACAATAATCAAAACAGAAATAATAATGAAAAGCAAAACAACAATAACTGCAGATAGGAATTTATGGGCGTTTTTCTTTTTCCCTTTCGGAGATTAAAAGCGTCCTTCTTCTTGTAATTTTTTAATATAAATGGAACTATTTGCTAATTGTCTTGCTGGTAGTATCATATAAAAAAATAAATGAAAAAATGAATTGAAAGAAATTTAATATAGAAGTTCTTTAATAATTTTATGGAAAATGTTCATGCTTGCCATGAAAGGGTGCCATAAAATTGTTTTAGAACTTCTTATTTAAATCTTCTTGAACGAATTTTTGAATTTATTTTTTTATATGATACTACCAGCAAGACAATTAGCAAATAGTTCCATTTATATTATAAAAATTTCTATATGTTATATTTTTCTCTTTTTTTATATGTTGTATGTAATAATTTTTCTGCTCTATAGCTTCCTGGCTTTTCTAGATATTCTTTATATATTTGTTTTACAACTTCATTTTCGTGTGATTTTCTTATAACGCTTTTTTCATCTATTGAATATAACGCATCTGCTCTTAATTTTCTTATATCAACTTCTGAGCGTGTTTTAGAATCCTTTATTGGTTGTCCTCCACCCATTACACATCCTCCAGGACATGCCATTATCTCTACAAATTGATAATCTGCTTTCCCTGATTTTATTTCTTCTAGTATTTTTCTGGCATTTGATAATCCACTTGCTGCAACTACTTTTATATCTTTTCCAGCAATATTTAAACTAGCTCTTTTTATTCCTTCTCCACCTCGTACTTGCTCAAACTCAATTTTTTCTAAATTTTTACCTGTTAATGTATCTTGTGCTGTTCTAAGGGCTGCTTCCATAACTCCACCTGTAGTTCCAAATATTGCTCCTCCTCCTGTTGCTTCTCCCATTGGAGCATCAAATGTTTCATCAGGTAAATTTATGAAATCAATATTAGCTTGTTTAATCATTTTTGCCAATTCACGTGTAGTAATAACATTGTCAACATCATAAAGTCCATTATTTTTCATTTCACTTTTTTGTCTTTCAAATTTCTTAGCTATACAGGGCATGATTGAAACTACATAAATTTTTTCAGGGTCTATGCCTTCTTTTTTTGCGTAATATGTCTTTAATAAGCTTCCTAACATTTGATGTGGTGATTTACAGCTTGATAAATGAGGTAATAGTTCTGGGTAATTCATTTCTATGAATTTTACCCATCCAGGACTGCAAGAAGTAATCATAGGTAAGTTTTCATTTTCTGTAAATCTTTCTATAAATTCATTTGCTTCTTCCATAATTGTAAAATCTGCACCAGTATTTGTATCAAATACTCTATCAAATCCTATTCTTTTTAAAGCTGATATCATTTTTCCTGTTACATTTGTTCCAATGTCCATATCAAATTCTTCTCCGAAGTGCTACTCTAACTGCTGGTGCTGTTTGAGCTATTACAAAACTTTCTTTGTCTTTTATTTTTTCCCAAACTTCATTTATTGTTTCTTTTTCATGTAAAGCACCTGTTGGGCAAGATTGTATGCATTGACCACAAAAAGTACAATTTACATCATTTAAGCTTTTATTTTCTACTGTTGATATGCAAGATGTAAAGCCTCTATTTATGCAATCAATTGCTCCGACTGATTGTACATTTTTACAAGTTGCTACACATCTTCGGCATAAAACACATTTGTTAAAATCTCTAACAATCGATGGAGATAAATCATCTATCTCATGTTCTATTATTTCGCCTTGAAATTCAATATTTGTTACATTAAGTTTTTTTGCTAATTTTTGTAGTTCACAATTTCCAGAACGTGTACAAGTTAAGCAGTCAACCTTATGATTTGAAATAATTAAATCTAATACCACTCTTCTTGCTTCTATTATACTAGGTGTATTTGTATGTACTACCATTCCTTCTTCTGCTTTTTGAATGCAAGATGTAACAAAACCTCTTCTTCCTTCTACTTCTACTATGCACATTCTACAATCACCAACTTCATTAATACCTTTTAAAAAGCATAAAGTTGGTATATCAATTTTAGCTATTTTTGCAGCTTCTAATATAGTTGTTCCTTCTTTTACTTGTATTTGTTGCCCATCTATATTTAAGTTAATCATATTATTTTCCATAACAATACCATTCCTTTCTAGGTACATAAAATATTAATTTATTATTTATCCAATTTTTTATTATTTGAAATTAAATTAACAAATAAATTTATTTGTAATATAAATAATAAGCCTATTCCAATATTTATCATATAAAGTCTTCTATAATAGTCAGAAATTCCTGTAAATATACTATAATTAGGTTGATTTAGTAATAACATACATGTATAAACTATTACCATTACTAGTAATAACATAGACTTGCTTGCTCTTATAACTTTTCTATCTTTTATTACTAATAATATTGCCACTATCATTAATATTAATCCACATGTGCATGATGCTAAATTACTAATGTTTATTACTATATCTATGCCATTTGATGTATTATAAAATGTATATAGTATAGATGTCCATGTTAATCCAAATGGTACTAAGCACATTAAGACATTTAATAAAATTCTATTCTTTTTTGCAATATTATAAATAAAACTAATTAATACTAAAACTAAAACTATTGAAACTCCCATTGATTAGTTCCTCCTCATTTGTTATTTTTTGTTAACCAATTGCTTTAAATGGGCAATTATTTAAACATGTACCACATTTTATACATTTATCTTGATTAATTTTTCTTTTTTCTCTTGCTTCTCCTTCTATCGCATTTACTGGACAATGTTTTTGACATAGTCCGGCATCCTTTACATTTTTCTTCATTGATTGTTATTTTTGACATTGCTTTACATTCTAATGCTCTACATTGTTTATCAATTGCATGTTCTTCAAATTCTTTTCTAAAATATTTTAATGTACTAATTACAGGATTTGGTGCACTTTGTCCGTAGTCCACATACACTTGCCTTTTGAATGTTTAATGCTAGTCTTTCTAACTTTTCTATATCTTCTTTGCAACCCTTTCCATCACAAAGTTTTGTTAAAATTTCTAACATTCTTTTAGTTCCTATTCTACATGGAGTACATTTGCCACAACTTTCACTTACAGTAAATTCTAAATAGAATTTAGCAAGAGCTACCATACATTTAGTATCATCCATTACAATTAATCCACCAGACCCCATCATAGAACCAATTTCTTTTAATGATTCATAGTCAATTGGTGTATCTAAATGTTCTTTTGGTATACATCCTCCAGAAGGTCCTCCCGTTTGTGCTGCTTTGAAATCTCTATTATTTGGAATTCCACCACCAATATCATATACAATTTCTCTTAATGTTGTTCCCATTGGTACTTCTACTAACCCTATGTTGTTTACATTTCCACCTAAAGCAAATACTTTTGTTCCTTTTGAATTTTCAGTACCAATTGATGAATACCATTGGCTACCATTTAAAATTATTTGTGCTATATTACTATATGTTTCAACATTGTTTATTAATGTTGGTTTTCCCCATAAACCACTTTGGGCAGGATAAGGAGGTTTTACTCTAGGTTGACCACGTTTTCCTTCAATTGATTCTAATAGTGCTGTTTCTTCACCACAAACAAATGCACCAGCACCTAATCTTATTTCTATATCAAAGTCAAAACCTGAATCAAATATATTAGTTCCGAAGAATACCATAATTTCTTGCCTGTTCGATTGCTATTTTTAGACGTTGAACAGCAATAGGATATTCTGCTCTTACATATATAAAACCTTTATTAGCTCCTATGCAATATGCTGCAATTGCCATTGCTTCTAAAACTGAATGAGGATCTCCTTCCAATATACTTCTATCCATAAAAGCTCCTGGGTCACCTTCATCAGCATTACATACAACATATTTTTGTTTTTCTTCTGAGGCTTTTGTTAATTCCCATTTTTTGCCTGTAGGAAATCCAGCTCCACCTCTACCACGAAGTCCAGAATCTGTAATTTCTTTTATTACTTCTTCTTGTGACATCTCTTTTAAAACTTTTTCTAGTGCTTTATATCCATCAAATGCTATATATTCATCAATATCTTCTGGATTTATAACACCACAATTTTTTAATGCAATTCTTTTTTGTTTTTTGTAAAAATTTAATTCATCTAAACTATTAACTTTTTTTCCGTCAACATCTTTTGCAAGTAATCTTTCTACTTTGTTCCCCTCTATTATATGTGTTTGTATAATTTCTTCACAATCTTCTGGTTTTACCATTGCGTAAAAAGTATCTTCTGGTCTAATAATAACTATTGGCCCTTTAGCACATAATCCAAAACAACCTGTTTTTATTACTCTTACATTTTCAATATTTTTTTCTTTTATAATTCTTTTAAATTCTTCTAAAATTTTAGGAGATTTTGAAGAAGTACATCCTGTACCATGACATACTAAAATATGTTTTTCCCTTGTATCTGCTTTTGTATTTTTTCTTAGTTCCAATTCTTTTCTTTTTTCTTCTCTTATTTTATTGATTTCTTCAATCGTCTTCATTAGAAATTCCTCCTTAAAATAACGAAATTACTATTTTTTCATTAATTCATCTAAAACTTGGTCTAATTTTTGAACAGTAGCTTTGCCATAAACTTCTCCATTTACTGTAAATACTGGTGCTAAACCACATGCACCTACACATCTAGTTTCTTCTATAGAAAATAGACCGTCTTTTGTTGTTTCTCCTGGTTTTATTTTTAATCTATCTATTAATCTATCCATTATTTTTTGTGATCCTTTAACAAAGCATGCTGTTCCTAAACATACTGAAATATTATATTTTCCTTTTGGTTTTAGTGAAAATCTAGAATAAAATGTAACTACTCCATAAATTTCTGCCATTGGTATAGATAAAAATTCTGATAACTGTTTTTGTACATCTATTGGAACATATCCATAATGTTCTTGTACTTCATTTAACATTTGAATTAAATTATCTTTTATTGGTTTATATTCTAAAAAAAGTTTTTCTATAAAATCATCTTTTTTGTTTTCACATTGAGAACACATATTTTCATCCTCCTCATAATAAATATGTATTAAATAAATTATATTTTATTATACTTAAATTATATCAAACAAAAAATTTTAATACAATGGATTTTAAAAAAATTTATATCTTTGTGTCGAATTTTATTTTATTTTAAATTTTTATTGACTTTTTTGACAAAAAGTGGGATACTGAAATTGAAAATTAAAAAGGAGGATATACAAATGAGTTACAATTATTCTTATGATTTGAGTTCCAATGATTTATCAGCTGGAGCAATAGCTGGTCTTTCAGCATTTTTGGGAGCATATATGGCTGTAATAATTGCTATTGCTGTTGTTCAAATAATAGCTATGTGGAAATTATTTACAAAAGCTGGTCAAAAAGGTTGGAAATCAATTATTCCAATTTATAATACCGTAATTTTATTTAAAATTTCAGGTTTATCACCATGGTTACTTTTATTATATTTAACAGCTATTATTCCATTTGTTGGTTGGATAGCAATGATTGCTTTAACTGCAGTTTTAGCTTATAAATTAGCTAAATCATTTGGTAAAGATGGTGGTTATGCTGTTGGAATTTACTTCTTACCAAGTATTTTCTATATGATTTTAGCATTTGGAAAATCACAATATGTTGGACCTGGTGGAGATTCTTCTCAAAGTTCTAATGCTTAAATTATTATTAAGTCAAAAAATAAAACCATTAAAAAATGGTTTTATTTTTTATATTGAAAGTTTATCGTTTTTTTAATTCATTTGTACAGTTCCCACTATATCATTGATATCATCAATTTTATGTTTTTTCATGTAATTTTCAATTTCAACAACTGTCTTAACACTTGTATATGGATTAATAAAATTACCTGCACCAATTGAAATTGCATTAGCTCCTGCTAGCATAAATTCAATTGCATCATCACCACTTACAATTCCACCCATTCCTAATATTGGAATATTTACTGCTTGAGATACTTGATAAACCATTCGAACTGCTACTGGTTTGATTGCTGGACCTGAAAGACCTCCTGTATTATTTGCAAGTACAGGTTTTCGTTTATCTATATCAATTTTCATTCCTAGTAATGTATTTATTAATGATACTGCATCTGCGCCACCATCTTCTACTGCTTTAGCAATTGATGCAATATCTGTAACATTTGGCGTTAATTTTACAATTAAAGGCTTATCTAATACTTTTCTTACTTTTGAAGTTACTTGTTTTACGCCATCATAAGTATTGCCAAAAGCCATACATCCTTCTTTTACATTAGGACAAGATAAATTTAATTCAACTCCATCTATATCTAAAGTATTTAATATCTTACAAAGTTCAACATATTCATCAATACTACTTCCACATGCATTTACAATAATTGCAGTGTCAAATTCTTTTAAAAAAGGTAAATCATTATTAGCAAAGTATTCTACTCCTGGATTTTGTAATCCTATTGAGTTCAACATACCACTTGCTGTTTCGCAAACTCTTGATGGTTTATTTCCAGCTTTAGGTTTTAATGATGTTCCTTTTGTAATTATTCCTCCTAATTTGCTTAAGTCAAAAAAATTACTATATTCTCTTCCATATCCAAATGTCCCAGATGCAACTGTCACAGGATTTTTCATTTCTATTCCTGCAAAATTAATCTTTGTATTCATTTATTTTAGTCCCCCCATTCCATTTTCTTTAATTATTTCTACTTCATTTTCAATATTTAAACTCGATATCTTTTCAATAAAAGATTCCACTTTTTCTGATTTTAAATATTTTGGTTTATTATTTACAATGTACATATATTCTTCTATTGGTTTTATTTTATAAATGTCTGTTTGATATTTTTCATTAAGTTTTTTATTTAAGCAATCATAATCATAATAAAAATTGTCATTATTTTTTATTATTTGTTCATGTTCACTTTTAAAATCTATATTATAAAAATAATAATCTGTTAATAAATGCATAAAGTAGCCTTTCCAATAATCTAAATTAATATTGACTTTTTTATCTTCTAAAAATTTGTCTATTTCTGTAATAGTTAAATCTTTTCCCCATTTTCCATAATGAGATTTAGATTTTTCTTTTTCTATTTCTGTAAAATTTTCATTTAAATCTGGAGCTATTATTCCCTTTATAAAATCTTGTGTGTCAAATATTTCATTTTTATGTTTTTCCATATAGCGTTTTCCTATTGCTAAATGTATTGTAAATCCTGGCATTTTTTTCACCTTTTCATTTTTATTTTTTAATAATATATTTAAAAATACAAAATAACGATTAAAAGTTAGCTGATGTCTATATCTTTTGCATTAAATACAGGTCCTCCTTTACAAACATGCCAATATTCTGGATTTTCAATTGTACTTTTTGCAGTTTTAACCGCACATCCTAAGCATACTCCTAAACCACAAGCCATTTTTTCTTCTAAAGATAACTGACAAGGAATATTTTTCTCTATAGCTAATTTTTGTACTGCTTTAAGCATTGGTAATGGACCACAACTAAAAATAGCATCTATTTTTCCATTATTTATATCTTTTTCTAAATAATCAATTGCAAATCCTTTTTGACTATAGCTACCATCATCTGTTGTTAGAACTAATTTATTAGATATTTCTTTAAATTCACTTTCTAGCATTACTAAATCCTTATTTCTAAAACCTATATAAATATTTACATTTTTACCATCGTTTTTAGCTGATTTTGCCAATTCATATAAAGGAAATATTCCTATTCCTCCTCCAAGAATTGCAATATTTTGATAACTTTCATATTTAAAAGTTCCATTACCTAAAGGACCTACTATATCAATTTGTGCTCCAATTTCTGCTTTTGATAAAATTTCTGTTCCTTTTCCTTTAACTTGAAAAATAAATTCTAAAATACCATTTTCTTTATCTAAATTATAAATACTAATAGGTCTTCTTAAAAATGGCTCAACTTGTTCAGATACTCTTATTTCAATAAAATTACCTGGTTTAGCATTTTTTACAATATTTGGAGCTTTAACACTAAACTTAAATATATCAGATTTTAATTGTTGTTTATTTATCAATTCAGCTAACAATAATTCTGTCATAAAAATTTCCTCCCATCTATTTTTTATTAAAAATTAATACTTTCTTTTAACTCATTTCTCATTCTTATTGCTTCAGCTCTTGTAGCTTTTCCATATTCTTTTTCAGTAAATTGTTCTTTCCATTTATCAGATTTGTAAGCACACATTAAACTTCTAGAAGCATTTATAATACCTCCTAATCCATTTTTATCAAAACCTAAAGCAATGTCTTCTGCTTTTCCTCCTTGAGCTCCATAACCTGGAATTAAAAAATATGTATGTGGTGCTATTTTTCTTATTTGCTCTAATTGTTCTGGATAAGTTGCACCAACAACTGCTGCTATACTACTATAATTATATTTTCCTCTTAATTCTTCTCCCCACTTTTCTACTAATTCTGCTACTTTACTATAAATTTCTTCTCCACTTTCTAATTTTAAATCTTGTAATTCTCCTGATGATGGATTTGATGTTTTTACTAATATAAATATTCCCTTATTATATTTTTTGCAGTCTTCTATAAAAGGTTTAACGCAATCAGTACCCATGTAAGCATTTACAGTTACAAAATCCACATCATAAATTGATTCTTCCTTTTCACCAATCAATGTCCTTCCTAAAAATGCATTAGAATATCCGTGTAGCAGTTGAGCCTATATCTCCTCTCTTAATATCTGCAATTACTATCATTCCTTTTTCTTTAGCATAACTGCAAGTTTCTTTAAAAGCTTCCATTCCAGCTATTCCATACATTTCATAAAAAGCAATTTGAGGTTTTATAGATGGAATAATGTCATATACATTATCAATTAGTGTTTTATTAAACTCAATTATAGCTTTTTTTACACCTTCTAAAGTTTTTGGATATTTATCAGTTACACATTTAGGCAACATTTCATATCTTGGATCTAATCCCATTACAGTTGGATTATCTGTTTTTTGTATTTTTTCTATTAATCTATCAATTGCATTCATTATTATTTAGCTCCTTTTTTATATAATTTTATAAATTAGAATTAATGTTTTTAATTTTTTTTAGCATTTTTCTATTCTTTTTCATAAACAATCCTACCATTTACAATAGTATATTGCACTCTTCCTTTTAATTCTTTTCCAACAAATGGACTATTTTTAGATTTTGATACTATCATATCTTTTGTATATGTGTACTTTTCATTAGGATCAAATATTGTTATATCTGCTACTTTGCCTTCTTCAATAGTTCCTCTATCTATTTTCAAAATCTTGGCAGGGTTATAAGAAGTTAATTTTACTAAATCTAAATATGTTAATTTTTCTGTATCTATTAAATTCATAATTTCCGCTGATAATGCTGTTTCAAATCCAATAATTCCATTTGGAGCAGTAGCTAATCCTTTTTCTTTTTCATTTTCTGCATGTGGTGCGTGATCTGTTATTATACAATCAATAGTTCCATCTTGTAGACCTTCTATTATTGCTTGTCTATCCTTTTCTTCTCTTAAAGGTGGATTCATTTTTGCATTTACACCTGTTTTTAATACTTCATCAACTGTAAATGTAAAGTAATGTGGGCATGTTTCACAAGTGATTTTTACTCCTCTCTTTTTAGCATCTCTTACCATATTTCTAGTTGTTTTAGTACTAATATGGCAAATATGTGCTCTTACATTATTTGTCTCTGAAATTACTATTTCTCTTGCTGCCATAATTTCCTCTGCTTCTGGTAAGACTCCTTCTACTTCTAATTTTTCAGCAACTTTTCCAGCATTTATAGCTCCTGCTGATACTGATTTTTCTTCACAATGAGATGCAACAAAAGTTCCAAGTCTATCTGCTTCAATTATAGCTTCTCTCATCATTTTGCTGTTAACAACTGGCATTCCATCATCAGAAAATGCAATAGCACCTGCTTTTTTTAGTTCTTCAAAATCTACTAATTCTTCCCCTTTTTCTCCTTTAGATACAGAGGCATATGGAAGTACATTACATAAATTTACTCTTTTAGATTCATCTATAATTTGATGCAAAATAATAGCGCTATCTGGTGTTGGTTTTGTATTTGGCATTGGGCAAATAGTAGTAAAACCACCACAAACGGCGCTTCTGCTACCTGTTTCGATTGTCTCTTTATGTTCAAATCCAGGCTCTCTTAAATGGCAGTGCATATCAATCATTCCAGGCATAATATATAAATTTGTACAATCAATTATTTTATCTGCTATTTCTTCAATAGTATCTTCAATTTTTGCTATTTTTTCGTTTTCTATTAAAATATCCTTTTTTCCAAATGTATTTGTTTTGTAATCAATTAATGTTCCATTTTTTAATAAAATTTTCATCCTTATCCTCCTCTTATTTTTATTTATAAATATATTTGATTTTTCATTATATTATCATTTTTTAGATTTTTTTTCAAGTTTATGTAGGATATTTTCAATATAAAACAGCTTTTTTATTGACAAAATATGTTTTTTTCATTAAAATATCTTTAGATTAATTTCACATAATTGTATTCTGTAACAAATATATACTAATATATAAACAACTTTACTAGAATATAAAAAATTTAAGGGGGAAAATATTATGTCTAATATTATATCATATTTATTTAAAACAAAAGCAATAAAATTTTGTGAAGAAAACAAACCATTTTTTTTAACTTCTGGAATGATTTCACCATATTTTGTTAACACTCATTTTCTTTATGGAGATGAAAAATCTGCAACTGAATTTTTATCTTACATAGATACATTACTTGCAGATAGAATAAACTTACCTAAGAAAGTTTTTGAAAATGTAAAAGCTCAATATGAAAGTAATGATATTTTTAAATATACTATTGATACTATGGTAAAAGCAATAACAGATAATGTTAATGTAGATGAAATCGATTATATTTCTGGTGGTGAAAGAAGAGATTGGTATTTTTCAAACATGATAGCATATTTGTTAAAAAAACCTCATCTTACTTTATTTAAAGATATGGAAGCATTTGTAAGTCCATATGATTTTTCTTCAACTGAAAAAATAACAGATTTAAGTAATAAAAAGGTTTTAAATGCTTCTGACCTAGTAACAGCTGCTTCAAATTATGTACGTTCATGGATACCAGCTATAAGAAATTTAAATGGAGAACTATCATGGACTTGTTATGTTGTTGATAGAAAACAAGGAGGAACTGAAGTTCTAAAAAATGAAGGAATAAAAACAATCTCACTTGCTGTTGTAGATGATTCTCTTTTTGAAAAAGCATATGAATTAGGAACTATTACAGAAGGTCAATTAGACATGTTAAAAGGATTTTATCATGATCCTTATACTACTATGAGAGAGTTCTTACTAAATCATCCTGATTTTATAGAAGCTTCTTTAAATTCTCCTAATGCTAAAACTGCTAAAGAAGCTAAACTTATGGTAGAAAACAATTTATATGATTTGTAAAAATTATAATTAGGCTATTCTTTTTACAGCTTTAGGGAGAAATGGGCTATATTAAAAAAATACATTCAAAAGTTCGTTCAAGAAGATTTAAATAAGAAGTTCTAAAATCATTTTATGGCACCCTTTCATGACATGTAATACTGACAACTCAAGAAATTGCTCTAGATAATATATTATTTATTTGTAACTCCCAGCTACATAACAGCTTGTATACTAAATTTTATAATAGATTATAAGATTTGCATTACAATCTGTAATTTGCTGGTCCCCCCGAATTGTTACTGCATAAATAATATATTATCTAGAGCAATTTCTTAAGTTGACTTAATATAGCCCATTTCTCCCAAAAGCTGTAAAAAAGAATAGCCTAATGATAATTAATTTCCTGCTAATTTTTCTAATTCTTTTATTTTATCTCTTATTTCTGCTGCTTTTTCAAATTCCATATCAGCTGCATATTTTAGCATTTCATCTGTTAATTTACTAATTGCATCTTTTATATCATCAGTTTTTTCTAATCTATATTCAACACTTATATCTTCAATTGTTGTTACTGCAATATTATCACGTACTGATTTTTGAATAGTTTTTGGAATTATATTATGTTCTTTATTATATTCTTCTTGAATTTTTCTTCTTCTGTTTGTTTCTGAAATTGCCTTTTCCATACTTTCAGTTAATTCATCTGCATACATTATTACTGTTCCATTTGTATTTCTTGCTGCTCTACCTATAGTTTGTATTAATGATCTTTCTGAACGAAGGAAACCTTCTTTGTCAGCATCTAAAATAGCTACTAAAGAAACTTCTGGTATGTCTAATCCTTCTCTTAATAAGTTTATACCTACTAGAACATCAAATTCTCCTAGTCTTAAATTACGAATTATTTGCATTCTTTCTAATGCTTTTGTATCTGAATGCATATAATTTACTTTTATATCTAAACTTTTTAAATATTCAGTTAAGTCTTCTGCCATTTTTTTAGTTAAGGTTGTAACTAAAACTCTTTCCTTTTTCTCTACTCTTATTCTTATTTGTTCTAATAAATCATCTATTTGATTAGTTACTGGTTTTACTTCTATTTTTGGATCTAATAAACCTGTTGGTCTTATAATTTGTTCTACTACATTATCTCCAGAATGTTCTTTTTCATATTCAGCTGGTGTTGCACTAACAAATATTACTTGATTTAATTTTTGTTCAAATTCTTCAAACTTTAATGGTCTATTATCAAATGCTGATGGTAATCTAAATCCATATTCTACTAATGATTCTTTTCTTGCTCTATCACCATTATGCATTGCTTTTACTTGAGGTATTGTTGCATGAGATTCATCTATCAATAATAAAAAATCATCTGGAAAATAATCAAATAATGTATATGGTGGTGTTCCTTCAGGTCTTCCACTTATATGTCTTGAATAATTTTCAATTCCAGAACAGAATCCCGTTTCTTTCATCATTTCTATGTCAAAATTTGTTCTTTCTTCTATTCTTTGAGCTTCTATTAATTTATTTTTAGATTTAAAATACTTTACTCTTTCTTCCATTTCTTGTTCAATTGTGACAATTGCTTTTTCCATTTTTTGTTTAGTTGTAACATAATGAGAAGCAGGTGAAATTAAAATATGACGTCTAGTTCCAATTGGTTTTCCTGTTAAAGGATTAATTTCTATTATTTTTTCAATTTCATCTCCCCAAAATTCCACTCTTACTGCTGATTCTGATTTATTAGATGGATATATTTCTACAATATCTCCTTTTGCTCTAAAAGTTCCTCTCTTAAAGTCTATTTCATTTCTAGTATATTGCATTGTAATTAACTTTTTTAGTACTTCATCTCTTTGTTTTTGCATTCCTGGTCTTAGTGATAACATCATTCCTTGATAGTCTATAGGATCTCCTAAACCATAAATACATGAAACTGATGCAACAATAATAACATCTCTTGTTTCAAATAAAGAAAGTGTAGCAGAATGTCTTAATTTATCTATTTCATCATTAACTGATGAATCCTTTTCTATATAAGTATCTGATGAAGCTATATAACTTTCTGGTTGATAATAATCATAATATGAAACGAAATACTCAACTGCGTTCTCTGGGAAGAACTCTTTGAATTCGCTATAAAGTTGTCCAGCTAGTGTTTTATTGTGTGCTAAAACAAGAGTTGGTTTTTGTACTTTTTGAATTATATTTGCCATTGTAAAAGTCTTTCCGAGAGCCTGTAACCCCTAGAAGTGTCTGGAATTTCTTGCCTTCTTTTATTCCTTTGCTTAAATATTCTATTGCTTCTGGCTGGTCGCCAGTTGGTTTATAATTTGATACTAATTTAAACATTTTACCTCCTTTATGACCCAAAAAAATGACAACTATTAACCTAAAAATTCGTGTAATTCGTTCGCCTTTTTATGTTTTTTGTAAACATAATTACCAATTACACGACTTGGGTCATAAACTTTGTTTTTCTAAACTAAATAATCTTATATAAATCTAATTAAAATTAAATAAATATTTTTTAATATTTTACCATTTTTCCAAAACAAATACAAAGTATTCTCCCAATGCCTCATATATTGATTATTATTATTTTTCTAATCTAGTTAATATTTCATCTAATTTTTCTGTAAATACTACTGTTGGCTTATCCCCTTTTATATAGAGTTCAATCATTCTTTTTAAATCTGTATCGTTTAATACTATTATTAGCTTTCCACTTTCTCTTAATATTCCCTCTGCTAATTTCTTTCCATTTTCATCTATACCATGTCTACTAATTATTATTGCTACTTTCCTTAATGCTGCTTCAAATAGATATTTTTCTGTTGTACAAATTTGTCCTTGCTTTATTGGAGCTTTATAATTTTTAAATTCAAATAATATATACTTTGTTTTATAAAACTTTTCAATTATCGAAAAGAAATCATCATTTACTCCATTTTTGATTTTGCAAATCATATCAAATATATTAATTCCATCTTCTGTTCTATATTGTGATTGAAATAGCATTAGCTCATCTGAAAAAATATCTTTAATTATTTCTTCAAGTAGTTTTTCATATTTTTTTGCATCTTCTTTTCCTTCTTCAATTTCAGACAATTTTTCTATATAATTAATTTCTTTTCTTATTGTTTTAGAATTAACTTTATAAGTATTAGTTTCTATATTGATTTCTTGAGGAGTTATTCCATCTAAAGAAAAGTCAATTATATTATTAAGTTTCTTTTGTAATTCTCTATCACCATATATTAAATATAAAATATTTGATATATCATAGATATCTATGTCATATTTTTCTTTTATAAGTTTTTTATATTGTATAGGCACTTTATCTAATATAACAAAAACTCCATAGTATTCTGTTTTTTTTAATAATTCATAAAATTTTTCGATACTTTTTCCCAAAATACTAGCAGAAAAAAGAACTTTTACTTCAATACAATACTTCTTTTCTTTATATTTAAATACAAAGTCAGGAAGAAATATTCTAGGTCTTACTATTAATTCATTATCTGCTAGATTAATAAAACCTAATTTTTCAAATAAACATGCGACAAAATTTTCTGCTTCTATACTTTTATTATTTATAATTTTTCCTATCAATATATTTACCTCCATATTTGTTATTCTTATTTATTTTCATTTTCTGTATTAGCCTTATTTATCTTATTATGAAATATTTTTTTGTCATTTGCAGTATGTGCAAATTTTACATATACTTAACTTTCGTTTAATTCTAAATTCTTTTTTTCTTCTTCTATTGCTTCAATTAATTCTTCCTCTGTGGGTAAATGTAGTTTGTATTCTGATGCAAATATAGTTTCATTATTTTCAGGTAAAGTATACTTAACAACAGTTTTATTTTTATTAGTACTCAATAATATTCCAACAGTAGGATTTTCATCATTAGTTTTTATTTCTCTGTCATAATAATTAACATACATTTGCATTTGCCCTATATCTTGATGTGTTATTTTCCCTATCTTTAAATCTATTATTACAAAACATTTCACTAATCTATTATAAAAAACTAAATCAGGGTAGAAATGATCTTCTTCTAATGTTAATCTTACTTGATTTCCTACAAAACTAAATCCTCTACCTAGTTCTAGTAAAAATTCTTTTAAATGTTCTAATATGTTCTTTTCTAAGTCACTTTCTAAATATGCCGTATTTTCTTTAATATCTAAGAATTCAAGTACAAAAGGATCTTTTATTAAATCTTTTCCTGTTTTTAATATCTGTCCCTTTTCAGCTAATTCTAATACTTTTTCTTTATTTTGTGACAATGTTAATCTTTCATATAATAGTGAATCTCTTTGCCTTTGTAGTTCTCTAACACTCCATTTAGAATTAATACATTCATTTAAATAGAATTTTCTTTTATTTTCTTCGTCTATTTTGATTAGTTCTAAATAATGTGACCAACTTAAATTTCCGAGACAATGTTTCGGAATTTGGATATGCAATATAAAATTTTCTCATTTTTTCTAGATTATCAACTGAAAAACCTCTTCCAAATTCATTTGTAAGTTTTTCTGATAGTTTTTGTAAAACAGCATCTCCATAACTTGCTCTCACATTTCCTTGTTGAATTTCCATTATAACTTTTCCTATATTCCAATATAAGTTAAGCATTTCTGTATTTACTACACTATATACTCTATTCCTACTATTATTTATTAAAGTTCTAATCTCTTCAAAAATAGGATTTATATTCTTATCAATCAATGATAAATCATTTGACATTTTGTTCTCTCCTCTCTTATTTTATATTTACACGAATTTTACACGA
>CANQTN010000017.1 GCA_947626815.1 uncultured Clostridia bacterium | reverse complement strand
GGCTGTTGCTGCTTTAGTCAATATTCCATCTTGTCCTGATAATGTTGATAAAGTTACTCCTACTAATATTAACAATACTATTATTGTTATTACTAATGCTATTAATGTTATTCCTCTTATTTTTCCTTTTTTCTTGCTTTCATCCACATTTTTTGCCATTTTTTTGGCTTCTTCATTTTTTCTTTTTTCCATCTTTTTCCTCCTTTTTCTTTTGCTTTTTTTACTCTTTTATCATTCTATTTTTTAGTAAAATTTTCTTTCCTTATTATTCACTATTTCTAATAATAGTATACATTTTCTACATAATACTTTTTTAATAAGAAACTGTTTTTCAGTTTTGCTTATGTTAATAAGGTATTACACTTTTGTCTTTTTGTCAAGTACCTTTTCTTTTTTTATTTTTCGATTTTTCACTAAATTCCCTTTACTTTTTTTTACATCTAATATAAAATGTATTTAAATTGTGTATACTAATAAGAAAAGATTTGGAGGAAACCAATGAAAAATAAAAAAGAATTAAGTTATAAAGATTTAAAAATGACTTGTGATGAAAACATATTTAATTTTAATACAACAGAAGAATTAGAGCCAATTGATTCTGGAATTGGTCAAGACCGTGGAATTAAAGCTTTAGAATTTGGGTTGCAAGTAAATGTAAAAGGATATAATCTATATCTTGAAGGTCCAAGTGGAGTTGGAAAAACAATGTATACTAAAAATTATTTAGAAAAAATTGCTCCTAAGCAAAAAACTCCTTCTGATTGGTGTTATATATATAATTTTGATAATCCAAATGAACCTATTGCTGTTGAATTGCCTGCTGGACAAGGTCAAAAATTCAAAGATGATATGGATGGATTTATAAAAGAAATTAGAAAAGACATAAAAAAGACTTTTAATAATGATGATTTTGAAAAAGAAAAATCTTTAATAAAGCAAGAGTTTGAAGCAAAGCGTTCTGCCCTATTAGAAAAGTTAAATCAAGATGTTGCAAAATATAGTTTTCTAGTTAAAGCTGTTCAAAATGGTATTTATATGATGCCTATTGTTGACGGAAAAGCTATTGAAGAAGATGAATTCGAAAAATTAGATGATTCTATTAAACAAAAATATGAAGACAATTCTGTGTTTGTTCAAGAACAAATTATGAATGTCATTGGTAAAATAAAAGAGATTGAACGTCAATCTGACAAAAAAATATCAGAATGGCAGTCAAATGTAGCATTACTTACAGTTAATGTTCATATTAATTTTTTAAAGTCTCATTATAAAAGAAATAAAAAAATTAATAAATTTTTAAATGATGTAAAACAAGATGTTTTGAAAAATATTCCTGTTTTTTTAGAGGATGATACTAATAAATCATCTGTTCCTCAGCAATCTGGTCCTGTTATGAAAAAAACAGATCCTTGTTTGAATTATCGTGTTAACTTGTTTGTTGATAATTCAACTCGTGAAGGAGCTCCTGTTATTATGGATTCTAATTATTCTTATCATAATATTTTTGGTTCTTTGGAATATGAAAATTATTATGGCTCTTTAAAGACAGATCATACTATGTTAAAGCCTGGTCTTATGCAACGTGCAAATGGTGGATATATTATTTTCCAAGCTAAAGATTTGTTAGCAAATGCTATGTGTTATGAATCTTTAAAAAAGGCTTTAAGAGTGAAAGAATTAAGTATTGAAAATACTGCAGACCAACGTTCATCAATGGTTTTGGTTTCTTTAAAACCTGAACCAATACCTTTAAATTTAAAAGTAATTTTAATTGGTAGTGCAAATATTTATCAAACTCTTTTGGCAATGGATTCTGATTTTAGAAAATTATTTAAGATTAAAGTAGAATTTGAAGATGATGCTGAAATAAATTCTGATAATCTTCATAAATTGGCTCAAATTATTCATGGTTTTTGTTCTAATGAACAATTACCTCATTTAGATAAAAGTGCAATGGCTCGTTTAGTTGAGTATGCTTCTAGATTAGCTGGAAGTCATAATAAAGTTTCTACTAGATTTGATGATTTAATTCAAGTAGTTGGTGAAGCTGCTACTTGGGCAAAAATTTCGAAATCTAAAGTTGTTACTAGTCAATTTATTGAAAAAGCTCTTTCTGAAAGAATTGATAGAGTTAAAAAATATGATAGTAAATATATGGAAATGATAAAAGAAAATTCTTTATTAATAAATACCTCTGGTTTTGAAGTTGGTGAATTAAATGGTTTAACTGTTATGACAATAGGAGATTATACATTTGGAAAGCCTGCCAAAATTACAGTTAATACTTATACTGGAAAAAATGGTATTATTAATATTGAAAGAGAAGTTGAAATATCTGGACCTTCACATTCTAAAGGTGTATTAATATTAACTGGATATTTAGGTGAAATGTTTGCACAAGATATGCCTTTATCTTTAACTGCAAGTATTTGTTTTGAGCAATTATATAATGGTGTAGATGGTGATAGTGCTTCTAGTACAGAATTGTATGGTTTATTATCTAGTTTGTCTGGTATACCAATTAATCAGTCTATTGCTGTAACTGGTTCTGTAAATCAAAAAGGACAAATACAACCAATTGGTGGAGTTAATGAAAAAATTGAAGGCTTTTTCCAAATATGTAAAATGCGTGGTTTAGATGGTTCTCATGGTGTAATGATTCCGATACAAAATGTAGATAATTTACAATTGTCAGATGAAATAATTCAAGCTGTTAAAAATCATCAATTCCATATATATTCAATTTCTACAATTGAAGAAGGCATTGAAGTTTTGACAGGTGTTCCAGCAGGTAAAAAAGATAAAAACGGACATTTTCCTGCAGGTACTATTAATTATTTAGTATATGAAAAATTAAAAAAATATGCACAAATTAGTAAAGAACATCATGATTAATTAACAAATTTAAATTTCATAGATAAATTTTTTCGATATTTTATAAATGTATTGAAGCCCAATTATTAGACAAAAAGTTTAATAATTGGGCTTCACTTCATTTTTAGAATCGCTTTTTTTATATTATATTTTTAAAAAATATTTTCTAAATTAAATGCATATCTGTCTCGAACATTTTTTAATAAAAATATGCTTTTATCTATATTTTTTACTGCATTTTTAATTTCTGCAGTTTCAATTTTGCTTTTTATTGCTGTTAATTCTGTTTCAATTTTTTCTAATTCATTATGTTCTATATAATAAGCTAATTTATTATATTTTTCTTTCCATTTTTTATTAATACTTTTTACATCTTCTTTTATTTTTTCATTTTCTATATTTTCTTGCATAACTTTATTTCTAATATTTGATAATTCATCTGTAAGCTCTGAAATTGATTGTTTGGTATAATTTTGAGTTATATAATTTCCAATCAATATCATGCTTACTATTATAATACAAATCACAATTTCTTTTAACATTCCTCTCTCCTTTTTTGTTCTTATTTATCATTAAGTTCCTGTATCTTCAGTAGGTTCTTTTTTTTGGCAAAAAATTTGCCCTTTTCCGTCTATTGTTACTACTAAAGCTTCTTCTGGTTTTATATTGAATTTTTCTACTTGCTTTTTTAACCATTGTGTATTTTTTCCTATTGCTTGTAAGTTTTTTTCCATTATTTTTCCGTCTATTACTAAATCATATGGTATTCCTTCATATTCTGGTTTTATGTTAAAATCTTCTGGTATTGTTCCTCTTTTTTCTGGTTTTTGTATTACTGTTACTTCTCCACTTGTTTCTAATATTGCATATTCTACATCTCCTAAACTAGTTACATCTTTTCCTCTTAGTCTTTCTTGTAGTTCATTTATTGTAAATCTTTCTTTTTTTAATGCTTGCTCATTTATTTTTCCTCGGTATATTAGTATACTTGGCTTTCCACATATTATTTCTCTTGCTTTTAAACTTTTCATATTTATAACTGATATTATTAGATGCATTACTAAAAGTCCTAATATTGGTATTATTCCATTAAATATTGGTATTCCTGTTTCTGTCATTGGTATTGTAGCTAAATCTGCTATCATTATTGATATTGCTAATTCAAATGGTTGTAATTGTCCTATTTCTCTTTTTCCCATTAATCTCATTACAATTAATACAACTACATATAAAATTATACTTCTAAAAAATGTAATTAACATTTGTGCACCTTCTTTTTGTTTTTTATATTTTTTACATTTTTTAACTTTTTTATTCATATTTTTTTGAATAATTAATTTTTTTTTGAGAATAATATTTTTATAACCTTTGAAAATTTGCATAATAAATTCTATATTCTAAGGAGGTTAAGACTTATGCAAGGTACTCAAGAAAGTCAATCAAGCTCTGGAGCTTCTACTGTATGGCAAATAGTTGGTAGATTAATTGCTTCGGCAGTTGTCTTAGCAATTACTGCATTTTTTACTCCAGGATTTACTATTAATAATTTTTGGACTTTAATAATTGCTGCAATTGTTTTGGCTGTTATAGATTATTTAGTTATTAAGTTTACTGGTTTACATGCTAGTCCTTTTGGTAAAGGCTTTGTAGGTTTTGCATTAGCAGCAATTGTTTTGTATGTGACACAATTTTTTGTATCAGGTTACTCAATTTCTTGGATTGCAGCAATTATTGGAGCTTTAATTTATGGAGTTGTTGATTATTTTATTCCTGGAAATCAACAAATGTAGTAAAAAAAACCTAAAATTTTCTAATATATATTAAATATTAAGAAAATTTTAGGTTTTTTTATATTCAATGGTCAAGGATAATATATTATTTATTTGTAACTCCCAACTGCATACAGATTGTACTTAAAATTTTATAATAAATTATGAAATTTTATTAACAATCTGTAATTTGCTGGTCCCCCCGAATTGTTACTGCATAAATAATATATTATCCTTGACAAGTAAATTGTAATTTTTAGAAAATGTTAATTTCGTTTTTTTATATTCAATATTTCTTTGTAATTTCATTTTGATTTTTGTAAATACTATTTGGTGCAATTACTCCTCTTACTGATGATAATGGATAGATGTTAGTATTTTTTCCAATTACTGATCCTGGATTTAATATACTTCCACATCCTACTTCTACTTCGTCTCCTATCATAGCTCCAAATTTTTTTATTCCTGTTTCTATTTTTTCTTTGCCATTTTTTACTACTACTAGCTTTTTGTCTGATTTTACATTTGATGTTATGGCTCCTGCTCCCATATGTGCTTTATATCCTAATATAGAGTCTCCTACATAGTTGTAATGAGGAACTTGAACTTTGTTAAACAAAATTACATTTTTTAATTCTGTTGAGTTTCCAACAACTGCTCCTTCTCCTATTATTACTTTTCCTCTAATAAATGCACAATGTCTTATTTCTGCATTTTCTCCAATGATTGCTGGACCTTTAATATATGCTGTTTGCATTATTTGGGCATTTTTTGCAATCCATACATCTTCTCCTATTTTATTATATTTTGATTGATCTAATGTGTTTCCTAATTTTATAATAAAGTCATTTATTTTTGGTAATGCTTCCCATGGATATGTAATTTCTTCAAATATTTCTTTTGCTATTGTTTCATTTAAGTTATATAAATTAGAAATTTTACATTCTTCCATTTTTACTACCATTCCTTTCTAAGTCACAAGTTTTATTGGAAAAAAATTGAATTTTTCAACATTCTTTTCCCTTTCTATGAATTAAAAGCAATATTTTTACTTTTATTCCAATATTTTTCGTATAATTCTTTTGCTGTTCGTGGACTATCTACACCTTCTTTATTTTTTACTGGTGCAAAGTCATCTTCTCTTTTTCCTCTTAGTATTGCAATATCATCAAAAAATTCAAATGCATCAAATATAAATGATTCAAATTTATATGAATTTGGTTCTTCTGGTATTATTTCTATGTCATTTTCATTTATATATGTATTTTTTTTGAAGGCACTATGATATATTAAAGGTTCTTTACTTATTTTTTCAATGGCTTCTATTGTATATAAATTACACATTATATGTGATTCTCCATATTTTAGATCTCCATTTTCGTCAGTTTCTTCCGCCATTTTTTTTGGTAATTCATCATATTCTATTACTTTTGGGTGTCCATCCATTTTGCAGAATACTCCCACTTTTTCATGGGCATTTGCTTTTACTACTGATTTTGATGCTATTTGAACTCCTTTTTTTACTGCTAATCCTAATAATGTAACATCTGCCATTTTTAAGAGCACATTGTCTACTCCTCCAATGAATACCCATTTTATACCTTTTTCTTTCATGTCTGCTAAGCATCCATTTGTTCTTAGTGATGAATATGTTCCTCCGTTTCCATCTGATGCTTCTTTTATTTTGTGTTCTGTACTTATTAAGAGTTTTCCTTCTTCGTCTATTAATGGTAATTCACTTTGTGTGAATATTGTTATTTTATTTTTATCATATCCAAAAAAGTTGTGTTTTTCTAAGAATTCTATTGTTTGTTGATTGTTTTCTTTACTTGTCATTATGTACCAAGGTATTGTTGTATTGTATTTTTTGTTTGCTTCTTTTAAATTTTCTGCTAAAATTTCAAATAGGTACTTTCCTTTGCCATATACATCTAATTTGAATGTTCCTTTTGGTCCATTATGTCCGTAATCTACTTCCTTGACCTCCTGCCATAGTAACAACTGCATATTTTCCACTTTTAATTATGTCTTCTCCTAGTGTGTCAAATTCTTCTTTTTGCTCTTTGGATAATTTTGCTTTGTCTAAGTATGTTATATTTTCTATTTTATTTTCTTTTATTATAATTTGCTTTTTTGTGTTGCTATATAATTCCATAATTTGATGAAAATCTATTTTATTTATTTGTTCAACTAGTTCTTCTTTTTTTGTTTCCTCTAGTTTGTTCAATAGTTTTATAATGTGGTCTTGGTTATATACCTTTAATAACTTTATTGCATCTTGCATTTTATCCATTCTATTTCATTCCTTTCGGTCTTAACTTATTTATTTGGTATATTATATGCATTTTTTTTAATAGTGATATTCTATCATATTTTATTACGTTTATCAAGTTTTTTGAATTAACTTGTCATATTCTATAAAAAATTTCAATATATATTAACTAAAGTTATTTGTACAAACATTTTGATATTTAAGGAGGTATATAGATGGAAAATACAAGATTGTATGAAGACATCGCAAAAAGGACTGATGGAGATATATATGTAGGTGTTGTTGGACCTGTTAGAACTGGAAAGTCTACTTTTATTAAGAATTTTATGGATTTGTTGGTAATTCCTAATATTGATAATGAATATAAAAAAGAACGAGCTAAGGATGAACTTCCTCAAAGTGCTGGTGGAAAAACTATTATGACTACAGAGCCAAAATTTATTCCAAATGAAGCTATTGAAATTACTTTAGATAATAATTTAAAATTTAAAACTAGACTGGTAGATTGTGTTGGTTATTTAGTAGATAATGCTATTCGGATATTTAGAAGATGATATGCCTAGAATGGTCAAAACTCCTTGGTCTGATGATGAAATTCCATTTGAACAGGCTGCTGAAATTGGCACAAAAAAAGTTATTGATGAACATTCTACTATTGGTGTTTTAATTACAACTGATGGTTCTGTTACAGGTATTCCAAGAGAAGATTACGTGAAGGCTGAAGAACGTGTTGTAAATGAATTAAAAGCACTTAATAAACCTTTTATTATTCTTTTAAATTCTGTTAATCCTAATGAAGATGCTACTATAGAGTTAGCTAATGAATTAAGCAGTAGATATAATACCACTGTTATGCCTATTAATTGTGAATATTTGAGTATTGATGATATTAATAATATGTTTTCTAAAGTTTTGTATGAATTTCCTGTTAATCAAATTTGTATAAAATTTCCTAAGTGGATTGATGCTTTAGATTATGAACACCCTGTTAAAGCTGAATTATTTGAAGAAATAAAAAATGCTTTTTCTGATAGTAATGTTTTAAAAGATATTTCTAATTGTACTAAAAAGATTACTCAAACTGAAATTATTTCTAAAACTTCTATTTCCGATATTCAATTAGGCTCTGGAAATGTTAATATTGAAATTACTTTAAATGAAAATTTATTTTATCAAGTTTTATCTGAAATAACAAATGTTAATGTTTCTAATGAAGGAGATTTATTTAGTATTATATCTAATTTGTCCGCAGTTAAAAAGAAATTTGATAGAATTTCTTATGCCTTAGATGAAGTTGATCGTAAAGGCTATGGTATTGTTACTCCTAGTATTGATGATTTAATTTTAGCAGAGCCTGAAATGATTAAGCAAGGTTCTAGGTTTGGTGTAAAACTAAAGGCTACTGCCCCTTCTATACATTTGATTAAAACTAATGTGGAAACTGAAGTATCCCCTATTGTTGGTTCTGAAAAACAGTCTGAAGAATTAGTTAATTATTTACTTTCTGAATTTGAAAGTAATCCAAAGGAAATTTGGAATTCAAATATTTTTGGGAAAAGTCTTCATGAGCTTGTAAATGAAGGATTACAAACTAAACTTTCTAAAATGCCTGAAGATGCTCAAATTAAGCTTCAAGAAACTTTAGAACGTATTGTTAATGAAGGTAGTGGCGGTTTAATTTGTATTATTTTATAATAATTATCCAAAAAATGCTGATTTACACATTTAAAGCATAAATCAGCATTTTTTATTAATATTGCAAATTTATTTTTTATTTATAATCAGATTTAGATATTGGTGGATATTCAAATATTTTTCCTCCTTCAGTGAATTGTGAACTTGGTGTATGGTCTTTTAATATAGTGTCTGAACCTTTTAGAAAATAGCGATATCTTGATTCTTCGCTAACCCATCCTGTTTTTGATACTGGATCATCCCAAGTAACATCTATTGCATACCATTTATCATCTACTTTAACATAATTCCATGCATGATTTTCTACTCTTCCTTCTGAGTTTTTTGCTTTTCCTATAACTAATGTGCATGGGATTCCGCATCTCATCCATCATATATTTAAAACTTCTTGCATATCCTTCACACACACATTCTTGATTTACCATTGCTCCATATATGTTATATATGTTTTCTTTTGAAACACTTGTATCATATTTTACATTTTTTATTAAATAATCATGTACCATTTTTATATTTTTATATGTGTTATTTGTTTTATTTTGTAAAATTATGTCTTTTACTTGTTCTATTTTAGTAATTGCATTATTAATTTGTTCTTGTGATGAAAATTCATCTATAAAATAGTTTGCTTTTGGTCCAGAATTCACATAGACATAATATGTAACATTGTTTTTTCTAGTTGTTGTTTCTATATTTAAATACATTTTGTTTGGGCTTAAATAAAATACATCTGGATTGTCATAAGTATATGCTTCAATAGCTGATTGATAATATTTTCCTAATAAGTCTTGCCCATCTTCTTGGCTTAGAACAAA
Organism: uncultured Clostridia bacterium; assembly: GCA_947626815.1. Classification (GTDB taxonomy): domain Bacteria; phylum Bacillota; class Clostridia; order TANB77; family CAG-508; genus CAG-269. Next base: position 26,840 of record CANQTN010000017.1, on the reverse strand, counting down.
TGAAAATGTACTTCCTAGTTCTATTTTATAATTTCCTGTTTTCATGTTTTCTTTGTTTTTTTCAAATGCATTATATATTATTTTTGATTCATTTTCTAATTGATTATAAAAATATTTATCAATTCCTTTATTTGAATAGTCTTCATTTTCATTTTGTGGTTGTGTTTGTTTTTCATTATCTATTATTCCACTAAATGGATTTTCTATGATGTCTGGTGCTTTTATGTCTTTATCTATTGTTTCTTCAGTTTCTGAAATAATTGTTTTAATTTCTTCAGGTTCTGCTGAAGTTTCTAGCTTTAAAAAACTATTCCATAATATTATTCCAAACAATCCAAAAACACTTATAATTAACATGAATAATACTGATAAAATAACAGTTGTTAATCTACTTTGCATATTTTTCTCCTTTGTTTATCTTCTTTTTTATTATAACATTTTTTTGTTACAAATACTAGTATAATTTATTATTTTTTACAAATACTATTATTAATGTTATTTGTATAATAAATTTTAATATATCTTTATAAATATTATTAAACTTAAGGAGAGTAAATCATGAGTTTTAAAGATTTATTTAATTCAATATTTGCATATAATCCACCTGTAGATTATAGCTTCGAGCTTCCTGATGAAAGTCAAATTCAGCATGATTTAGATTCTGATGATTATATGCCAAATAAAGAACCTTTAAAAATTTACCCTAGTCTTAGTGTAAATATTGAATATTTAAAAACTAAATATAATCTTTTAATTAATAGTGATGTTATTTTAAGGGAATTTACTATTAATGCCAGAGGAAAGCAATATAATAGTTTTTTGCTTTATATTGATGGTATGGTTGATTCTACAATGTTAGATGATTTTGTTTTAAAACCTTTAATGCTAAGAAATAAAAATAATACTTTTGATGGTTCTCAAAATAAAGTTGTTTCTGAAGCAGTTGCAAACAATATTACTGTTAGGAAAGTTAAAAAATTTGATTTAGCAAATTATTTATTAAGTTGCTTAATGCCTCAAAATAGTGTAGAACAAGTTTCTAGTTTTGATGAAGCTATAAAAGGTGTCAATTCACGGAAATTGTGCTTTATTTATAGATACTTTAAATGTTGCTTTCGATATCGAAGTAAAAGGATTTAAGCAAAGAAGTGTAGATTCTCCTGATAATGAAATTGTTATAAAAGGTCCTCACGAAGCTTTTGTTGAAAATATAAGAACTAATACCTCTTTACTTAGAAGAATTATAAATAATGAAAATTTAATTATCGAAAATTTAGAAATTGGTAGCATTACAAAAACTAAGTGTGCTGTTTGTTATATGAAAAATATTACTAATTCTGATTTAGTAAATGAAGTAAAATATAGATTAAATAATTTAGATACTGATTCTTTATTATCTGCAGGTGAATTAGAACAGTTTATTGTAGATTCTAATGCTTTGGGTATACCTGAATTGCTTGCTACAGAAAGACCTGATAAAGCTTCTAAATATTTGCTTAAAGGTCGTGTGGTTGTAATTGTCAATGGAACTCCTTATGGCATTATTATACCTGCTGTTTTAATTGACTTTTTAACATCTCCTGAAGATACTAATTTAAAAGTTAATTTTGCAAATTTTTTGCGAGGTATTAGAGTATTAGCATCATTTATTACTTTATTACTTCCTGGCTTTTATGTAGCTATTACAAGTTTTCATCAAGAAATCCTGCCAACAAATTTGCTGTTTTCAATTTTGGCTTCAAGAGAAAATGTACCTTTCCCTATTATTGTTGAAATTTTGCTTATGGAATTTTCTTTTGAATTAATTCGTGAAGCTAGTCTTCGCGTTCCATCTGCTATTGGTTCTACTATTGGTATTGTTGGAGCTTTGATTTTAGGTCAAGCTGCTGTTAGTGCTGGTATTGTAAGCCCTATTTTGATAATTATTGTTGCTATGACTGGTATTTCTTCTTTTGCTATTCCTGATTATTCTTTTGGTTTTCACTTAAGATATTTTAGATTTGCTTTTGTACTTCTTGGATTTATGGCTGGCTTTTTAGGAATTAGTTTAGGTTTATTTGTTTATATCAGTTTAGTATGTAGTTTAAAATCTTTTGGTGTTGCTTTTACTCTACCTTTTGCTCCTGTAAATAATTCTAATGGAAATGGCTATTTACTTTCTCCAATTTGGAAAAGAGAATATAGACCTTCTTATGTTGGTGCCAAAAAAGAAAAAGAACAACCAAAGATTTCAATGAAGTGGAAATATAATAAAATGAAATAATTGGTTTATAGGTAAAACCTTATCTCAAAAACCTAAATATGTTATAAGGATTGATATTTTAATGACAAACTCCAAAATAGGTACTGTAGAAGCTATTATGCTAATTCTTACAATTATAGTTACACATACTATTTTATCTTTGCCACGTGAAATGACAGTTGCTGCAAAATCTGCTGCTATATTAAATTTAATTTTTGTAAGTATTATAGCTATTATTATTTCTTATTTTATTGTTAAAATGTTAAGAAATTTTGCGGGGCAAGATATTATTGATATTTCTGAATTTTTAGGTGGAAAATTTTTTAAGAATATAATTGGAATAATTTTTATTTTATATTTTTTAGTTACTTCTAGTATTTTACTTAGAAATTTTGCTGAAAGTTTAAAGATTATTAATTATCCTATGACTAATGTTATATTTATTTTATCACTATTTATTGTTGCTTTATGTTGTGCAAATAGATTAGCTTTTAATGCATCTTTAAAAACCAACTTATTAGTACTCCCATTTGTGCTTGCTAGTATGATATTTTTATTTTTTGCTAATATGAATAAATTTATGCCTGAACGAATATTTCCTATTTTTGGTGATGGTTTAATTAATACCTTTGTTTTAGGGCTTAGTAATATATCCTCTTTTAGTGGAATAGTGTTTTTGTATTTTCTTCCACCATTTTTGAAAGAACCTGAAAAACTAAAGAAAATTGCTCTTATTTCTGTTGGTATATCTTCTATATATCTTATATTATGCGTTTCAACTTTATTATTTATGTTTTCATTTTTTATTACTACAAATGAAATTACCCCTTTATATAATGCTACTAGATATATAGAATTTGGCAATTTTTTTCAAAGGTTAGAGTCTATTTTCTTACTTGTATGGATTTTAGCTTTTGCTTGTTATTTAAGTATTATTAGTAAATTTTCTATGAGTATTTTTCAAAAATTAACAAAAATAGAAACTAAAAAACCTTTGATTGATATATTTGCATTTCTTATTTTAGGTATATCTTTAATTCCAAAGGATTATTCTATTTCTAGTAATTTTGAAACTAATATTTATCCTTATCTAGCTTTGGGTATAGTATTTTTTTTAGGAATTAGTATTTTAGTTTTAGCAAATCTTCAAAAACGAAAACAAAATATGGGAATTAAAAATTCTAATAATTAATTTTTTATGATGACTTTTCTAGAATATTTAAAAGTTATTTTTATTAGATTGGAGGTTGTATTTTGAATAAATTAGTTAGAAATATCTTTATTTTTATTTTAATTATTGTTTTTATTATGGCTTTTTCTAATTCTTATTTATCATTAAGTATAGATAATTTAGCCTATATTCTGGCTATTGGTATTGACAAAGCTGATGAAAACAACCTTCTGGTAACTTTTCAATTTTCAACTACTACACAAGCTAATGAAGCTGGTACAGCTGAAAAAGCACCTGCTATTATTAATTCTGTCAAGGCTTCTTCTATTAGTTCTGCTATTAATTTACTTAATGGCTATGTAGGAAAACAGCTTAATATGTCTCATTGTAAAATTATTATATTTTCAGAAGAGTTTGCTTTAGATGGAATTTCTGAAGAAGTTTATACTTTAATAAATGATACTCAAGTAAGACCTTCTGCAAATATAGTTATAAGTAAATGTCCTGCAAAAGATTATATTGAAAATACTTCTCCAGAACTTGAAAATTTAATTTCTAAATATTATGAAATATTTACTAATTCTAGTCAATATACTGGTTTTACTGCTGATTCTACTATAGGTAAATTTTTTAATAATTTAATATGTACAACTTATCAACCTACAGCTATATTAGGAGGACTTACTTCAGATAATTTATCTGATGAGTCAAATTCAGATTATAATAAAAATTATAATATAAAATCAAATACTGCTCCTATTGAAGGTGAAAATGGTTCTGAAAACATTGGTATTGCTGCATTTCATAGGGATAAAATAGTTGGAGAACTTGATGCTTTAGAAAGTATTGCTTTTTTAACTCTTAATAATAATATTAATAGATTTTTAGTGTCTATTCCTGACCCTATTAATTCTGGTAGAAATCTTGATATTTATTTATCACCAAAAAATTCTCCTTCTGTGAAAGTAGATACTTCTAGTTCTTCTCCTTTTATAAATGTAAGCCTTGATTTTTCTGGACAAATTTATTCCATGTCTGATAATTCTGAATATTTGAAACCTGAAGTATTAGATACTATTTCAGAATCTTGTAAACAATATCTAGAAACATTATTTTTAAATTATTTATATAAAACCTCAAAAGAATTAAAATCAGATATTAATGGGCTTGGAAAATATGCACTTAAAAACTTTTTTAATACACAAGAGTTTGATAGTTATAATTGGCATAAAAATTATCAAAATGCCTTTTTTAAGGTTGATATAAATTCTATTGTAAAATCTGGTATGCTAATTACAGACACTTAATGTTTGTTTGAAAGGAGGATTGTTTTTGTTATCTTTGTTTTATCATATTTTATTTTTATTAGTTAGTATTTATTCCTTACTCAAAGTTATTGGTTATGGACTATATGAAATTAATACTATTAAAAATAAATCTGGCGGGATTATTGTTATTGTTTTTTCAGTTTTAGTTGTTATTTTTTCAAACATTATGGTTTGGATAAATTAAATGACAAACTCAAGATTTTCTAAAATATATAAATATTAAAAAATCTTGAGTTTGTTATTTTTATATTTTCTACAAATTAATACCAGATTATTCATCATCTGTTTTAGTTGAATTTTTTCCACTTTTATCTGCTTTTCTACTTTCTTCAAATTCTTCCCATGATTTACTAAATACATGGTTTGCAAACATTTCTTTTAGTCCTGTAATTTGTTTTAGTCTTACAATTTCATCTAATTCCATTCCTAAATGTTTTGATATTTCTTTTTCTGTCCATCCTTTTTCTGTTAAAGTTAAAACAATATGAGACATATCTGCTATTTGGTGTGTTCCTCTTGCTCTGTTATGTCTTATTGTACTTGCCATTCTATTTTCTAAATCTTTATTTATTGTAACTATTGGCACTTGTTTTAAATGAAAATATTCCTTTGCACATCTATAACGGTGAAATCCATCTACAACTGTATACATATCTCTTGTTTTATCATAATATGCAACAATTGGTTGTGTATATCCATCTTCTTCTATTGAATGTTTTAGCAGTTTCATTTCTGGAGGTGCTACTTTATTGGGGTTATAATCGTTAGCTTCTACTTTTTCTATATCAACCATTTTTACATTTAAAACTGGAAACTCTATTTCGTTCATTTTTTTTCAGTCCTTTCGTATTTTATGCTATAGCTTCTTCTTCTTCCATATAAATTATTACAAAGTTTTTATATCCACCTTGTTTACTGATTTCAAATCCACATTTTTCATATACTTTTATATATGATTTGGTTACTGTACTATATGTAACTTTAATTTCTTTTATTACCCTTTTTAATACTTCTTCTAAGTATATTTCTTCAACAGCATAAATATTTTTTATTACATTTTTATTAACTGATACAAATGCTAATGCTCTTCCTTTTTCTACACATATATACCATATTTTGTTTTTGTCATCATATATCCTATCATTTAATTCTTTCTCTATTTCTCTTGACCCAAAAAATCTTCCCATTAATTTATAAAATTCTTTATGTCTATTTGTCATTTTTACAACCATCTTTTTTCCTCCTATACATAATTTTCTTGTATAATTTTTTGTAAGGTTTTATCATCTGTTCTTGTTGTATCATTTAGTAAGTTATCCCATTTGTGTATTAGTTCTTGTAGTTGTTGGTCATCATTTTTAGTTTGTGCAAATGATAATCTTCTTAAATAAAAATCATTTTTTTCAATTGCTCTTGCAATTCTTCTCCATGAAATTGCTTTCCTTTGATTTTCTAATTTGCAATCTGTAAAATCTGGTATTTTTTTTACATCTACACCATATTTGTTTTTGTGCCATAATATAAATTTTTTTATTTTTCTATAATAATGTAACATTAAATCCTTATTGTAAATTCCAATACTTTCTAGTAAAAATATTGAATATTCTTGCCAAGTCATAAAGTTTGGTTTGCATGACTTTATATTTCCTAAAGCTGTTGTCTTACAGTATATATTTCCAAAATTTACTCCGATTAACTCTATTTAGTATTTTCCCCCATGTATCATATTCTAATGCTTTGAATTGGTCTAGACCGTTTTTTTGATCATCTCCATATGGTTGACACAATCTTTGCTCATGAATACTTAAGCCATTTTTATACATTAGTTCATATATATAGTTAAATTTCAGATCTAATTTGCTTACAGCTCCCCATATATCTTCTGTTTTCCAATCATAGATTGGATAAAAGTTATATGCATTTATGTGTTTTTCATTAAATTTTAATTGTGTTGTCCAATTGTAGTTATTAAATGTTAATTTTTTGTTTTGAAATGCTATTGTTCTAAACCTGTTTAAACTTTCGTCTGTTCTAATTCCTATGCCACAAGCTATTTTTCCACCATATTTTTTTTGATACCAATCTGCAAATTGAACAATAAATTCTTCAAATTCTTCACCTTTTTTAAACCATGAAAATGGGCAGTTATGTATGTTTATACTATCTTCTGGCATATTTCTTACCCATAAATGTTTGCTTTCTTCTTCCCAACAAATCCACTTTGGTTGTAATACTGATATGGCATTTCTGAGTGCTATTGGTAATGCAATATGATAAAAGTCTCTTATTTGAGATAGTTGTTTTATTTCTTCTACATGTTCTATTGTGTAACGATATTGTGCTTCTAAGTCAATATATAAAATGTCAAATTTTCTGTTCATTTTTTTTGCTACTTCATTTGCTATTTGTACCATTACAGAGCTGTCTTTTCCTCCGCTGAAACTGAAGTATACATTTTCAAAATTTTCAAATATCATTTGTATTCTCTCTCTTGTTGATTCTAATACATTTTTATCTAAATATTTTTTGGGCATTTTTTTTCCTCTTTTCTATTTATTCCAAATTATACCATTTTTGGAATATTCTGTAAAGTTTTGTCGAAAAATATTTAGTAAATTTTTTTATAAAATGGTCAAGGATAATATATTATTTATGCAGTTTGGAGTTACAAATAAATAATATATTATCCTTGACTTTCCTAGAATATAAAAAAAAAGAGACTAATTTTATAGTCCCTTATATGAATTCATATATTTATATTTTTGTATGAACATTTTTATTTTTTGTTTACTAAATCTTTTAATGCTTTACCAGCTTTAAATACTGGAGCTTTAGATGCAGGTATTTTTATTTCTTCTTTAGTTTGTGGGTTTCTACCTTTTCTAGCTGCTCTTTTTCTTACTTCAAAAGATCCAAATCCAACTAATTGAACTTTATCTCCTTTTTTTAATGCGTCTGTTACTACGTCTACGAATGCGTTTACTGATTCTTCAGCTGCTTTTTTTGTAGCCCCTGTTTTTGCAGCCATTGCTGCGATTAATTCAGCTTTGTTCATTTAATTTACCTCCTATAAGATTTAAATAGTTTATGTACTTTATTGCTTGAACAATCGCAATAATGTACTTCTATTTATTTTTATTCGCCAAAAACACTGAAAATCCTTCTTTTTTTTACTATTTTTCATAAATTTTTAGTTTTTTCAACATTTTGTAAACCTTATTTCCTCCTGGTAGCATTTCTATTTCTTCCCTTGATAACACCTTTAATGCTACAATTGCTAATATATAAATTATAACTGCAATTATAATTGATACTATTGTTGCCAATTTTTCTATAATTATACCTGATAATATCATATAGCTACAATATGAACAAATTGCCATAATAGTAACTGCTATTATTGGTTTTATAACAAATTTTGAAAATGTTAAATTTAATTTTATTGTTTTAATTAAACATGTAATTGCAATACAAAATGCTATCATATGGCATGCTACTGATGAAATTGCAGCTCCATGTACACCAATTTCTGGTATTGGTACTAAAATTAAATTTAGAATAAATTTTGCAATTACACCGCACTCCTAATGATATTGTTGGAATTATGAGTTTTCCATATCCTTGCAGAGTTCCATTTATAGTTTGATCTAACATTATAAATATAATTGTAAAAGAACTTATTTGTAATACTGATGTCCCTGCAGTTGCATTTGGAAACAATAAATTTAAAATTGGACCTGCAAATATGCACATTCCTATTGTGCATGGTAAACCTATTAACATTGATATTAGTAATGAAAATGATGATTTCTCTTTAATTTCTTTTTCATCTTTTTTTGCCTTTGCTGCTGCAATTGCTGGTACTAAGGCAGTACCAAATGCTACATTTATTGAAAGTGGTAATGTTATTAAAGTGTCTACCTTTCCACCTAATATTCCATATTGACTAATTGCCATATCTTCTGTCATAAATTCCTTTAAACTTCTTACAACTGTAAATGAATCTATATTTTTATTTATTGAAGACATTATTGCTGTTAATGCGATAGGTATAGAAACCAAAAGTATCTTTTTTATTATGCTTTTTACCCTCTCATATTTATAATTTGATGTTCTTTTAATTTCAGTTGCTATTTCTTTTCTAATATTTTTATAATACAAGTATAAATATCCAAATCCTGCAAATGTAGCAAGTGTTGTTGCAAGTGTTGCACCTCCTGCCATCCATTTTGTTGAAACATTAGAAATTATTGCAACTATTTCTACTAAAATAATTGTAAGAGCTGTTTTAAATACTTGTTCTATTGTTTGTGATCTTGCTGTTGCCTTAATATTTTGCATTGCATTAAAATATCCTCTCATTACAGATGATATCGCAACAAAGAATATTGCTGGTGATAATGCTACTAATGTCATCTCCGCTTCTGGTATTTGAAGCCAAAAATTTGCAATCATATTCGCTCCAAAAAACAGCATTAAACTTCCAGCTAAACCTATCATTGCAAATGTTGCAAATGCTATTTTAAAAATTCTGTGTCCTCCCTTATAATCCCCTACTGCAATTCTTTCTGATACCAATTTTGAAATTGCATTTGGAACTCCTATTGATGATATTGTAAGCAACATTGCATAAATTTGATATCCTGCTGATACTATGCCATTTCCTTTGTCTCCAAAGCCATTTCTATTAGTTAGATATAATACATATATTAGTCCTAATAGTTTTATTAATATTTGTGAAAATACTAAAGTAACAACTCCTTGCATGAAGGTTTCTTTTTTTGTTATTTTTTTCCCCTCTTCATCTTTTTGCATTTTATCACTCCCTGAATTTCTTTCTTAATTCATTTTACTTTTTTATTATAGATTTAATTACTAAATTATTCAATACTTTTGAAAAAAAAGATTATTGATGGAGATGTTCTTTTTCGTCAATTCTTTAGCACAAAGGGTGTTCTTTCCTTTACACCCCTTTGGATGGTGGTATAGTATAAAAATATAACTGTAGCAGTTCGTTCAAGAAGATTTAATAAGAATTTTTAAAATAATTTTATGGCACCCTTTCATGTCAAGCATGAACATTTTCCATAAAATTATTTAAAAACTTCTAAATTAAATTTCTTTCAATTCACTGCTACAGTTATATTTTTATACTATACCACCATCCAAATGCTGTCAACTTAAGGAATTGCTCTAGATAATATATTATTTATGCAGTAACAATTCGGGGGGACCAGCAAATTACAGATTGTAATGCAAATTTTATAATTTATTATAAAATTTGGTATACAAGCTGTTATGTAGCTGGGAGTTACAAATAAATAATATATTATATAGAGCAATTTTTTAAGTTGACAGCATTGAACACTATACAAAGGGTTATAAAGGAAAGAACGCCCTTTGTGCCAAAGAATTGACAAAAAAGAACGTCTCTATTGATATTTTTCTTCTAAATATTTTCATTGATATTTGGTAATAGTTGTTTTTTTCTAGATACTACTCCTTCTAAAAAAGCTTTGTCATTTTCTAGTTCTTTTCCAAATGCTGATTTTATGATATTGGCTTTTTCTCCTAATGCAATAATTTCTGAATTACTGTTTAATATATCAGTTATTGCTAATACAAATAAAGATAAGCCTTTACTACTAATTTGTTTATTTATAGCTTGCTTTAGTTCTTCTTCTCTTTTTAGCACATCTTCTATGCTAACTGTATTTACTTGTGCAATTACAAATTTATCAGAGTTTTTATTTAAATCTTTTGCATCTAAATTTATTAGTTCTTCAGCTGTAAAATCATCTAAGTCTGTTCCTGCTTTTAGCATTTCTAATCCATATGTATTTACATCAATTTCAGCTATTTTTCCTAATTCTTCTAGTGCTTTTTCGTCATATTGGGTTGTTGTTGGTGATTTTAATAATAATGTGTCTGAAATGATTGCACTTGCCATTAGAGTTGCTTCTTGTTTATTTATTGGTTGATTCAATTTTTTGAATTCTTCATAAAGTATTGTTGAAGTACATCCATATGGTTTTGCTGTATAATATAGTGGTTCTGATGTTTCAAAATTTGCAATTTTGTGATGGTCTATTACTTCTAATATTTTTGCTTTATCTATTCCTTCACTACTTTGATTAAATTCATTGTGATCTATTAAAATTACTTCTTGTCCTTCTTCTACTTTCTCAATTAATTCAGGGGCTTCTATGTTTAAGTAATTTAATACATATTGTGTTTCTTTATTAATATTTCCTAATCGTACTGCTTTTGTTTCTTTTCCTTTTTTTTCGTTTAGCATTTGATAAACTATGCTTGAACATATTGAATCTGTGTCTGGATTTTTATGACCAAAAATTAAAGTTTTGTTTTCCATTTTCTATCTCTCCTTAAAAATATTTTTAATTTATTTATTATAATTTTGTATTATTTGTTCTAAGTCTTCTTTTGAAAATTCATATTTTTTATTACAAAAATGACATATTAGTTCTGCTTTTCCGTTCTTCTTTTAGAATTTGCTCTATTTCTTCTTTTCCGATAGTAGAAAGTCCATCTTTCATATGTTCTTTTGAACAATCACAATAATATTTAGGTATTATATTTTCTTCTATTATTTGAATTTCATTGTCATTTGTTATTCTTTGTGCTATTTCTTTTAAAGATAATTTCTCATCTAACATTTTTGAAATTGCTCCTGATTTAAATATTGCCTGTTCTATTTTCGAAATTTCTTCTTCTGTTGCATCTGGCATAGGGTTGATTAAATATCCTCCTGCTGATTTTACTCCGTCTTTGTTTACTAATACACCTAATGCAACTGCTGAATTTCTTTGTTCTGAATTTACAAAATAGTTTGCAAAATCATCTGCAATTTCTCCTGAAACTAGTGGTGATATTCCTATATATGGCTCTTTTAAGCCAATATCTTTAATTACATTTATATATCCTTGTGTTCCTATCGCTTTTCCTACATCTAATTTTCCAAACTCATTTAATGGTATATCTATTTGTGGATTTGCTACATATCCTTTTATGTTTGGAATATTATTTACAGTTGCTACCATTGTTTCTATCGGTCCATTCCCTTTTATTTGTATTGTTAGTTTATCATTTTGTCCTTTCATTTCTGTTCCCATAATAACTGCTATTGTAAGCATTCTTCCAAATGCTGCTGTGACTACTGGACTTAAATCATGTGTGTTTCTTGCTTTTTCTACTAATTCAGTAGTATTAGCACATATTACTGATATTTTTCCATCGTATGCTAAGCATTTTATTATTTTATCTGACATATTTCTCTCCTTTTTTACTGCTATATTTTTTATTGATGTATTTGAAACATTTCTTTTCCTTCTCCACAAACAGGACATACCCAATCTTCAGGTAAATCTTTGAACATTGTTCCTGGTTTTATTCCTGCTCTTTCATTTCCGTGACTTTGGATTATATATGTATTTGCAACTTACACATTCATATTGACTTGCTTCTGTTTTTTCTGATTGAAAACTTTTATATCCTAATGCTAATGCGATAATTACCATAAGTAAAAATGATAGTGCCTTCCATATTCCACTTTCAAAAATTATTATCGCAAATAATCCTAATGTTGCTCCAATTCCATATAATATTATTACTGCTTGCTTTTGACTAAATCCTTTTGCAACAATCAGATGATGTAAATGTCCTTTATCTGCTTTAAATATTGCTTTTATTGATTTTCCTTTTATTAGCCTTCTTACAATTGCCCATAATGTATCAAATATAGGAAGTCCTAATACTAATAATGGTAATACTATAACTGCTGCTGTATAAGTCTTTGCAACTCCTAGTATTGAAATAATTGAAAGTGAAAAACCTAAAAAGTTAGACCCAGTATCTCCTATGAATGTTTTTGCTGGTGAAAAATTAAATGGTAAAAATCCTACTAACGCTCCTGCTAATGCAGTAATTAATAGAATTGAAATCATTGGTGAACCATTTAGAACAAATATTATTAGTAATGAGATTGATGATATTACTGAAATTCCAGCTGATAATCCATCTAATCCGTCTATTAAGTTAATTGCATTTGTTACTATTACTATCCATACTACTGTTATAATAGATGAAAATGCTTCTTTTAATTCATTTGTTGTTAAAAATGATGGTGTTATTTCATCTATTTTAATTCCAAATGCTACTACTACTATTGCTGCTAAAATTTGTCCTGCTAATTTTACAATTGGTTTTATTCCTTTAATGTCATCTATAGCACAAGTAATTGAGATTATTATAATTCCAATTAACATTCCAATTAGCTTCTTTGCGTATTGTTCTGCTCCAAATAAGTATATTTTGTGTTCCATATTCATAACAATTAGTAAATATATTACTGCTGTTAAAAATCCGAGTATTACTGCTGGACCACCAAACTTTGGCATTGTTCTTTTATGGGCTCTTCTTCCTTCTTTTTCTTCACTTACTGCTCCTATTTTTTTAGCAATCTTTATGGTATATGGTGTTGCTGCAAATGTTACAATAAATGCTAATAAAAATGCAATTGCTATATCTCCCCACATAAGTTTTGCCTCCTATTTCATGTTTTCCTCTTCTATTTGACTGATTATTTTTAACCTTTCTTCATGTCTTCCTCCTTCGTATTGCGTTGCTAGCCACATTCTTAAAACACAAATAGCTTCATTTTCTGTTATATCATCTGCTCCCATTGCTAAAACATTACTATTGTTATGCAATTTTGAATATTTTGCTGTGTATTCATTATGACATAATGCACATCTAATTCCTTTAAATTTGTTTGCACATATGCTCATTCCAATTCCTGAACGACATATTAGTATTCCTTTTTCACATTGTTTTGATTGAATTTCTTTTGCTACTTTTTTAGCAATGTTTGGATAGTCTACTCTTTCTTCTGACATACATCCTAAGTCTTTATATTGTATTTCTTTTTCTTCTAAATATTTTTTTATTTCTTCTTTTAATTTATACCCACCATGGTCACAACCTATTGCTATCATTTTTCTACACTTCCTTTCTATGTTACAATATATCACAAATTGCTACTACTAGTCAACATTAAATAACTTACTTATTCTATTTATCATTACAGTCTACTGGTCAATAGTACAAATGGTCAATGATAATATATTATTTATTTGTAACTCCCAACTGCATACAGATTGTACTTAAAATTTTATAATAAATTATCAAATTTTATTAACAATCTGTACTTTGTTGGTCCCCCCGAATTGTTACTGCATAAATAATATATTATCATTGACCAGTAAACTACTTATCCAAAATTATTTATCATTTTACTTGCTTTTTACAAAAAAATATGGTAAAATATCATATGTTATAGTTTAATATAGACTAAGAGGAGGTGCTAATTAATAATGCCAAATATTAAATCAGCTAAAAAAAGAGTTAAAATCATTGAAAAGAAAACATTGAGAAATAATATGATAAAATCTGGATACAAAACAGCTGTAAAAAAATTTGAAGAAGCCGTTGCTACTGGAAATATTGATGAAGCTAAAGTTTTATTATCTGAAGCTACAAGAAAAATTGATCAAGCATGTACTAAAGGTGTTCTTGTTAAAAATACTGCTGCTAGAAAAAAATCTAATTTATCAAAAAAATTAAATGCAGCTATTGCTTAAAATAAAGATAAAATTAACAATAATTTTACCCCAAATACTAAATAAAAAATTAGCATTTGGGGTATTTAATTTTATTTATCATTCATATATTGACTAACAATCCATTTAACTACTTCTTTTTTTATTGCCATATATTCTTCTTTTTCAAATTGCATATTTGCAATGCAATATCTATGATTAGAAATATGTGAACAAAACATACACTCATGTAAAGAATTAGCATCTTGGATAAAAAATGAATTAGAAATTTTTGAAGAACATACAACTCCATAGCTGTTAGAACAATTACCCGAATCATCAACTCTAATGCAATAATTTAAATTTGAACTTCTTTGACATGCAAGTATATACTCTGATTTGGCACATCCATCTGAAAATATTGTATTTTTACAATTTCTGCAATCTTGACTTCTATATATATTTTCACAACTATAAATAGTATCACTTTTGGAGACATTTATACTATCATAAACTCTTTCTGTTGTAATATAATTTATTTTGTTCCAAGCTTTTATAATTTCATTAAGTGAACTAATTTCTTTTTTTGGTCTCATCCATCCTTTATATTCATCATATTTCATCATATTGTTTTGACTTATATATTTATTTGAATTAATTGATGATGCCCATGTCTCTTTCCCATCCACTGCATCTATTACTTTATTAGGTAATCTAATGTCAAATGCAAATTCTGATAATATTTGCTCTATATTTAACAAACATTTTTGTTCAAAAATTTCTATAAATATTTCATCTAAAATTTGTTTTATTTGTTTATCATTCATTTTCAAAATTCACTTTCTTTCTTGATGATGATGTTTTTTGAGTTATTTCTTTTAATGTACTTTGTGATTCAATGCTAAATACTTTTTTTATTTCTTGTATTTTATTTTTTGCTTCCTCTTTTTTTGTATAATTTATTTTTTTTCGTGGTACTGATTCAAAATTTATTGTTCTAGCTTTAAAACTTGGTAACATTTTTCCATCTTTTCCAATTCTTACTACACATTCCCTATCATTTAGTTCAGTTAATATTTTTAATCTTATTATAATTGAATTTCTTACTGCAACTTCCATTTGCATATTTTTCTCTAAAGTTATTGCATCCATTTTTGAAACTCTAAAAATAAAATAATTTACGACATTTGTAAATATTGCTTTTTGTAATTCATCACTAATTTGCCCAAAATATTGACCAGCTAAAACTAATGAAAGATTATATTTTCTTGCTTCAGATAGAAATCTATTTATAATTGGATTTTCTATTACTGCAATTTCATCTATTACTAGAATAATATGTTCATCAAAACTATGTGATTGAACTAATTGCAAAATTTGTTGCATAGCAAAACCAGCTATTGTTTTAGTAATGTTTAAGCCTAAAGTTATTTGATCTAATGATAATATAGTAATAAAGTTTTGTTCTATTTCTTCTTTAATATCTTTTTTTTGATTTGTACTCGCAATTGCTGGTAATAACTGCATTTCATCTATAAAAGAAATTATAGGAGATATTGCTTCTTGATATGAACCGAGTTTTTAATTCGTTAAAATCCATTCTAAAAAATTCTATTATGTTAGGTTGTATACTGTTTTCTACTTTTTTTATTAGTTTATTTCTATATTCTATTTGTATCAATAATTTTCTTAAATTGACTAAATTAAATTCTTCTGCTTGTAATAATAAATGTATACTATATCTTAAAACTCTTTCTAGTTTTGAATTATATTTATCTGCAATAATACTTTTTAAAATTGATATTATCGATTCTGTTGATGAAATTATATCTTCAGATGTATTTACAAATAAGTTTATGCTACTTTCTTCTGTTTTGAAGTCTATTACTCTGCAATCTGCTAATCCTCCAATATCTTCTTCAATTGCACTATGTGGATCTATTATTACCACCTTATATTTAAGTTTATTATTAATGTTTTGTGATAAGTTTTTTATCATAGAGCAAATTAATTTAGATTTTCCTGTGCCACTCGCTCCAATAACAATAGAGTGTTTTGCAAAGTCATAATTTTTGTAACTTAAATACATTTCTTCTTGTAGATATGGAAATACATTTGCTTTTAGTATTGCATCTTTACTATCACTATTTAATAATTTTATTATTTTTTTTGTTTCTAAATATTTTGTTTCTTCTTTTTGATAAAAAAACCTTATATGTGTTGTAAAATCAATACTTATAAATTTATATATTGCATTATTTCCAAATACTTTTTTCCTTATTATTTGTTTTTGTTGATTTTTAATATAAAAATATGTTGTAGATAAATAATTATTAAGTTTGTATGAAAAAAATTTAATTTTAACATTTTCTATTTTTTGCATGTTTCTAGTGTCAAACTTATCATATACGTCTAATAATGTATTATATTTATTTGTAATAATATATGGTATTCCTAATTTTGATTTTTGTTTTAATTGAATATCAGATTTTTTGATTAAAAACTCTCCTAATTCACCTAATATTGGTGGAAGCATTCTATTTGTTTCTATGAAATATCTTATATAATTATTTTCAATATGTATCCATAAGTTCCATTGTTTAAATAATCCATTTATTTTTGATATCTTATATATTAATTTTAGCCATTCTTCCTCCTTAATATATGGCGATGTTAAATATATTTCAAATATATTGCTCTTCAATTTCAATCCCTTCTTTTTTATAATTATACTATATATATACAAAAGAAACTGACTTTTCTTTTACAAAAAAAGTCAGTTTCCTTGTGTTTCATGAATATCATTTTAATTGAGTACTAGTTTTTGAATAGTTTTTAATATTCTATTGGGATTAAAAAATCTGTAATTCCATCATGATAATATTCTAATTCTGGTAAATCTCTAAAATTGTATTTACAACTTGGAAAAAAATCTTGGTAAAATATATCAGATGCTTTTTGAATGTCTTTTTCTTCTTGTGAATTTATTTTTATTAGTATATACTTACTTTTTGGTATTATTATTTTTTCTAATTTTTCAATTTCTTTATTATATAATACCCAATATGATTTTACATTTATTCTTTCTTTTTCTTTATATTCTATCATACCATATTGTGCTTCTCCATATTGCTTTTCAATTTGTTTAAAAAAGTTTGGAGCATCATTTTTTATTTTTTTATTTGTTGTAATTTTATATTTTCCATATAAAATTAATTGTTCTTTTTCTATTATTTTATATTCAATACTTTTATTTGGTTCATTTATTTCATTAAAATGTATTTTTGCAAATATTTTTAATTTTTTAGGATTTTTTCTTGCTTCACTTGGTTTTATTCCATGAAATTTTTCAAAAGCTCTTGAAAATGAAGTACTATTTCCATATTGGTATCTCATTGCTATGTCAATTATTTTTTCATTTTTTAAAAATATATCTTGTCCAGCATTTGATAGCCTTCTATTTCTTATATATTCTGATATAGATATATTGCTTAATAGTAAAAAAACTTTTTGAAATGTATATTCGTTTATACCTATCATTTTTGATAATTTTTTGTAGTCAATATTTTCTTCTAAATTGTCTTCTATATATTTAATTACTTTATTTAACTCTACATATATATTCATATTTTTATTCCTTTTTTATTTTGTCATTATATTTTATCATATTATTTAATTTATGTCTACATTATAAAGTTGTTATCTATTTCCATTGTTTTTGGTTATTTAAAATGTTATTATTAATATACGGGTAATTTAATTTGTATGAGGGTGATTATATGTTTAAAAAGTTAATTGATACTTTTAAAAATTTAGATCAACTAACTTCAAAAATTATGAAATGTGGATTTAAATTTTGTTTTATTATTTGTATTTTGTCAGTTTTTATTTTATTTACATATAGCTATTTTTTATTAGCTCCTTCTGTGTTTTACATAGGTATTTATTTATTTAGGCTTAGCACTATTTTTGCAATTGAATTTGTTATTTGTGGTCTTGTAGTTGATGGAATAAAAAAACAATTAATATAAAATTAATAGCTACAGTCTACTTATCAATAGTACAAATGGTCAATTATAATATATTATTTATTTGTAACTCCCAACTGCATACAGATTGTATCTAAAATTTTATAATAAATTATAAAATTTTATTAACAAGCTGTAATTTGTTGGTCCCCCCGAATTGTTACTGCATAAATAATATATTATAATTGACCATTTGTACTATTTTTATAGTTTTTTTAATATATATAAAAGACTGTTTTTATTTTTTTAATTCTTCTATAAACATTTGGTTTAACATCTTTGGATTTGCTTGTCCTTTAGTTTCTTTCATTGCCTGTCCTACTAAGAAACCTAGTGCTTTATCTTTTCCTCCTTTATAATCTGCTACAGATTGTGGATTTGCTTTTAATATTTTTAGAACAACTTCTTTTATTGCTCCTTCATCAGATATTTGTATCCATCCTTTTTCTTTTATTATTTCTTCTGGATCTCTAGGGTTTTCAAATAGTTCTATTAATACTTTTTTTCCAATGCTTGAGCTTATTGTTCCATTATCTATTAATATTACTAATTTTCCTAATTGTTTACTATCAAATGGTATTTCTATTGGTTCCATTTCTGTTTCATTTAAAATTCTTGATATATCTGATATAATCCAGTTATTTACTGCTTTTGGATTGTTGCATATTTTACTTGCTTCCTCAAATAAATCAGATAGATATTTTGATGATGTTATCAAATTAGCATCTTTTTCAGATAATTTGTAATCATTTAAGTATCTTTGTTTTCTGCTTTCTGGTAATTCTGGTAAGCTTTCTTTTACTTTTTGTATATATTCTTCTGATAGTTTAATTGCTACCAAATCTGGATCCGGAAAATATCTATAATCTTGTGCATCTTCTTTATCTCTCATTGAAAATGTTTTTCCAGATACTTCATCCCATCTTAATGTTTCTTGTTCTATTACTCCTCCATCTTCAATTACATCTATTTGTCTTTCTACTTCATATTCTATTGCTCTTGTTATACTTCTAAATGAATTCATGTTTTTCATTTCTGTACGTGTTCCAAGCTTTGTTTCACCTTTTTTTCTAACTGAAACATTAACATCTGCTCTTAATGAGCCTTCTTGCATTTTGCAATCTGATACTTCTATATATTCAAAAATAGATTTTAATTTTTTCAAATATTTATCTACTTCTTCACTGCTACGAAGGTCTGGTTCAGATACAATTTCAATTAAAGGTACACCTGCTCTATTTAAATCAACTAAACTTCCTCCTCCAAATTCGTCATGATTTAATTTTCCTGCATCTTCTTCAATATGTATTCTAGTTAGTCTAATTTTCTTTTTAGAACCATCTTCTTTATCAATTTCTACATATCCATGTTCACATAAAGGTTGATCAAATTGAGATATTTGATATGCTTTTGGAAGATCTGGATAAAAATAATTTTTTCTGTCATTTTTGCTATTTCTTGATATTTCACAATTTGTTGCAAGTCCTGCTTTTACAGCATATTCAACTACTTTTTCATTTAAAACTGGTAATGTTCCTGGCATTCCCATACAAATTGGACAGGTATGTGTATTAGGAGCTGCTCCAAATTCTGTTGGACAAGAACAAAATATTTTGGTTTTTGTTGAAAGTTCACAATGCACTTCTAACCCTATTATTGTTTCATAATCTTCTTTTGACATCTATTTTCCTCCTTGTTATAATTTACAAACATTTTTTATTTTTTAAATTCTGGTTTATAGTTTTCTCTAAACTTAATTGCTTGCTCAAATGTATATGCTGCATTTAAAATTGTTTCTTCGCAAAATTTATTTCCGATTAATTGCATTCCTATTGGCATTCCTTCTTTGTCTACTCCACATGGTATAGATATTCCTGGAAGTCCTGCAATATTTACTGAAACTGTGCAAATATCAGCTAAATACATTTCTAATGGATTATTTGTTTTTGAGCCTATGTCAAATGCTACTGTTGGTGATGTTGGTGTTAATATAATATCATATTTTTCAAATCCTTTATTGAATTCATTCATAACTAATGTTCTTACTTGTTGTGCTTTTTTATAATATGCATCATAATATCCTGAAGATAATACATATGTTCCAAGTATGATTCTTCTTTTTACTTCATCTCCAAAACCTTCACTTCTTGATTTTTTATATAGTTCTTTTAAGCTTTTAAATTCAGGTGTTCTATATGTATATCTAATTCCATCAAATCTTCCTAAGTTAGAGCTTGCTTCTGCACAGCCTATTATATAATAAGTTGCTAATGAATATTTTGCAATATCTAATGAAAATTCTTCTATTTCTGCTCCTAATTCTTTATATTTTTCTATTGATTTTTCTAGTGCATCTTTTACTTCTTCATTTATTCCTTCTGTAAAAAATTCTTTTGGTACTCCTATTTTTAATCCTTTTATATCATTTTTTAATGATTTTGTATAATCTACTTTTGGTCTTTCTACTGATGTAGTATCTTTTTCGTCATGTCCTACAATTAAATTTAATAACATTGCACAATCTCTTACATCTTTCGTAATTGGTCCTATTTGATCTAATGATGAAGCAAATGCAACTAATCCATATCTTGATACTAATCCATAAGTTGGTTTTAATCCTACTACTCCACAAAAGCTAGCTGGCTGTCTAATTGACCCACCTGTATCAGATCCTAATGCCCATGGTACTAAATTTGCTGCTACTGCTGCTGCTGATCCTCCTGAAGATCCTCCAGGTACTTTGTTTAAATTCCATGGATTTTTGGTTTTTTTAAAGTATGAATATTCTGTTGAACCTCCCATTGCAAATTCGTCCATATTTAGTTTTCCTAAATTTATAATGTTTTCTTTATCAAGTTTTTCAATTACTGTAGCTGAATAAGGTGCTACAAAATTTTCAAGCATTTTAGAACTACAAGTTGTTTTTACTCCTTTTGTACACATATTGTCTTTTATTCCAATTGGAATTCCAGCAAATTCTCCTTTTATTTCTCCTTCTTCTAGCTTATTTTGAATTTCTTTTGCCTGTTCCATAGCTTCATCTGTTAAGGTTGTTACAAATGCTTGTACATCAGTTTCTTTTTCATTTATTCTATCTATATATGATTTTGTTATCTGAGTTATTGTTATTTCTTTACTTTTTAATTTTTCTTGTAGTTCATGTACTGTTAATTCAGTAATATCCATTTATTTTCCTCCTTAAATGTATTTTTGATTTCTTAATATAAATATGACCAAGATTATACTTTTTTCTTGGCTTTTTTATCTTTAAAGAACTTTTGGTATTTTAAACATATTTTTTTCTGGTTCTATTGCATTTTGTAATAAACTTTCATTATCTTCAAATATTTTTATTTCATCTTTTCTAAATACATTTTTTGCTTCATTTGCTCCTATTGTTATATCTAAATCTTCTGTTGGTGCATTTTTTATGATATTTGCAAAATCTAAAATTTCTTGTAAATTTTCTAAATATTTTTCAATCTCATTTTCTTCTAAATTTAAGTCTGCTAAATTTGCAATGTGTAAAATTTCTTCTTTACTTACTTGCATTTAATCATCTCCCTATATTTAAATTCGTTTTATATTATATACTTTTTTTGTAAAAAAAACAAGCTATTTTTAGCTTGTTTTTGATTAGTTTACCATTTTAATTATATTTTTATTTTAATTCAACTACTGCTCCAACTTCAGCAAATTTAGCTTTTAAGTCTTCAGCTTCTTCTTTAGAAACTCCTTCTTTAACTGTTTTTGGTGCTCCATCTACTAATTCTTTAGCTTCTTTTAATCCTAATCCTGTAGCATCTCTAACTACTTTAATAACTTTGATTTTTTGATCTCCTGCTTCTGATAATACTACATCATAAGATGATTTTTCTTCAGCAGCATTTCCTCCTGCTGCTCCTGCAGCTGCTGGTGCAGCGGCTGCTACTGCAGATACTCCATATTTTTCTTCAATAGCTTTTACTAAGTCTGCTAATTCAACAACTGTTAAGCTATCGATTTCTTCGATTAATTTTTCTATTTTTTCCATTTTTAAATCCTCCCTATTTTTTTGGTAATTACTTACCTTTTTCTTTTTAGTTTGTTATAGGTAAACTACACCTTATTGATTTTTACTAAGCTTCTGTTTTTACTTCTTCAGCTTTTTCGTCTTTTGCTTCTGCTTTTCCTTCTCCTGATTCTTTTTGTTTTCTTACTTCTTCAATTGCAACAGCAAATTTTGAAATATTTCCAAGTAATGCACCTGCAAGCATTGATAATAAAGTTTCTCTTGATGGTAATTTAGCAATAGTGATTATTTCATCTATTGTCATTAATTTTCCTTCAATGATTCCACCTTTTATTGTGTAATATTCATTATCTTTACTAAATTCGTAGATTACTTTTGATGGTGCTAAATAATCTTCTTTACTTATTACTACTGCTGTTGGTCCTTCAAGTTTATCTTCTAAACCTTCTAGCCCACATTCTGCTAATGCTCTTCTTGTAATATTATTTTTTATGATATTATATTTAGCTCCTGTATCTCTTAAATTTTTTCTTAAAGTTGTATCATCTGTTACATTTATTCCTCTGTAATCTGTTAAAAGTATTAATTTAGCATCTTTCATTTCTTCTGCTAATTTTTTTACTTCTTCTTTCTTTTGGTTAAGTATTGTTTCACTTGCCATTTTATTTTTCACCTCCTAAAGAATATTTTCTATATTTATTATTGGTTATAATAAAAAACGCTCTTTTGTACCTTTCCGAGGTATTACAAAAGAGTGTTATATCTAATACACTTTTATTTTTACCTCGGTAGGGCTTACTTTTTTGCCTACTGTCTTTGGCTAATTATTTTCAATTCAAATTATTTTTGTTCTATATATATTCCTGGTCCCATTGTTGTTGCTATTGATATACTTCTTATGTATTGACCTTTTGCAGCTGCTGGTTTTGCTTTTATGATTGCATTCATAATAGTTTCATAGTTTTCTTGTAGTTTATCGCTTCCAAATGAAACTTTTCCAAATCCTAAATGAATAATGTTTGTTTTGTCTAAACGATATTCTACTTTACCAGATTTTATTTCATTGATTGCTTTTGTTACGTCCATTGTAACTGTTCCAGATTTAGGGTTTGGCATTAATCCTTTTGGTCCTAATACTTTACCTAATCTTCCTACAACTCCCATCATGTCTGGTGTTGCAACTATTACATCATAGTCAAACCAATTTTCATTTTGAATTTTTGGTATTAATTCTTCTGCTCCAACAAAGTCTGCTCCTGCTTTTTGAGCTTCTTCTGCTTTTGGTCCTTTTGCAAATACTAATACTTTTTGTGTTTTTCCTGTACCGTTTGGAAGTACTACTGTACCTCTAACTTGTTGATCTGCATGCTTAGAGTCTACTCCTAACTTTACATGTAATTCTACTGTTTCATCAAATTTTGTTTTTGGCATTTTTTCAATAATTTCTAATGCTTCTTTTATTCCATATTCTTTTGTTTTGTCAATTAATTTTGCACTTTCTGCATATCTTTTTGATGTTTTCATTTTTTTACCTCCTTTGGTTTTAACGAGTAATTTATTTACTCTCCCAGTTTTTTAATTTTTTATTCTGTTACTACAACTCCCATTGATCTTGCAGTTCCTTCTACCATACTCATTGCAGTTTCTATTGATGCTGCATTTAAATCTGGCATTTTTTGTTCTGCTATTTCTTTTACTTGTGCTTTTGTTATTTTAGCAACTTTATCTCTGTTTGGTTTTCCTGAACCTTTTTGAATTTTTATTGCTTTTTTTATTAATACTGCTACTGGTGGTACTTTTGTAATAAATTCAAATGATTTGTCTTTATATACTGTAATTACTACTGGTATAATCATTCCTGGTTGATTTGCTGTTCTATCATTGAATTCTTTTACAAATTGCATTA
Organism: uncultured Clostridia bacterium; assembly: GCA_947626815.1. Lineage (GTDB taxonomy): Bacteria > Bacillota > Clostridia > TANB77 > CAG-508 > CAG-269. The sequence continues at coordinate 2,536 of CANQTN010000017.1, read as the reverse complement.
TGTTTACACCACTTGAACCTAATGCTGGACCAACTGGTGGAGCTGGTGATGCTTTTCCTGCTTCTATTTGTAATTTTATAATATTTGATATTTCTTTTTCTGCCATTTTAATGGCACCTCCCTATTTTATTTTTTGCACTTGTGAAAATTCTAATTCTACTGGTGTTTCTCTTCCAAACATTGACACTAAAACTTTCACTTTATGTTTTTCTGTATTTATTTCTTGAACTGTACCTATGAATCCTTCAAATGGTCCATTCATAACTTGTACTTGTTCATTTATATCATAATCTACATTTACTGGAACTTCTTCAAATCCCATGTTTCGTATTTCTTCTTCTGTTAATGGAATTGGATCTGTTCCTGACCCTACAAATCCAGTAACCCCTCTTGTATTTCTTACTATATACCAAGATTGCTCTGTTACTATCATTTTTATTAATACATAACCGGGAAATACTTTTTTTAGATTAGTTTTTCTTTTTCCATCTTTTATTTCTATTTGCTCTTCCATTGGTACAATAATGTCAAAGAAAAAATCTTCTAATTCTCTATTTTTTATAGTTTTTTCTAAATCTGCTTTTACTTTATTTTCATATCCAGAGTATGTATGTACTACATACCATCTGGCTACACTGTCATAATCTTTTTGAGACATTTAAATTTAGCCTCCTTTTATTTTTTCAATTTGTTGATGCCTAATTATTATTTTTAGTTTGCATTTTCTGCTGTATTGTTGTTGGCTGCTCCTTCTGTATTTTCTGTTGCTGTATTATCAGTTGTTACATTTTCAGTTGTTGTTTCATTAGCTGTTGATTCTGTGCTATTTGTTGTGTTTTCTGATGATGTATTATCTGATGTTGTGTTGTCAGTTGTTGTATTTTCTGATGTTGTATTATTTGTTGTTGTATTTTCTGTTACAACTAAATCTCTTATTTTGTCAATTCCTTGTTTATTTAGTGTTTCAAATATTACATCTAATACAAACACAATGATTGCTGTAATAATTACTATTGTTACTACTGCAACTGTATTGTTAAATAATTGCTTTGGTGTTGGCCAACTTACTTTTTTTAATTCAGCTTTAAAGTCTTTGAAAAAACTTTTTTTATTTTTATTATTTTCTTTTTTTGTTTCTTTTTTAGCCATTTTACATCCTCCTTAAAATAGCTTCTACTATTTAGTTTCTTTGTGTGTTGTACGTTTTTTACAGAATTTACAATATTTTACTATTTCTAATCTATCTGTATTTTTTCTTTTATTTTTTGAAGTCATGTAATTTCTTCTTTTACATTCTGTACATTCTAATGTTATATTTTCTCTTGGTCCTTTTGCTGCCATTTTCAATACACCTCCGTATTTTTACATTACTTTTTTTGAAACGATGTGAATATATGTCCGTAATAACATATACTTGTATATTTTATCATTTTTTTTCTAGTGTGTCAATGCTTTTGTGGATTTTTCTTCTTTTTTTGTACTGAAAATCCAAATTTTCCAATTTTCTTTCCTAGACTATAATAATGTCCATTTGAATATGCTATTAAATCACATTTTGAAATGTCAAATGCACCTTTTTCATTAATGTATTTATTGTCTGCATGAATTGCTAATACTTCTGCAATAAATGTATGATGTGAACCTAATTCTTTTATTTCTTTTACTCTACATTCTACTGATACTGGGCTTTCTTTAATCATAGGGCATTTTACAAACTTAGCTTTTTCTTTATGTAAGTTCATGTTTTTAAATTTATCAACTTTTGCTCCTGTTTTTACTCCACACCAATCTGTTGCTTTTGCTAATTTTTTGTTTGTTAGGTTTATAACAAATTCTTTTTGTTCTTTTATAATATTATATGAATATCTATTTGGTCTTACAGAGATATATACTGTTGCAGGCTCTGTATTTAATATACCTGTCCATGCAATTGTTATAATATTTGATTTTTCCATTGTTCCGACAACTTACCATTACAACTGGAAGTGGATATATAAATGTTCCTGGTTTCCACGTTACTTTTGACATTTTTGCTCTCCTATTTTATTACTATTTTTTTGAATTTTGAGATAATAAAATTTAAATATGGAGCGAATGTAGAGTTTTCAAGTTAGAAATCCTTTTATATCTTTTATGGAAAGAGTTCACGATATCGTGGAAGGGTGCCATAAAAGATATATAGGATTTCTTACGAAGAAAAGCTCGCACCGAGCGACAAATGTAAATTTTATTATCTCAAAATTCAAAGTTAAATTGATATTATTATAAATAATAATGACTTTTTAAAATAAAAAAAATCTAGCGACAACCTATCTTCCCAGCAGGGTAACCCGCAAGTATTTTTGGCACACTTAGGCTTGACTTCTGTGTTCGGAATGGGAACAGGTATTACCCTAAATGTCATTATCACTAGAAAATTATTGTGTTTTAACTATATATAGTTACTAAATTTTTTTAATTTAGCACACTCAAAAATACATAGATGAATACTTTTTTAGTATAACTTATTTTATTCCAATTGCTTTTTTTATTTTTT
>CANQTN010000016.1 GCA_947626815.1 uncultured Clostridia bacterium | reverse complement strand
TTTATGAATGGAGATTCAGAACATCAAGAATCAACAGAAGAAAGAACAGAGCAAATAATTAGAAATTCAAAAGAAATAATGAATTTATTGAATAGAGATAATATAAAAGTAGAAGAAATTTCTGATTATCATATTTATCCAATTGCAGACAATGATACTCCAAGATTAAGTGCTGATAGATTTGAATATACATTGTCTGGAGGACTTTATCAAATAAGAGTGTTTGAACTTAAAAATATAGAAGAATATTATAATAACATAACAATACTTAAAAATGAAGATGGTATAGATGAACTAGCGTTTCAAGATATAAAATTGTGTGAAAATTTTATTCATGATATTTCAAAATTATGGCCTCGTTGGATTGAAGATGAGGATAGACTTTGTATGCAGTTTATTGCCGATATTGTAAAATCAATGAATATAAAAGGATATATTACAGTTGATGATTTATATGAATTTTCAGAGCAAGAGATAATACAATTAATTAAAAATTGTGATGATAGTTATATAAAAAATTCATTTAAGAAATTTCAAAATGCCACAAGAAATTCAGTTTATAAAAGTGATTTGCCTAACAATGAGATTTATTGTACTAGCGTAAAAGGTAAAAAAAGATATATTAATCCTTTAGTTAGTTTTGATAATAAAACTTGTAGAATAAAAGATGTTTCTACTATTGCAAATAATGATATTAATAGTTTTTTTAATATGAAACTTCATAAATTTATTGGATTTAACTTTGATTTTAAACCATATATTTGCCCAAGGAGGAAAGAAGGCTGAAAAATAATTACAATAATTTAATTCTTTTCCAACCAGATTTGTGCCTTAGAAAGGAATGATAGAAAAAATGAGAAATATACAAATGAAATCAAATAAGGGAATAAGTATGATAATGCTTATAATATTAATAATAGCTTTAATAACTCTAGTCGCAATAGGTACAATATTTTTTATAAAAGCTAAGAATAATAATTCAAACAAAAATAATAATAACATAAGAAATGAGGGGATATTATATAGTACAACATATTATTTTGGATTTCGGAAGTAGAAACACAAGAATTTATATAAATGGAGATGTGTATGATGATTTAGAAATAGAAAATCCAAATCATGAGCCGAATTATAAGTATTTAAAAACATTAAATGAAGCTGAATTAAATGATTTAAAATCTAAAATAAGTAGCGAGTCAGATAGTAAAATAATACAAGAATATATAATCCAGTTAGTATATGGAGTTAAGGAATTTGATAACTTTGGAAATTATTAAAAATGAACATGTTCCACCAAAAAATTTGTATAATCCCGAAAAAGGGGAACATTATATTATGAATTAAAAGCACTAAAATAAAAAATAGAGAGGAGCATATAATCTTAATATAGATTATGAAATAAAATGAAAGAAAAATACAATTATGTAAATTTAAAACACTACAAATTAAATCTTAAGTGGATTTTACCAATATTTATTATTATTGCTATATTTTCATTTTTAGGATTTAAATATATAAAAACTCTAACATATAAAAATATATATACTACAATTTCAGAACTTGGAGATCAAACTATAACTCAACTTGATCTCGCTATAGGGGAGCAGAAAAAATTTGTTGAAACAATGGTTGATTCTATAAATAAAGGATATTTCACAACAGAATCAGAAATTTTTGATAACTTTGCAGATCACTTAGAAAACTATCATTTTACAAGACTGGCTATCTTAGACAAAGATGGAAATGGAATTACTAGTGATGGACATACGGTTACAGATTACCCTATAACAAAAGAATTTTTCAATTTTGACAATGTTTATTTATCAGAAAATAGAAAAAGTACAATTTCAGACGATCAAATAAATATATACGCAGAAGCATTTTATTTAAATGGTGAAGAAAAGGTATTATTCGCAACAGTTTATACAGAAGATTATAAAGAAATTTTACTTAGGAGACTATACAATGGACTTGGTGGAACATACTTAATTAATAAAGAAGGAATAGTACTAATAGATTCATTTGATATAATAAAAGAAAATAATATAAATTTATATGACTTTATTGTTGATAAATATAAAATAACAGATGATAAAAAATTAACTAAGATGAATCAAATGAAAGAAAATATCAAAAATAAAAGTGCTGGAACCTTTGACATAATGCTGAATAAAGATCTATATTTTGTAAATTATAAAAATATTGGAATAAATGATTGGTATGTTGTAAACGTTGTTCCAGCTAATACAATGGCTAATGAATTAAATCAGTTTACTGCTATATCACTTGGAGTGTGTATATTCATTAATTGTATTATTATTAGCATATGTGTTTATATTGATATATCAAATCAAATAAAAAATCGTAAATTATATAAAGCTGCATATGTAGATCCAATAACATTACTTGGAAATGAAAATTATTTTAAAGAACATAGCAAAATATTTTTTAAATCTTTAAAAGAAAACAAATATATAATAACAATTGATATAAATAAATTTAAGATTATGAATAATATGTATGGTTATGATTTTTGTAATAAACTTTTAAGCATTTTTGGCGAAAAAATAAAAAAAGGATTACCAAAAAATAACATTACTTGTAGAATGTATAGTGATGTTTTTGCAATTATACTTGAATATGATAAAGATATAAAACAAGTATTAGAAAAAATATATAATGATGTATCTACAATTAATGTAGACAATACATTGGTAAATTTAAATATTTCAATTGGTGTATATAAAATAAAAAAATTAGATACAGATATAAACAAAATGCTAGATAAATCTTATATTGCACGTAAACAAATAAAAGGTACATATGATAACTACTATTATATGTTTGACAAAAGTCTTGAAAATTCATTATTAGAAGAAGAAAATATAGAAGCCTCTATGGAAGAAGCCTTAAAGAACAAAGAATTTAAAATAATATATCAACCTAAATTTTCTACTAAAAATGAACAAATAGTAGGAGCTGAATCATTAGTAAGATGGTATAAAAATGATGATACAGTTATAATGCCAAGCAATTTTATCCCTTTATTTGAAAAAAACAAATTTATTTTAAAATTAGACTTATACATTTTTGAACAAGTTTGTAAGGATTTAGCAAGCTGGAAACAAAAATTTAATACAGATATAAGAGTTTCCATTAATGTTTCAAAAACACATTTTACAGATGAAAATTTCATAGATGAATATGTAAAAATAACTAATAAATATAATGTAGATAGAAGCAACTTAGAACTAGAAATAACAGAAAGTGCTACAATTGATGAAGAAATAGATGTACTAAAAATAGTAAACAAAATTAAATCATATGGATTTTATATTTCATTAGATGATTTTGGAACTGGCTATTCATCACTTGCAATGTTACAAGAACTACCAATAGATGTCATAAAAATAGATAAAATATTTGTTGACAAGGCAAACCTTAATAGCAATAAAAATATGATAAACTATATAGTTTTAATTGCTAAACACTTAGGCACAGAGATGGTAGTAGAAGGTGTTGAAACAAAAGAACAAGCTGATTTTATTAAAGCATTAAATTGTGATATGATTCAAGGATATTATTATTCAAAACCAATTGAAAAAGAAGAAATAGAAAAATATTTTATAAAAAACGGAATTAACATTTCCTAAAAGTTACAATTCACTGGTCAATGATAATATATTACTAAATAAATAATATATTATCATTGACCATTTGTACTACATTAAAAATATCATTCCAATTAAAAGGTGCAAGCTTTCTAGGAATAAGGTTTTTACAAAAAAATCTTTAAAAGTATGGAAAAAAAAGACAAAATATGATACAATAAAAAAGCTAATTTAAAGAATAAAAGGAGAAAAAAATGAGTTTTTTTGATAAATTAAAACAAGGAATGAACAAAACAAAAAAATCATTCAATGAAAAAATAAATAACATATTTAGTAACTTCAGAAAAGTAGACGAAGAATTCTTAGAAGAACTAGAAGAAATACTAATTATGTCAGACATTGGAATAGATACTTCAACAAAAATAATATCAAACCTAAAAGAAAGAATAAAAAAAGAAAAAATCGAAGAAGAGGAAGAAGTAAAACAAGCATTAAGAGAAGAAATGCAAAAAATATTAGACATAACAGATGTAAGCTTAAAACTAAACACAAAACCATCAGTTATTCTAGTAGTTGGAGTAAACGGAGTAGGAAAAACTACATCAATAGGAAAAATAGCAAATAGATTAGCAAAAGATGGAAAAAAAGTAGTAATAGCAGCAGCAGACACATTTAGAGCAGCAGCAGTAGAACAACTAGAAATATGGGCACAAAGAGCTGGAGCAGACATAGTAAAAAGAGAAGAAGGGGTAGATCCAGCATCAGTAGTATATGATGCAATAAAAATAACAAAAGAAAAACAAGCAGATATATTAATAGTAGATACAGCAGGAAGATTACATAACAAGAAATACTTAATGGACGAATTAAACAAAATGCAAAAAGTAATAAATAAAGAAATGCCAGATAGTGACAAAGAAGTATTATTAGTAATAGATGGAACAACAGGTCAAAATGCAATTTCACAAGTAAAGGCATTTAAAGAAGAAGCAGACATTACAGGATTAGTATTAACAAAACTAGATGGAACAGCCAAAGGAGGAGTTATTATTGGAATTGTAGAAGAAAACAGAATTCCAGTAAAATTCATAGGAATTGGAGAACAAATTGATGATATGGAAATTTTTAATTCTACCGATTTTGTAAAAGCTATTATATAAAAGTATAAGGAGGTAAATCTTGTGGAAGAAAACAAAAAACAAGAAACCATAATGGATACAGCCAATACAAAAGAAACTAGAGAAAGAAATAAAAAAATAAAAAGTAAAACAAGAGCAATGATTGTAATTATGTTTTTACTATTATTTGCAGGAATAAGTTATATACAACTAAGAGGAAGCTATTTAGAATATGCAGAATTAGGAGAGCAGTATATTAACATATTTTACACAAACATAATATATAGATATGGAATTATGGCGATTAATTTCATAGCACTATATATAATAATATATTTTACAAATAGAGGAATAAAAAAAGGATTAAAACCATTTTTTGAAAAAGAAAACAAGAAAATGCCAAAGTTATTGAATAAATCATTAGCATTAGTAATATCATCAATTGTAAGCATCATTGTAGCCGCAATATTCATGCCAAAAATAATGTTAATAATAAATAGTACATCATTTGGTATACAAGATTCAATTTTTGGATTAGACATTGCATTTTACATATTCCAAAAACCAGTAATAGAAGCAATTATATTTTATTTCACAATATTATTTGTTGGTTTATCTTTATATACATCATTATATTATGTTATCATATTTAACAGCTTTTTTGATGGAATAGATGGAAAAATGCTAAAAGAAAGTCTACTTATGAAAAAAATAATAAGAAATGTGATGTTCATAGTTATTGGAATAGCACTTTTAACAGTCCTAAATGTACAAAACATGGTATTTGGAAAATTACTAACAGTAAATGAAAATTTAGACATAGTAGGAGCAGGAATAACAGAAACAACAATAAAATTATGGGGATATATTATATTTGCATTTGTAATTATAATATTTTCATATAAAGCAATAAAACACTTCAAAAAAGGAGACACAGGAAAAGTACTAAAAAATTTAGCAGTAATACCAGGATATTTAGTAATATTATTTTTTGTAATGATAATATTTGATATAGTATTTGTAGGTTCAAATGAATTAGATAGAGAAAAAGAATATATAGCAGAAAACATAAATAACACTAAAAATGCATATAACATAGACATTGAAGAAATAAATATTAACAATTCAGGAACAATTACAGAAGCAGAAGTTCAAGCAAATAGAAACATTATAGAAAATATACCAATAATAAGTAAAGATGCAGTATTAAAAACTCTAGAAGACAGCCAAACAGGAACAGGATATTTTTCATATAGAAATGCAAATTTAGCAAAATACCAAATAAACGAAAAAGAAAAATTAGTATATATTGCACCAAGAGAAATAATAAACTCAGGAAGAACATATAGTAACAAAACATATGAATATACTCATGGAATGGGAGAAATTATAGTAGATGCATCAGAAAGCACAACACAAGGAAACATACAATATTTACAAAAAGAAGTTTCAGGAAAAGATGAGCAAATTAATATAAAAATACCACAAATTTATTTTGGACTAGAAACAAATGAAATTATTGCAACAAATGCAAAAAACAGACAAGAATATGATTACACAGATGAAAACGGAACAGACTATACTTCAACATATAATGGAAAAGCAGGATTGCAATTAGGATTTGTTGACAGATTAGTTTTAGGAATAGTAGAAGGAGATTTAAATTTAGCATTTTCAAATGAAATAACAAATGAAAGTAAAATATTAATAAACAGAAATATCATAAAAAGAGCTAAAAAAGCAATACCATATTTGATCTATGATAAAAATCCATATACAGTAATAACTAATGAAGGAAAAATTGTATGGGTATTAGATGCATATACAACATCTAGTAATTATCCATATGCACAATATACAACAATTGAACATGATGAAATAAGAGAAAATATAAACTATATAAGAAATTCAGTTAAAGTCATAATAGATGCATATGATGGAACAATGTCATATTACATAACAGATAGGACAGACCCAATAGCTATGGCTTATAGAAACATATATGGCACATTATTTGCAGATTTAAATGAGCAAATACCAGAAGACATATCAAATCATTTCATATATCCAAAATTCTTATATAATGTTCAAAGTGAAATATTAAAAACATATCATAATGTTAAACCAGATGTACTATACAGAGCAGATGATTTATGGGATATAGCAAAATATAGCAGTATAAGAAGCACAAGAGCAACAGGTAGCTATATGGAACCATATTATACAATGATAAAAGTAGGAGAAAATGAAAAAATAGGGCTTATACAAGTTTATACACCAGAGGACAAACAAAATATTAATGCATACTTAATAGGAAATACAGAAGGAATGACAAATTATTTAAAATTATATAAATTTATAACAGATAGTAATATCGTTGGTCCAATGCAATTAGACACACAAATGGAAGAAGATGAAGCAATAGCAAATGAGTTAAATCAATTAAATATAACAGGAACAAGACTTACAAAACAAATGATAATTGTTCCAATAGCAAATACATTACTATATGTAGAGCCAATTTATCAAACAATGTTAAATGAATCAGAAATACCAATATTAAAAAAAGTAATAGTTGCATCTGGAAGCAAAGTAGCAATTGGAGATAACATAGAAACAGCAATAGAAAACTTACTTTCTACATATGCAGTTAACATTGAAGTAGAAAACACAGAAGATATAGATGGATTAATAGAAGCAATAATTAGAGCAAATAAAAATTTAACAGATTCATCAAATAATAATGATTGGGAAATGATGGGTAGTGATATAAAACGATTACAAGATTTAATTACTTCATTGGAAACACTAAAAGAAGAAGAAAAAGATAAAAAGGAAGAAAGCGAAAATATTGATGAAGATAAATATAAAAATACAAACAATACAATCTACACAAATAACACAGAAATAACAAATTAAAAATATAATAAAAAAGTAAAAAATCTACCATAATATAAAAAAGGTGGATTTTTTATGTTTTTCAAAAAAAATAAACAAAATTTAATTAAAAATGAAATTTATGATAAATTAAATAACAAATTAGAAGAAGGAAATTATATAGAATGGTCATATATATTGCGGAAATAAAAAAGAAATAATAAAAAGAAATTTAATAGCAGGAATATTCAGAGGAGTAGGAATTGGAATAGGAGTTACCATTGTAACAGCAGTATTAGTAATATTGCTAAAAAAAATTGTCACTTTAAACATACCAGTAATAGGAGAATATATAGCAGATATCATAGAAATTGTTGAAAAAAGTAAATAATAAATGGTACAAATGGTAAATGATAATATATTATTTATTTGTAACTCCCAGCTGCATACAGATTGTATCTAAAATTTTATAATAAATTATAAAATTTTATTAACATTCTGTACTTTGCTGGTCCCCCCGAATTGTTACTGCATAAATAATATATTATCATTGACTATTTATACCATTGCCCAGTAAACTGTAACTTTTAGAAAATATTAATTCCATTTTTTTATATATAATGAAAAAATTAAATTAATTTATAAAATACTTTTTTTCCCTTTTTTAAAATAGCATAATCATCATTAAAATCCTTTTCAGAAAGGATATAATTTACATCTAATAATTTTTCATCATTTAAAGAAATACCACCTTGTGTAATTAAAGTTCGTGCTTGACCTTTAGAAGGAGCAATACCGGCAAAAACAATTGCATCAACAATAGAAATATATCTATTATCTAATTTTACTGTAGGAATGTTATCAAAAGTACCTTGACCATTAAATAATGCATTTGCAGCTTCTTCAGCCTTTTTGGCTTCTTCTTCACCATGAACTAATTTTGTAATTTCAAATGCTAAAATCTTTTTTGCATCATTTATCCTTTCATCTTTAAAAGAACAAAGCTCTTTAATTTTTTCAATAGGTAAAAAAGTAAGCATATAAAACACATTTTCAACACTTTCATCCTCAATATTTCTCCAATATTGATAAAAATCATAAGGAGAAGTCTTTTTAGGGTCTAACCATAATGCACCTTTTTCAGTTTTGCCCATTTTTTTACCTTCTTTTGTAGTCAAAAGCTTAAAAGTTAAACCAAAAGAATCATCTTTACCAATTTTTCGAATCAATTCAACTCCACCGATAATATTAGACCATTGATCATTGCCACCAATTTGAAGTTTACAACCATATTTATTATATAAATATAGAAAATCATAAGATTGCATTAACATATAACTCATTTCAAAAAAAGTTAAGCCAGTATCTAATCTTTGCTTATAACATTCAGCAGCAAGCATTTTATTAACGGAAAATAGGCTACCAATTTCACGAACAAAATTAACAAATTTTAAATCTAAAAGCCAATCAGCATTATTCACAATAATAGCAGCATTATCACCTTCAAAACTAACAAATTTTTCAATTTGCTTTTTTAGACACTCAACATTGTGATCAAGTTCTTCACGAGAAAGCATCTTTCTCATATCTGTTTTTCCAGATGGATCACCAACAACAGCAGTCCCACCACCAACCAATATAATAGGCTTATGACCACATTTTTGCATATGACTTGCAACCATCAAAGAAATAAAATGACCAACATGTAAGCTATCAGCAGTAGGGTCGATTCCAATATAAAAAGGAACAGATTCCTTTGCAAAAAGTTCTTTTATCTCTTGAGGATGTGTTAATTGCTCAATAAATCCTCTTTCCTCTAATATATCAAACACATTATTCATAAAAAAATTCATTCCTTTCTTGTTTCAATCAAGGGAGGGCACATAAAGTTATAAAAAATATTTCTTGCAAACTATTTTCTGCAAAATTTAATCATTATTACCAAGTTTCCCAATTGCATTTTTTAATTCTTCAATATTATTTAATTCATTTTGGTAATTCTGAAATTCTTCATATTCTAAAAAGCGATTTAAATTCTTAACAGAAATACCAGTTTGACTAGAAATTGTATTCAAAGAATCATTAAAACCATTTTCTTGAACATAATTTTTAAAAGTTGAAAACTCAACTCCATCCCTTGCACTGCAATTAGGACATACATTATCATTAGATACATAAAAATTTCCACATCTACTACATCTATTTAATTCCATAATATTTTCCTCCATTTCATCTTTTGATAAATTTACTCAAAATTCATCTGTATTGTATCACAAAAAATATAATTTGCCAACAATTTTTTTTCAAAAATGTCCTTTAAGGGTTACAGTCTACTTATTAATGGTACAAATGGTCAAAGATAATATATTATTTATTTGTAACTCCCAACTGCATAAATAATATATTATCTTTGACCATTTGCACCATTTACCAGTAATCTGTAACCATTAATGATGCCATTTTTGCAGAAATAAAAACAAAGAGTTGTACTTGACAAACTAAAAAAAATATATATAATAAAAAATATAAAAAAATAAGATGGAGGTAAAATATGAAAACATATGTATGTAAAGTATGTGGATATATTCATTTTGGAGAAGAACCACCAGAAAAATGTCCACAATGTGGAGTAGGAAAAGAAATGTTTGAAGAAAAAAATCAAGCATCAGGAGTAGCTGAATATGCAGATGAACATAAAATAGGAGTAGCACAAGGATTAAACGAAGAAATAGTAAAAGGATTAAAAGACAACTTTACAGGTGAATGCACAGAAGTAGGAATGTATTTAGCAATGAGCCGTCAAGCAGACAGAGAAGGATATCCAGAAATTGCAGAAGCATTTAAAAGATATGCATGGGAAGAAGCAGAACATGCAGCTAAATTTGCAGAATTATTAGGAGAAATAGTATATCCTGATACAAAGAAAAATGTAACATTAAGAGCAGAAGCAGAATGTGGAGCATGTAAAGGAAAAAAAGAATTAGCAACAAAAGCAAAAGAATTAGGATATGATGCAATACATGATACAGTTCATGAAATGTGTAAAGATGAAGCAAGACATGGAAAAGGATTTGAAGGTTTATTAAAAAGATATTTTAATTAAAAAATGAAGGCATTTTCAAAGCTAAGATTTTCTAAGCAATTTTATTACTTAGAAAATCTTAGCTTTTTAGAAGTAACAGTTTACTTGTCAATGGTACAAATGGTAAAAGATAATATATTATTTATGCAGTAACAATTCGGGGGGACCAACAAGTTACAGATTGTTAATAAAATTTTATAATTTATTATAACATTTTAGGTACAGTCTGTATGCAGTTGGGAGTTACAAATAAATAATATATATCAGTGACCATTTGTACCATTGATAAGTAGACTGTAACTTTTAGAAAATATTAATTTTCGTTTTTTAAATTCTCAAATTTTTCATAAAAGTCTGGTGCAAACTTTTTCAAATTAACAGGTCTTAAATTAGTATCAGTAAAACAATGCTTTGTTTCTCCAGTTAAAACTACATCATCAGTTAGTTTATTAGTTACAACATATTCCATAGTTAATCTAACCCCATTAAAAAGTTTTACAAAAGGCTTTATTTCAATGATATCATCAAAAGTAACATGTTTTTTTAAATCTAAATTTATGCCAAGAACAGGTATCATAATACCATTATTTTCATAGGAAGAATAAGGCATTCCATTATCATCTAACATTTGGCATCGTGCTTCTTCTAAAAAACGTATATAATTTGAATGATGAACAATCCCCATTTTATCAGTTTCATAGTAATTAATTCTTCTTTCAAAAACAAAACTCATAATAATTAACTCCTTCAAAAATTCATAATAATTGACATTATAATTAAAACACAAAAAATTGTCAAATAAAAAATATATTGTTAATTATTTAGCATAAGCACATCAAAAGTATGTAATCAAAATGCCTTGATTAAATAATAAAAATATGATAAATTTAGTATATATAATAAGGCAAGAAAAGAAAGTAGGAAAAAAATGAAAACAATAAATGGAATAATGATGCAATATTTTGAATGGTACATGGATTGTAAACAAAACTTATGGAATAAAATTTCAGAAAATGCAGAAGAACTATCAAATTTAGGAATAACAGCATTATGGCTTCCACCAGCATATAAAGGCTCAGGAGGGAAAAATGAAGTTGGATACGGTGTTTATGATGTATATGATTTAGGAGAATTTAATCAAAAAGGAAGTATAAAAACAAAATATGGCTCAAAAGAAGAATATGTAAATTGTATTATGACCTTAAAACAAAATGGGATTGAAAGTTATGCAGATATTGTTTTAAATCATAAAATAGGTGCAGACATGTTACAAACTATATCTGCAACAAAAGTAGATTGGGGAAATCATAATATATTAATATCTAATCAAGAAACAGTAAAAGTAGCAACAAAATTTACATTTCCAGGTAGAAATCATAAATATTCAGACTTTGAATGGAATTGGACACATTTTGATGGAATTGACTATGATGAAAATTCAAAAGAACATGCAATTTTCAAATTCAAAGATAAAGATTGGAGTGATACGGTTGACGAAGAATATGGAAATTATGACTATTTAATGGGAGCAGACCTTGACTTTGAAAATCCAGAAGTAGTAGAAGAATGTAAAAAATGGGGAAAATGGTATTTAGAAACTACAAAAGTAGATGGATTTAGATTAGATGCGGTAAAACACATTGCTAGCAATTTCTATAAAGACTGGATAAAAGAACTAAGGAAACAAACAAAGAAAGAATTATTTACAGTAGGTGAATATTGGAGCGGAGATACATCTAAACTGCACAAATATATAGAAGAAACAGAAGGAGAAATATCACTTTTTGATGTTCCACTACATTATCATCTAGAAAATGCATCAAAAGACGAAAACTATGACATGTCTAAAATTTTAGAAGGAACACTAGTAAAAGAAAATCCATCAAAAGCAGTAACATTTGTAGATAATCATGATACACAGCCAGGTCAAAGTCTGCAAAGCTTTATTGAAACATGGTTCAAACCAGCAGCATATGCAATTATTTTATTGAGAAATGAAGGATATCCATGTGTATTTTATGGAGACTTTTATGGAATTCCTCATGATAATATAGAACCAGTAAAAGAATTAAAAACAATAATTAAATTAAGAAAAGAAAAGGCCTATGGCTATCAACATGATTATTTTGATAATCCAGATTATATAGGATGGACAAGAGAGGGAGATAATGAACATTTAAAATCAGGATTAGCAGTTGTAATTTCTAATAATAATGATGGAGAAAAAAGAATGTATGTAGGAAATCAATATGCAGGAGAGAAGTTTATAGATAGTCTTGAAAATTGTGAAGAAGAAATAATAATAGACAATGAAGGATATGGCAATTTTAAAGTAAAAGGAAAATCTACATCAATATGGGTTAATGCATAATTATTTATGTAAAAAGGAGGAAAAAAATTGGATTTTGTTCATTTACATATACATAGTGAATATAGTTTATTAGATGGAGCAAATAGAATAAAAGACTTGCCAGTAAGAGCAAAAGAATTAGGAATGAATGCAATGGCTCTTACTGATCATGGAGTTATGTATGGGGCAATTGATTTTTATAAAGCTTGCAAAAAAGAAGGAATAAAACCAATTATAGGATGTGAAGTATATGTTGCACCACGAAGCAGATTTGATAAAGAGCCCAATATAGATAATCATTATTATCATCTAATTCTACTTGCAAAAGACAAAAAAGGATATCAAAATTTAAGTAAATTAGTATCAATCGGATTTGTAGAGGGATATTATTATAAACCAAGAATTGATTTAGAAGTATTAGAAAAATATAGTGAAGGGTTAATTTGCTTAAGTGCTTGTCTTGCAGGAGCGGTAAATCAAGCCTTATTGAATGGAGAAAACGAAAAAGCAAAAGAAATAGCATTATGGCATAAAAGAGTATTTGGAGAAGATTATTATATAGAAGTTCAAAATAATGGACTAAAAGAACAAGTTTTAGCTAATCAAAAATTAATTAAATTAGCCAGAGAATTAAATATTCCATTAGTTGCAACAAATGATGCACATTACTTAAAAAGAGAAGATAGTTATAATCATGAAGTATTACTATGTATACAAACTGGAAAAAGAATGAGTGATGTTGACCGAATGAGATTCGATACAGATGAACTATATGTAAAATCACCAGAGGAAATGACACAATATTTTAAGGCAATACCAGAAGCAATAGAAAATACAGTAAAAATTGCAGAAAAGTGCAATGTAGAATTTGAATTTGGGCATACAATATTACCAAATTATGATGTATCAGAAGAATATAAAACACATTATGATTTTTTGAAAAAATTATGTGATGATGGAATAAAAAAAAGATATGGAGAAAATCCTTCAAAAGAAATATTAGAAAGAGCAGAATATGAATTAAGTGTAATACAAAAAATGGGATATACAGACTATTTTTTAATTGTAAGGGACTTTATTTATTATGCAAAAACAAATGGAATACCAGTAGGACCACGGACGTGGATCAGGAGCAGGATCAATAATTGCATATGCCATAGAAATAACAGATATTGATCCAATTCAATATGGACTTCTTTTTGAAAGATTTTTAAATCCAGAAAGAATAAGTATGCCAGACTTTGATGTTGACTTTTGTTATGAAAGAAGACAAGAAGTAATTGATTATGTATCAAACAAATATGGACCTGATCATGTATCACAAATTATAACATTTGGGACAATGGCAGCTAAAATGGTAATTAGAGATGTAGCAAGAGTATTAGATGTTCCATATTCAGAAGCGGATGCATTAGCAAAAATGATACCAAATGAGCTTCACATAACTATAAAAAAAGCGTTAGAAGAAAATAGAGAACTAAGAGAAAAATATGAAACAGATGAAACAGTAAAAAAAGTATTAGATATAGCAATGGGATTAGAAGGAATGCCAAGACAAGCCTCAACACATGCATGTCGGAGTTGTTATAACAAAAGAACCAGTTGACACATATGTACCATTATACGTAAGAGATGGACAAATATCAACACAATATATTATGACAACATTAGAAGAACTAGGACTACTAAAAATGGACTTTTTAGGATTAAGAACTTTAACAGTAATTCAAGACACAATTGATTTAGTAAAAGAAAATAGAAAAGTAGAAATAGAATTTGACAAAAAAATGGCAGACCCAAAAGTGTATAAATTATGGCAAGAAGGAAAAAGTTGTGGAATATTTCAATTTGAATCACAAGGAATGACCAACTTCATGAAAGAATTAAAACCAGATTGCTTAGAGGACTTAATAGCAGGAGTTTCATTATATAGACCAGGACCAATGGATCAAATACCAAGATACATAAAAGGAAAATTAAATCCAGGACATAATGAATACACACATGAAAGATTAGAGCCAATACTAAATGTAACATATGGATGTATGGTATATCAAGAGCAAGTAATGCAAATTGTACGAGATTTAGCTGGATATTCACTTCGGAAGAGCAGACTTAGTAAGACGTGCTATGGGAAAGAAAAAATTAGATGTAATGGCAAAAGAAAGAGAAATATTTATAAATGGACAAGTAGATGAAAAAGGAAATGTAGTTGTACCTGGGTGTGTGAGAAATGGAATAGATGAAAAATCAGCAGATAAAATATTTGATGAAATGGCGGAATTTGCTAAATATGCATTCAATAAATCACATGCAGCATGTTATGCTGTAATAGCATATAGAACAGCATATTTAAAAGCATATTATCCAGCAGAATTTATGGCAGCAACATTAAATAGTTTTTTAGGAAATTTAGATAAAATACCACAATACATAGATGAATGTAAATCATTGGGAATAGAAATATTAAAACCAGAAATAAATAAAAGTGATACAAAATTCACACCAGAATATGACGAAAACATGTTAGAAGATGAAAAAGACAATACAAAACAAAATGCAAAAATACGATTTGGATTAAGAAGCATTAAAAATGTAGGAATAGGACCAGTAAACGCAATAGTAAAAGAAAGAAAAGAAAATGGAAACTACAAAAGCTTTATAGATTTTTGCGAAAGAATATCAGGAGAATCAGTCAATAAAAAATGCATAGAAAGCTTAATAAAAGCAGGAGCATTTGATGAATTTGAACAAACAAGAAGTACATTACTGGCATCATTTGAAAATATAATAGATGCAATACAAAATGAAAAGAAAAAAGGATTAAATGGTCAAGTGTCAATGTTTGATTTAGGAACAAACAAAGAACAAGAAGAAATGAATAAGACAAAATATACTTTTGAAGAACATGAAGAAATGAGTAATAAAGAGTTATTATCAATAGAAAAAGAAATGCTAGGAATATATATTTCAGGACATCCACTTGCAAAACTAAAAGAACAAATAGAAAAACAAGCCACAATAAATACAATACAATTAAGACAAATTGATGAACAAATGGCATCTCAAAGTTTAGAAGAAGAAATAATATCAAACGAAAAACCTAAATTTACAGATGGACAAAAAGTAAAATATGCAGGAATAATAACATCAATAAAGAAAAAATACACAAAAACAAATAAAATAATGGCATTTGTTACAATAGAAGACTTATATGGCTCAGCAGAAATAATAGTATTTGAAAATGCATACATAAATGCTGGATCAAATTTAGTAGAAGAAAATATTGTAATAGTAGAAGGGAGACTAAGTATAAGAGAAGATGACACAACAACAATAATAGCAAATGAAATAAAAAGTTTTGGAGAACAAAAACAAAAAATATTTACACTAAACATAACAAATGCAGATGAAGAACAGAAAAACAAACTAAGAGGAGCACTTCACTATTTCCAAGGAGACAAAAATAACATAAATGTTCAAATAAAAATAGAAAATGAAACAAAACCATGTGGACAAATTTACTTAACTGATAAAATTGAAGAAGTATTTAAAAACATATTAGGAAATGAAAATGTTATAAGTGTAGAAGAAAATTAGATTAAAACACATATAATTTTGTGCAAAACATATTAAAATAAAGAAAGGAACAAAACTAACATGAAAAGAACAAGAGTTGCAGGAATAATACCTATGCAGGGAGGATTTGCACTTATGCATAGAATAGGAGTAATAAAAAGAAAAGACTACCAAGAATATTATACATTTCCAGGAGGGGGACTAGAAGAAGGAGAAACAGAAGAAGAAGGAGCAATAAGAGAAATAAAAGAAGAACTAGGAATAAATGTAAAAATTGTAAAGAAAATGTATGAAATGGAATCAGAAAAATTTCAGCAAAAAGAAATATTTTATTTATGTGAATATATTGATGGAGAATTTGGAACAGGAGATGGACCAGAATTTTCAAATGATCCAAAATATATTGATAGTGGAAAATATATTCCCGAAATAGTAAAAAAAGAGCAATTAGAAAATATTTTATTATTACCATTAGAAATTAAAGAAAAATTTTTAAAAGAAATGGAGACATTCTAAAATGTCCCCATTTTTTTAAATAAAAATTAAATTCCAAATAAAATTAGTAAACATACAAACTAATATACCACAAACAGTAGGAAGTAAGAAGCTAAGAACAGTCCACTTTAAACTACCAGTTTCTTTTTTTATAGTTAAAAGAGTAGTAGCACATGGAAAATGCAAAATTGTGAAAAGCATAACATTAATAGCAGTTAAAATAGTCCAACCATTTGCAACTAAAATTTGACCAATAGAAACAGAATCCTCCAAATTAACTAAAGAATTACCTCCAAGATAACACATTAAAATAATAGGTAATACAATTTCATTAGCAGGGATACCTAAAATGAAGGCAGTTAAAATATATCCATCTAATCCCATAAGTTGAGCAAAAGGTTGTAAAAAATTTGCAATTATAGTAAGTAAGCTTTCACCGTTAATACCAATATTGGCAAATAACCAAATAATAAGGCCAGCAGGAGCAGCAGCACAAATAGCTCTTCCTAAAACAAATAATGTTCTGTCAAAAATAGAACGTATTAAAATTTTTCCAAATTGTGGTTTCCTATAAGGTGGAAGCTCTAATATAAAAGAAGAAGGCATACCTTTTAAAAGAGTTTTTGATAATATCTTAGAAATAATTAAAGTAAAAAATATCCCAAGTAAAATTACAAATATAACAGCAAGTGTCGAAACAATAGAACTACTTATTCCTTGCATACTGCCAGCAATAAAAATTGTTGCTATAGCAATTAAAAAAGGAAAACGTCCGATTACATGGCACAAAATTATTAGTCAAAATTGCAATTAATCTCTCTCTAGGAGAATCAATAATTCTGCAACCTACTACACCAGCAGCATTACAACCAAATCCCATGCACATAGTAGTAACAAGATGGTACTGATTAATAAAACTTTTCTATATTGTAATACTTTATACACGATTTAACAATAATTTCAATTGCTTTTATATAACAGGATTAAGTTTGTTGAAATTTGCAAGATAGTATTATATAATATAAAAAGTACTATATTTAGGTAAAAAATTGGAGGAATTAAAAATGTTTATAATAACACTAATTATAGCAATATTAGTAATATACATAATAGTAATGTATAATATCTTTATAAAAAAATTAAATTCAGTAAAACATGCAAAATCAGGAATAGAAATATATTTAATGCAAAGATTTAATTTAATTCCAAATTTAATAAAATGTACAAAAGAATATACAAACTATGAGGAAAAGATATTTGAAAAAATTACAAAATTAAGAACAGAATATGTCAAACAAAAAGAACTAAAAAAAGGTGAAGTCTTAGATACAGAAATCAATAATATAATGATAATATTAGAGAATTACCCAGAATTAAAAGCAAATGAACAATTTATAAACATACAAAAAAATTTAACAAAAATGGAAAATCAAATACAAGCTGCTAGAAGAATTTATAATAATGAAGTAGAAAAATACAACAATATTATAACAATTTTTCCAAATAATATTTTAGCAAAAATATTTAAATTCAAAATGCAAGAATTTTTTCAAAGGGAGGAAAAATAAATGGATATTATAAAGAGTATCATAAAATGGACTATAATATCATTTTTCTTGCTAATACGGAGTATTTATAATTTCATTTTTAATAGCAACAACTAAAGGAATATGGCCATTTGTAATATTGGGAATCATAGTATCTGGAATTGTTTTATATGTAGTACAAAATATTGTAACATCTATAGGAGCCGAAAAACCACACAAAAGGCACAGATATATTAAAATAAGGAAAACACCAGCAAGTTCAGAATTTAAGGAAATATATAACTATATAATAAGTGAATATGCAGAAGAACTAGAAGGAAATAGAAAAAAGCTAAAAAAATCTATTATTATTTGTTGTATATTATTTATAATATCAACATTAATATATATATTTCTAATAAAAAAAATGAACAAAAGTTTATCAAAGGGAAGCAGAACAGTAGGACTTATATTTATTCCAGCAGGAATGTATTATATATTTAAATACAAAAAATATAATGCAATATATGTAGAAAATTATAAAAACAATGTTATAAAAAATTTTGTAGAGTACATAAATCATAATCTACATTATGACCAATATGGAGGAGATAATTTACTAGATAGCTATATCAAAGCAGAATTTATGGATGATGAATTTAATAGTTTTATAACAGATGATTATATAGAAGGATATATTGAAGACGAAACATATATAAAAATGTGTAATATTTCTTTAGAAAATACTAATGACAAAGGGGAATTTTTAGACATGATATATGAAGGAATATTTTCAGTCACACAATTAAATATACATATACCAAATGAAATAAGAATAATAAAAAATAAATACATCAAAAAAGATAACTATAAAAAAGTTCAAATGGACAGTAAAGAATTTGAAAAATATTTTGATGTCTATTCTACCTCAGATATTTTATCAATGGAAATACTAACACATGACATTATGGAAGAACTAGTTCAATTTTACGAAAAATATAAAATAAAGTATGAAATTATAATAAAAGATAACAACATATATATTAGATTTGACACAGGTGTTATGTTTGAACCAAATATATTAAAAAAATCAAATGATGTGAATACTTTATGGATATATTATAATATTTTAATATTTACTATTAACTTAACCACAAAAATAAACAAGTTATTAAAAGACATAGAAATATAAATTTATATTATCATTCTTAGAAAATTTTGAAAAATTATATTTCAATAACTAATAAAAAAATTGAATAACTTATAAAAATTCTTAATATATATGGACTATGAAGGATAAATTTATAAAATATAATATTGAAAATATAATTAATCAAAAACTCTATGAAGAAAATATAATTGATGAAATGACATATAAATTAGTCAAAAATAAATTATTAAAATTATTATATGAATTAAATAAAAAAACTAAAGAACTTTAGGCAATTGTGAAACATTTAATAGGTATTAATTATATAAGGTTTAAGAAAGGAGCTATAAATGACCTTATATGAAATGAAACAAGAATTATCATCACGGAAAAACGATATTTGATTTAAATTTAAAAGTTACATATTATGCAAGAGTATCAACCGAAAAAGAAGAACAAATAAACTCACTAGAAAATCAAGTTAGCTTTTTTGAAGAATATATCAAAAAAAATACAAATTGGATTTTTATAAATGGATATATTGATGAAGGAATAAGTGGTACAACATCATTAAAACGTGAAAATTTTATGAGAATGATTGAAGATGGAAAAAATAAAAAATTTGACTTGATTGTAACAAAAGAAGTTTCAAGATTTTCTCGTGATACTATTGATAGTTTGCTTTATACTAGAAAATTATTAGAATATGATGTTTGTGTTTATTTCTTATCTGATAATATTGTTACAGCTTCATCTGATGGAGAATTAAGACTTACAATAATGTCAAGTATGGCACAAGATGAAGTTCGTAAAATATCGGAAAGAACAAAATTTGGTTTAAAGAGAGCATTAGAAAAAGGAACTGTTCTAGGAACTGATAATATTTGGGGTTATAAAAAAGATAAAGGGAAACTTGTTATTGATGAGTATGAAGCTCATATTGTAAAAAATATTTTTGAAATATATGCAAATGAGAGTAAAATAGGACTAAAAAATCTATCTTTAAAATTAGTAACAATGGGTTATTTAAATAGAAATGGTAAACCTATCCATCAAAACACCTTGAAAAAGATTATACAAAATCCTAAATATAAAGGATTTTATACTGGCAATTTATCAACAGTTGTAGACTATAGAAGTAAAAAAAGAAATTTTTACAAACCAGAAGAATGGAAAGTTTATCAAGATTATGATAAAGTTCCACCTATTGTGTCAGAAGAACTATGGGAAAAAGCTAATCAAAAACTTTTAAGCAGAAGTAGGTCTTCGACAATGTATCAAAAAAATCAAACAAAATATGTGTTATCTGGTAAGCTGTTTTGTGAAAAGCATAATAAAGGATTTGTTAGAAAAGTAAAACATTATAAAACAAAAGGAGATGTTATTCGTTGGATCTGTCAAGACTATAATAACACAGGAAGAAAAAACTGCCCTACACCATTTGTTTTGGAAAAAGATATTTATAGTATTTTGTTAAAAATTTTTAAATCTTATGAAAAATACAAAGAACAAATTTTACAAGAATTATTATCTTTTTATATTGAAATTTTACATAGCAACGAAAACAACAAGAAAGAAACAGAATTGCAAAATCAAATTAATAATCTTTTAAGCAGAAAAGAAAAGCTACTTGATTTAGCTTTAGATGGATTTTTAAGTAAAGAAAATTTAAAACATAAATTACATATAATAGAAACACAAATAAAGGATTTAAAAGCAAAACTGGAAGAATTACAGATACATTTTTCTAAAAATAAAAATACAAAGGAATACATAGAACTTTTGAATAAAAATATATTAAAACATTTTGATATAAATGAATCAAATTTAGAAAATTATATAGAAATTTTTTTAGATAGAATAATTGTAAAAGATAAGCAAGAAAAATCAGAATTACAAATTATATTAAATACAAAAGAAATAATT
This sequence comes from uncultured Clostridia bacterium, assembly GCA_947626815.1. Lineage (GTDB taxonomy): Bacteria > Bacillota > Clostridia > TANB77 > CAG-508 > CAG-269. The sequence continues at coordinate 15,152 of CANQTN010000016.1, read as the reverse complement.
AATGTAAATTTACCTAACCAACTCAGGCAACTAAACAATTTGAGTAACAAAAATGGTTCTCAATTTTTTAAAATACCATGTTGTTACTCCCATGCACATAGTAATCATTTGTTTACCGTGTGCAACAACATTTTTTAAAAAAACCATCCATATTAAAAGCAATTCTAGGTAAATATCCTAAATCTTCCAAGATAGTAAAAAGCGGAAAAAATATAGCCATAGGAGGAAGCATAACAGAAATAATCCAAGTTAAAGTTTGATATACACCTGAAATAAGCATAGAAGAAAGCCAATCAGGAAAATGTAAAAAATTAGCAACTAAAACAAGCTTATCTTGTATCCAACCAAAAATAGAAAATAAAACTTCAGAAGGATAGTTAGCACCTACAATAGTAATCCAGAAAATAATTCCTAAAAATAAAATCATAATAGGAAAACCAAATGTTTTTGAAGTTAAAAATTTATCTATCTTTCTATCTTTTAAAGAATAATTTTCATTTTCAAATTTACATACTTTTCCACATACTGTTTCACATTTGTGCATAATAGAAGAAACAATCAAATCCTTGAACTGATTTATATATATATTATTTTCTTTTAATTTTTTTTCAACAATATTTTTAACTTTTTTTATAGAATCATTTGTAAATAAATTAATATTAAGATTTTTTTCAATAGCAGATAAAATCTTTTCATCTCCATCAATTAATTTTAAAGCAACCCAGCGAGAAAAGGGAGAAGGTAAATGAAAATTATTATCTAAAACTGTTTGATAATCCAAAATACATTCTTCAATTATATCACTATAACAAACATTATTAAGTTTTACAATATTACTATCACCAGTACAAACTTTAGTTACTTCAGACATTAAATTATCCAAAGTTTTCTTTTTTCTTGCAACAGTACCAACAACAGGAATACCAAGTTCAGCAGACAATTTATTTAAATCAATATGTATTTTCTTTTTTTTAGCTTCATCCAATAAATTAACACAAAGGACAACCTTGTTTGTAATTTCCATTATTTGAAATACAAGATTAAGATTTCTTTCTAAACAAGTAGCATCAACAACTACGACTGTGCAATCAGGTTCACCAAAACAAATATAGTCACGTGCAATTTCTTCTTCTTCAGAATTGGACATAATAGAATAAGTACCAGGAATATCTACAAAAAGAAAATTTTTATTATCGTAAAAACAATTACCAGTATTATTTTCAACTGTTTTACCAGGCCAATTACCAGTATGTTGATGCATACCAGTCAAATTATTAAAAATTGTAGATTTTCCAACATTAGGATTACCGAGCAAGAGCAATAACATAATCACAATCATTTTTTAAAAGTTCAAAATTATTATCTAACAAAGAACTTCCCATAGAAGATTTTGTAAGTCCCATATGTAACCTCCAAAACAATAATAATATTACATACTATGAAAACCAAATATAAAAGTTACAATTAAAAAGAAATTTGTATAAGTTTAGCATCATCGTTTCTTATAGCAATTAGTGTACCACGAATAAAAAATGCACGAGGATCATGTAAAGAGCTAATCAAAACGGGTGTAATTCGAGAACCTTTCACAAAACCCAAATCCAATAATCTTCTTCTAATATTACCATCACAATCTAAACTTTCTATAAAACCGTCAGTATTTAAAGGTAAGTCATTTAAACTTTTAATTTGTTGCATTAAATTAATCCTCCTACAATAATAATCAATATATTATTATTATATTTTGTCGAAAAATAAATTGTTACATATTGACAAGCAAATTATTTTATGAAAAAATAAAAAACAGAATTAACATTTTCTAAAAGTTATAGTTTACTGGTCAATGATAATATATTATTTATGCAGTAACAATTCGGGGGAACCAGCAAATTACAGATTGTAATGCAAATTTTATAATTTATTATAAAATTTGGTATACATATTTATCTTCTACGGAAAGTCTATCGTTTTTTCAACGATGACTTTCCTAGAATATAAAAAAGTTAATAAAAAGGAAGGATGATTAAAAAATGGAAAAAATAAGAGGATTTGAAGTAGCACATGGATTTGAAGATAAAAAAATTAATTTACCAATTAGAAAAACTAAATATTCAGCAGGGTATGATATAGAAGCTGCAGAAGACACAGTAATACCAAGTTTTAAAAAAGGAATGAACCCAACATTAGTAAAAACAGGATTAAAAGCATATATGCAAGAAGATGAGGTATTATATTTATATAATAGAAGTTCAAATCCAAAGAAAAAAGGATTAATACTAGCAAATAGTGTAGGAGTTGTTGATAAGGATTATTATGGAAATCCAGACAATGATGGTCACTTCATGTTTGCATTTTATAATATTAAAGATGAAGACATAACAATAAAAAAAGGAGAAGCAATAGGACAAGCAATATTTCAAAAATTTTTAATAGCAGACTATGATGATGCACAAGGAGAAAGAGTAGGAGGATTTGGCTCTACAAGTGAAAAATAGAAAAAATTTAAGTATAAAAATAATTATATAAACTAAAAAAAAATTAAACCATATATTCCTACAGAACCAACGAAAAGAAAGAAAGAATCAAAAGTAAAAATGGTAAAAGTTTTGACTTTTGCCATTTTTTGTAGTATAATAAATATGGTTAAAAAATCCAATAAAGTTATTTAAGTAATATAAATATTTACATAACTTTATTATATTTTTTTTACTAAATTATCAAAAGTACTGAAAGGAGTGTGCTTGCATGTTTAATATAGGAGATAAAATTGTATATCCAATGCATGGAGCAGGAATAATCGATTCAATAGAGGAAAAAGATATTTTAGGAGAGAAACAATCATATTACATATTAAAAATGCCAGGAGAAGTAAAAGTAATGATTCCAACAGCAAAAGCAGAAACAGTAGGCGTAAGAAATATTATAGATAAAAGTGCAGCAGACAAAGTAATAGAAATATTAGAAAAAGACGAAACAGAAATGGATAAAAATTGGAATAAAAGATATAGAGATAATATGGATAAAATGAAAAGCGGAGATATATATGAAGTAGCAGACGTAGTAAGAAATTTAAGCTTTAAACAAAAAGAAAAAGGTCTATCAACAGGAGAAAAGAAAATGTTAAACAATGCAAAACAAATACTTATTAGTGAATTAGTATTAGCTGAGCATGCTTCACAAGAAGAAGTAGAACAATTGATAGAAAACAAAATAAACACATCATATATGATGTTTAGAGCAGAAGAAATAAAACCTGAAAGTGTTATAAATAAATTCATACCATTTGATGGAACAGGAACAAGTGATTAAAAATAAAGCGATTATAAGATAAAAATATCTTATAATCGTATATTATATAAAAAATATAATTGAAAAAATAAAAAAAATCAAGCAAATGTATTGACAAAAGGAATGCAAAATATTATAATAACAATTGTTCATAAAAGACCAGTTCTTATAAAGAAATATGCAGATGTGGCGGAACTGGTAGACGCACAGGACTTAAAATCCTGCGGTTGAATAAACCGTGCCGGTTCGATTCCGGCCATCTGCACCAAAACCATTGAATTTTAACCAAATTCAGTGGTTTTTATTTTTATTCAAAATTATATGTAAGCATTGATATTACTGCGTTTTAACATTTTTTATTATTCAGCCTATTTTTAAAATTATTAAAAAATTATTGAGCTAGGTTTAAGCCCTACAAGTAAAGGCACATTTTATTTAAGAGATATTATAACTCTTGCTATTCAAGAATATAACTATAATGATATTAGTTTGACAGATTTAAGAAATAAATTAGCATAAAAAGAAAAATATAACAGCAAATATTATTAAATCTAATATAGATTATACTTTTAAATTCAAAGATACATCAAAAACAGTAATTCAAAAACGCAAAATAAGACTTGCTAGTAAATTTGGATTATTAGCAAGGTAAATTATAATTTGTTATTTAGTCAACACTTTTTTATTCCAACTTCTTTTACTACATTTTGGACATTTTAAATATCTAGTAGTTCCATAGTGCATTGCAAAATATACTTGTATCTAATATTGATTTATTAAATGTTTATGAGAATGTATTTAATCAATTTGAAAATAACTGTTTATGTCCAGCCAGCAACATAAAGAATTGACAAAAAAACAGAATTATGATACAATCAAAATGTGGTATAAAAGTTATATTTTGGAGGTAACAATATGTTTATATCAAAAAAAGCTATCTTAATTTCAAATATTACAAAGGAAATAGTAAGTCAATACGCCCAACAATTAAGGCAAAGTATAGAAGATAACAAAAAAGCAGATATTAGTAAGTATAGTAAATGTGTATATGAGGATAGAGTAAAAAGAGCAGAGAGAGCTCTTAGAGAAGTGGAGCAAATTTTGGAACATTTTGATGAATCAATGTTTGATGGAAAAGTTAATGAAGATGGAACAATTACAATGAATACTGGAGTAAATAAAACAGAAAAGGTTGATAACGGATGTAATAAAACTAGAGAAGAAGTTGAAGATATTGTCGCATGTTCTCGATCTAGTACAATTTTTCGAGCAATAGGAATTAATCAACAAGGTGATTTAATATCAATGTATAAAACTAAAGGTATGACAGCATTATTATTAAGAAAATTAGCAAAATTAAATGGAAGATATAATATGTATAAAGTTATGGGAGAGTTTCAGGATGCAGATTTTCCAGAAGAATCAGATATTGATTTTGGCGAATTGCAAATTAATAATTTACTTAGTGAAAATATGGCAACGATGGAAGATGGAAGAACTAGAGAAGTTCCAAAGGTACTAAGTGACGGAAGGGTTGCATCACAGTTACAAATTACAGGAATGGATAAACACAAATTATCTGGAAAAAGTTCATTAAGCATAATGAATTATAAGCAAGGGAGAAAATTTATTATAAATGCTGATAAAATAGAAGAATTAATAGATTCATATTTAGAAAAAGAATATAGTAAAACTGGTAGAGGTACAGAAGAAAAAAGTGCTGTTATTAGAGATTTGTTTACAACACTTAGTTACGGATTTGACCAAATAATTGATTCAAGAAAGGTAAGAGATGAAGCAGAATATTCTACATTTTTTAAAGATGATGAAGACTTAGAATTATAAGTAAAAAATCAAATGAAATAAAATATAAGTAATGTATTTTTTAAAACAAATTATCTAGCTTGCTACTTCGATAATTTGTTTTTTTTTATATTTAGTGCTAATGTGTTACTAATATATGTTTTGGCTTTAATTCTATAATTTTAAAATCCTTTAACAATAAATGAAAAAAATAAGCAAAGTACACCCAGTGAACTCAAACTATCAAGAAAGTTCACTAAGTGTACTAATTAATTCACAAAATGAACTAAAATTGTATATATCGTTCATTTTGAGAATTACTAGATTTTTTATTAAAAATATGATATAAAACTATTGAGGAGAAAAAATAAAATGGAGAATGAAAATAAAGAATATTTGAAATTTGCAAAAGAAATTGCATATGAAGCGGGAAAAATAATGTTAAGATATTTTAATCAAAATAATGGTTCAAGCTATAAAGGAGATAAAACTATAGTGACATTGGCTGATACCGAAATAAATTCATATTTAATTGAACAGGTAAAGAAAGAATATCCTAACCATTCTGTAGATGGCGAAGAAGAACAATTTGGTAAAAGTAATTTTGTATGGGTATGTGATCCAGTTGATGGAACAGCTATGTATGCTAGACATATACCAGTAGCAGTATTTTCTTTGGCATTAGTAATTGATGGGACTCCAAATGTTGGTGTAGTTTATGATCCTTTTACAGATAATTTATATACAGCTATTAAAGGAAAAGGAGCTTATAAAAATAATGAAAAAATATCTGTAAATGATTATACTTTAGACGATATGAAAACGGTATGTCATTATGATTTATGGCCTAATGCAGATTATAATATATCTAAAGTAGTACAAGAATTAGAACACAAAGCTTATTTTATTGGTGTAGGAAGTATTATAAGGGCTTGTATGTGTGTTGCTTCTGGAGACTTTACCCTTGCAATTTTTCCAGGTACTAAACACAAAAATTGTGATATCGCTGCTGTTAAAGTAATAGTTGAAGAAGCAGGTCGGTAAAGTTACGGATTTGTTTGGAAATGAACAAAGATATGACCAAAGCATAAATGGTGCAATAATAAGCAATGGAAAAGTACATGATGAAGTAGTTGATACTATAAAAAAATATTTAATATTAAATTAGGAGAAACTAATGAATGAAGACAGATTGAAGCACTCATTGGCTGTTGCTAATAAAATGTTAGAATTGAATAACGGTAATAACAATGAAGAAGTATTTTTGATAGGATATTTACACGATATAGGATATAAATTTTCTAATGATAAAGAAAAGCATAATAAAGTTGGTGGAGAAATTTTAAAAAATGCAGGATTTAAATATTGGAAAGAAATATATTATCATGGAGAAATAAACTGTAAATATAACTCATATTATTTAGATTTACTTAACAAAGCAGATATGATGATAGATAGTCAGGGACATGATGTAGGATTTGATAATAGAATTAAAGATATAAAAAATAGGTATGGAGAAAATTCAATAACTTATAAAAATGCTAAAATATTAATAGAGAAGCTTAAAAAATGAATAAATATATAGTAGTAACAACACTATGCAACAAAAAAGAAATAGCAAGCTTAATTAAGAAAGTTAATAAAAATAATCGTCAACTGCTATGAAATTGAAAATAGGCGCTCCTATGGAGAGCGCCTAACCTAATCGTTTGCTAATGAGACATAGACTAGGATTTTTGAGGAGTTACTTATGCAGGATCAATTTCGCAAAGGAATCCGATATCTTTTCCCTGTTCGTCACAAACGATATAATCGTTATACGACTTTTCGCTTTTGGTAAGGATATTGGCATCAGGTGTACCATTATTCATACCATAGAGTACCCAGTATGCCTGTCCAGGGAAGCCAGTAGATTCACCCCAGTCGGTCTTGATTGTCCAAGAACCGTCATCATTGTGGCGAATTTCAGCTCCTGCCAAGAAATCAGGATACAACTCATCAACAACCTGAGCCTTCATGATAGTGGCCTTCTTGTAAAAGACTCCTTCAATTTCGATGAGGTTGGTGGAAGCATTAGCGATGCACCAGGTGTTCCACCCCGTGGGGGTTCTTGAAGATTCTTCATAGCCGATAACTGAACCCAGAGGTGCGGTTTCGGTTCCTTCAACGCATACAAGAATCAGGTTTTCACCTTCAATCTTGATGGTTTCCTTCAGAAAATCGGGGATGTCGGTCAATGTGGTTACCCGAACTGCATCCTTTTTCTGACCTGCCTGTTTGTGAATACAAATGATGTTTGCCATTGATGACCTCCTTAAAAAATTTTATGTAAGGTTTTACCTATACAATACTATTATACCACATTATGTAAAAAAATGCAAATTAAAAAATTATTTACAATTATACAATTAATATATTCAAAGTCTCCACCTATTCTTGCATAATGACTTCCACCATCAATTAAACAAGCCCCACATTTGCAACTAGAGGTATTAAAGCAAGTATGGATTTAGCAACACTTCAAAAAAATTTTAGGATATGCTAATATTCAAACTACAATAAATATTTATAGAGATATATTTGATAGAAAATATATTCCAAACAATGTCGGGACTGAAATAAGAAATTTGAAATCAACTGATATTAAAGGAAAAAATAGCAAAATAAAAAAGAACATTTACACCAACGACAAATCTGTTCGAACTTTTTAAATAATTGAACAGAAGATACAAATACCATTCTAAAAAAGGATGATATAATATAAAATCATTGATACAAAAAATAATTTATAATATAATCATTTTATATTATAAATTATTTTTTGGGAGGAAAAATATGAATAATAAAATAAGAGAAGAAGATTTAAATAGAGCAAAACAAAAAGTAAGAATGTCTGAAGCAAAAGAAAAAATTAATGAACAAATAGAAGGGTTATCAACAGAGGATTCGGTCAAAGAAGAATTGAAATCAATAGTTGAATTAGCATCAAAAGATAGTTTAGGGAGGGTAAACTTAGCTACAGATAATAAAGATATAAAGGAGCGTATAGGAATTATTTTAGATAAAGAAAACCCTAGATTAGCACTAATAAAAAGATTTATCGACATAGAAACAGGTAGGGGAGAAGAAGGAATTGAAGAAAAATCTTTAGAAGATATTTATCGTTATGTTAATACAAACGAAATTAGTATAAGTAATTTAGCTAAATTTTCATTGCAAAGAACTTCACAAGAACAAGCTCAAAATGCGCATAATGTTGAAAATGAGAAATTAGAAGAGAGAGGAAATGAGTTAAATAATGATTAATTCTAAATATGCTAAAGCATATGTAGAAGTATTGGAAATAATAAAATATCTGCCAAAAGAAGAATATAAAAAAATACCTATAGAAAAAATTGAATTTTATAAAAACAATATGGATAAAAACTATAAATTTACAATTGATCCTAAAATAGACTTGTCTGAACAAAATATTTCCAAGGAAACAAATGCGATTATAGTTAATTTATATAAAGATTATTATGCAACTGATAAACAAAAGGTGATAATAAAAAATATACTAGAATTAAACGAAAAAAAAGACGAACACCAAAAAAGAGAAAAATACAATTCAAATGATTTATTTAATAAAAAAAAAGAAAAAACTCTTTCTGAAAGTATACAAGAAACGGCATTAGTAGAATATAAAGAAAATTTCTTTATTAAATTTAAAAATTTTATTATGAAAATATTACACATAAAGAGCTAAATTAGTTTTTCTTTCAATAGAGAAGTAGATGTATTAGAGTCCAGATCTAATATATCTTTTTTTATATCATCATTTTCTATAATGTTTTTGTTTTCTAACCATGGACATATAGGTGGAGAAATATTAAAAAGAAATAATTATAAACATTGGAAATAAATTATAAAGGGGATTTATCTATACTATTTATAAAACTATATTATGTTCTTTTATGTTAGTTATTAAATCATCAATGTTATTATCAAATACAAAGCCTTTCATTCCAAATGTTTTTCCTACTTCAACATTTTCAATTTTGTCATCTATAAAAAAACTTTCTTCAGCCTTAATATTAAAATTTTCAAATAATTTTACATATATTTCTTTATTAGGTTTTATGATATGGTAATCACAAGATACAATCCATCCATCAATACACTGAAACATAGGTAACTGTTTTAAATACTCATAGGTTTCTTTATTATTATTTGATAATATAAAAATCTTATAGTTATTATGTTTTAACTTATTCATTAACTCAATCATTTCATTATTGAAAGGTCTATATATATAGTAGTTTAATAATATTTCTCGTACACTTTCATCAAGAGCAAAATTAAATTTACAATTATTAAAATGTTCTTTTATTGTCTCTTCTCCCAAATTTATACAATTCCAATTATCAAAGAATTTACTTTTAATATTTTTTCGAATTTCATTCGGTAATTTCATATCTTCTAAAATAATTGATGGGGTATCTTTTAATAATACATTTCCTAAATCAAATACAATATTTTTAATCATAAATATTTCCTTTCGTAATATTCAAATACTTTGCAATTTTATCTTTATTCTATAATTTATAAGAGATAATGTCAACAGATAGTAACTTTATAAAATGAAATAAAATTACAGTCTACTTATCAATGATACAAATGGTCAAAGATAATATATTATTTATTTGTAACTCCCAACTGCATAAATAATATATTATCATTGACCATGTGTACCATTGAACAGTGAACTGTATTATTAAAATAACTAAATGGCATTGCAAAACTTAAAAATTTATGTTAGATTAAAAACATAGTAAAACAAAAGAAAATAATAAAAAAATTGATAAATAATTTTTGTACTTAAAGAAAAAGGAAGGTAAACATATGAAAAGAGAAAATTTAAAAAGCAAAATTATACCAACAACAATTGAAAATACAGATGCAACAAACAAAAAAACAGATGAAAGTTTTAATACAACAGATTTAATATACTTAGACAATTATAGTGAAAGAAATAGAGATAGAACAGTACTTTATATTGAACCAATTGCAGGTGAACCAATTTATGAATCAGAAGATATTTCTGCAACTGACTATGCAATAATGAATGGTGCTATTGTAAGTAATGTCAGCACATCAAGAATTGGTCGCCAATCAACTATAACATGGTTGCGTCCTGAACAAAAACAATACATGAGCATTGATACAACAGACATTGGCACTGGCATTGGACATGTAAACAATGAAGGAACACAATATGGAATATGTCCATCATTACATTATCAATTGCCATCTAATAATTCAGAACAAGAAAGCGAAATAGACATAAGAGAAGTAAAAGACTCTGAAGGAAAAACAATATATCATACATTGCAAATAGGTGAATATCCTAAAACGAAAGTAGACGAGAATTTAAGTAATATCTTAGAAGAACTATATAATGGGGGAGACATTAAAGAAGAAATATTATGCACAGGAAGATGGTATTCTGGCAATGGAAGAGAATTAATGTCATATCATGGAACATATATTGGAAAACATAATCCAGAATTTGAATATCAAGGAGATAGATATGTTCGTGTAGCATCTAATACTTGTACAGAAGAACGTAGATATTCAGATGGAACACCATTTGGAAAAAGAGGAGCAATAAGATGGGTTAAAGTTGAACCAATCTCTTTTATAATAAAAAATTGGGATGAAATGCCACAAACTATAAATCCAAACGGAAATGGTAAAGCAAAATTTTTTGATTTAAGAGCAGAAGAAGCAATTAGTGCAAACATACCATCATTTAAAGCTAATGATGACCAAAATTCTATAATGTGGCAAAATAGTTTGGCACGTGGTTTTCTTAATGGAATAAACACTAGAAACATACAATCAAATGGTAATATAGAATATAATTCAGTTTTTGGTGGAAACTTTACAAGTGAATGTAATTTTTTAAATGAAGCATTTAATTTATCAAGAGAACCAATTACAGAATATACAATACCAGATAGTGAAACATCAATTCCAGACGATGCTTTTAATGGATGTATAACATTAAAAAAATTAGTAATACATCCAGGAATAGACTTTGCAGGAGAAAGATCATTCGAAGGAATAAACTTTAAATATGCATATAGAACTAAAAAAGATGAATTAGTATTTTCTTACGAATTACCGAAAGATAAAAATGAATATAAAAATTTAATAATGATTGATGAACTAAGAAAATCTTTTTATGGATTTGACTATGGTATACTGCTAGAAGCTAATGAAGAACAGATAAATGAATTAGTACAAATTTCTAGAAGTCTAAATAAAAATAAATTCAGAATACCATTAATGTTTGCAGCTTTTTTAATCGAAAGTGGACAAACAAAACAATTTTGCGAAAATAGTGTATTTAAATTTTTTAAAAGTGAAATTCCAAACATAGAAGAAATGTTATTAAATTTTTCAGATGAGGAAAAAATAGACTTTTTTAGATTTGCATATAGTTTAGGATGTTTTTCTACAAATAAAATAGTGGATTCTCAAAAAAAAGAAACAGAAGTATCTGTAGCACAAAAAGCATCTTCAACACTTGCTATAATGCTAAAAAAAGATGAAATGAAAATACGGAAAATATCATGACTTATTTGAGGAATTGCCATACGACCTTACATGCAATCAAGACTTTTTAAATTTTATATCTGTTCAAGGTAATAAAAAAAGTCTTCCAAATCTAGAATTACTTTTAAATTTAGAACATAAATATCCCAAAATTTTTATAGAAGTAATGTCAAATTTTGAAAAGGTTAAATCACGTAAAACAACCTTAGACGACAATGGAAAACCAAAAAAAGTATCTTGGAAAGAAGCTATAACAGAATTTCATTTAAGTAATGCATATGAGGGAATAACAAAGGAAAATATAGACATTGCTGAATTATTTTTGAGCAAAGGTCTTTCACAAAAAGCTTTTGAAATAGCATGTAAATTAAGACAAGAATTCAAAAATGAAAATGTACCAGAACATATACTAGGAACTCATTTAAAAGAAGAAACAATATTAGAAAGTATAGAAAGAATAAAAAAACAAACTGAATGTGAATTAATAAGCGCAAAAGAAATGGTAGAAGGACTATATGCGAAACAGTTTACATATGACTGGCTTAGTAAAAATGATCCACACAATAGTATAATGGGATTATTTTGTAGTTGTTGCGCAACAATAACAAGCGAGTTTTATGGAAAAGACATTGCTAAAAAAAGTGTTATTGCCAAAGATGTGCAAAATTTAGTAATTAAAGATTTGAATGGCAACATAATATCAAAAGGAACGATGTATGTAAATAAAGATAGTGGTTATGCAGTAATCAATGACTTTGAGCTCTATGAAAAATATAGAAAACATGAAACTGACGAATCTGGAAGATATAGTGTTGATGAATCAAGTCAAGATGAACAAAATAGGGAAATGATATTTAAAGCATTTCAAAGAGGTTTAAGAACATTTATAGAAGAATATGATAGACAAAATCCTGATAATCCACTAAAACAAATAAATGTTGGTATGGGATATAATAGATTAAAAAAACAAGTAGAAAGATTTGAAAAAGAAACTAAAAATTTAACCGTACCATATGAATATAGTTTTAGAGATGCACAATTAGAACAACGTATTTTATATAAAAGACCAGAAAAAAAACAAGAAATAGAAAAGGAGGAAAAATAATGAATTTAAACCAAACAAAATTAATGGGCTTAACTATGGAATTAGATTTAAAAACAAGAGAATTCAAACAACTATGTGAACAATTAGAAAAAATAAAAGAAAAAAATATAGATCCAAATGACCAAAGACTTTTAATAATAAAAGATTTATTTCAAAAAAACCATAATGACATAGTAAAAATAAATACACAATTAAAAAAACTTAAACAAGAAGAACAGCTAGAAGAACAACAAAAATTAGAAAAATACAAACCAGAAAATATTTTTAATAAAAAAGATTCTATGCAAAAAGAACAACAAGAAAATGTAAATATAGCAGTTATTCCTACAAAAAAAAATTTATTTATGAAAATTATAGAAAAAATAAAAAATTTTTTTCATAAAAAAATATAAAAAAAGAAACCCCATATGGGGACAAGAAATAATTTTCTTGTTTGACGGAAAGACTCTGCAACTATCAGCAGTCGGACGGATATTTGCTGCAACTGCACCCGCGGTTACCACTTAACTATTTTAACATCGACGCCATTTTCCTGCTCTCTTGCAAGAAATGTTGTATTTCCGCGATGAAATACAAAAACAGTAGAGCAATCATCGTCATCTTCAAAACGTGAAGAGACGACTGGTGTCATGCAAAAAGCATCGAGTATTCCAAAATCATGCTTTGGCCGTCTTTGAAATTTCTGCTTAAACGCCTTTACAATTTTCAATGCTAGTTTTCTTTCCATCCTGTTCCTCCTTCATATTGATGATTCTTTGCCTTAAAGGCAAGGAAATTGATAGGTTACACAGTTAATATTATAACATATTTCATGTAGATATGCAAACTATTGCTTTTTCATTTTAGGTTTAGAAATAAGAGAAGCTAAGTAACCAAAAAATACAGCAGCAGCAATACCACCAGCAGAAGCTCTAACACCACCAGTAAATGCACCAACTAAACCATTTTGCTCAATAGCCTCTATGGAGCCTTTTGCCAAATTATATCCAAAACCAGTAAGAGGAACAGTAGCACCAGCACCAGCAAAATCAACTAAGTACTTATAAATTCCTAAACCACCAAGAATAGCACCAGTAGTAACAAAAATAACAAGGATTCTTGCAGGAGTTAATTTAGTTTTATCAATTAAAATTTGTCCAATAATACATATTATACCACCAGTAACAAAACACTTTAATAACATCATCCAATCAAAAACATTTGCCCAATCTATATTCATAAAGAATAACCCCTTTCATTAAAAATAAATAAAACATCATCTACAATATCAACAAATTTCAATACTTATTGCATGTGCAATACCAGGAATAGATTCACCTTGCTGAGAACTAGTGGAATTCATTAAAGCTCCAGTTGCAATTAATAATATTCGCTTAAGCTTTTTCTCTTTTAGCTTTTTAAAGAAATAACCAGAAAATACAGTTGCACAACAAGCACAGCCACTACCGCCAGCATGTGTATCTTGAGCATTTTTATCAAACATTAAAACGCCACAATCATTATAATTTGACTTTATATTATATCCCTTTGTGCTAGCTATATCAATTGCAATTTCTTTTCCTATATGACCTAAGTCACCACTAATTATTGCATCATAGTAACTTGGATTTCTGCCAGTATCTGAAAAATGAGTAATTAAAGTTTCTCCAAACGCAGGAGCCATTGCAGCTCCCATATTATTTGCATCTTTTATTCCCATATCTACAATTTTTCCAGGTGTAATATGTGTAATAAATGGACCAGTTCCATTTTTACTTAAAATTGCAGCACCAGCACCTGTAACTGTCCATTGACTTGTAGGTGGTCTTTGATTTCCTAATTCTAGAGGAAATCTAAATTGTTTTTCAGCACTACAAAAATGACTAGAAGTGGCACATAAAACATTATTTGCAAAACCCTCAACAGCAATAGCACCCAAGCAAAGTGATTCTACAAAAGTGGAACAAGCACCAAACACTCCAAAAAAAGGGATACTTAAATCTCTTAAACCAAAATTAGAAGAAATACATTGATTTAATAAATCACCTGCAAAAATGCAATCAATTTCATTAGCACTGATATTAGATTTAGATATAACAGAATTTACAGTTTCTTTTATAATTTTACTTTCAGCCTTTTCCCAAGTTTTTTCACCCCAAAACTCATCATCTAAAGTTTGATCAAAATATTTAGCTAAAGGACCTTGAGCTTCCTTAGGACCAACAATAGAACTACATTCTAAAATTGCAGGAGGGGCATTAAATTTAATGGTTTGTTTACCTAATTTTTCCAAAAAATCATCTCCTATCTCTATAAATGAAGTAATTATCTTTCAATTTCTCCATTTATCTTTAATTTTTATTTTTTATTAATT
>CANQTN010000015.1 GCA_947626815.1 uncultured Clostridia bacterium | reverse complement strand
ATAATTTCTTATCAATTACCGCTTCGGTTTATTCTCTAAAGGATATTCTATTGTTTACTTTTCAATGTACTTTTTATTATGTTTCTTAATTCTTAATGTGCTTAATGCGTTTGCATTATACTATACCTTTTTATGTTTGTCAACACTTTTTGTCAATTTTTTTTAATATTTTTTTTTATTTTAAAAAGTGGCAAAATAAAAAACTAGTAATTACTGTTTTATTATATTCTTTGGGTTTTGTTTTATTACTAATTCTTCAGTATATTTTTTATTTTTTTCTGTTTGCAAGGTACTTTTTTATAATACCATGCTTTTTTAATTAAGTCAATATATTTTTTAAATTTTTTTATGGAAATTTTATACTTTTTTGTTGACTTCATTAGGTATTTTTGAATCTTTGTTTATAATATCATCTTTAACTGTTTATGTCAATACTTTTTTGAATTTTTTATTTTTTTTCTTACAGAGTTCACTGGCAAATGGTCAAGGATAATATATTATTTATTTGTAACTCCCAACTGCATACAGATTGTACCTAAAATTTTATAATAAATTATAAGATTTTATTAACAATCTGTAATTTGCTGGTCCCCCCCGAATTGTTACTGCATAAATAATATATTATCCTTGACCATTTGTACCATTGACCAGTGTATTTTTTATTTTAATTATTTTATTTTTCTTTTCTTCTATTTCTTTATCATAGATTTTTTGTAATTCATCAATTTGTTCATCTGTTAGGTCAATAGCTTTTACTTCGTCATTTTCCAATTTTATTTTCAAATAAAACATTTCTGAGTTTTCTTCAACTCTAATACTATCAAAGAACTCTCTTTTTCTACTTGTTGTTTCAGATTTATCATTATTTTTATTAATTTCTTCTCGTATTTTTATTTCTTCAACAATTTCTTCTTTTTTAAATAAACTCTTCATTTTATTTAAGAATTTTTTTAAAACACTTTCCTTTAATAACATAGAACTTTTGTTATTATTCATATTATGATTCTCCATTCATCTTCTGATTTTCTTTTTCTAATTCCTGTAGTTCTTCGCTTAATTTTTTTGACTCAGCTTTACTTGCTTCAAGTTTCATTGCTTTATCTTTATGTGAATTTGTTTTGCTATCTCCTATTTCTAATAATTTTTTCTCTTCATCTTTTAATGCATTTATCTGTATATCAATGCCTTTTACTTTTTCGGCTCTTTCTTCATTTGACATTTCATTCCACATATCTATTTGCTTTTGGTTTACAATTTTACCATTTTTTTCAATAGGACTTGGTCCATTTTGTAAATTTGCTTTTTGTTTTTCTAATTTTGCAATTTCATCTTCTTGTTTTAAGATTATTGCTTTTGGTAATATTTCTTCTATTGCCTCTAATCTTGCAATTCTATCTTCTTGTGTATCAACAATTTCTCCATTTTTTTCAATTACTTTATTTTGTGCCATTGCATCTGCTTTGCATAATGTAATTAAATTTTTAAAATCTGAAATTGTAGGCTCATAATTTTCTGTTTTCTTCTTAGCAGATTCTAATACTTTTGAAATTCTTTTTTCTGTAATGTCTGCTTTTTTAGCAATTGGAATAAAATCATCGTGACTTTGAATTAAGAAACTTATTTCTGCTATTTCCTGTTCACTATAACCTATATTACCAAGTATATCTTTTGCTATATCTGCTGATTGTTTTGCGTGACCTATAAATTGAGTTTGTCCTGTTTTTTCATTTAATTGAGCAACATTTGGTTTTCCAATGTCATGGAAAAATGCAGCAATTTTAACTTTTAATGCATCTTTTTTAGAAAGTCCATTTATATTTACACTATCAACAGTTCTTAATATATGTTCAAATAATTCATATTGATGATGATTATTATTTTGATTTCCAAAATCAACAGTCTTTATAAATTCACTTCCAAATCTTTCTTTTAATTCTTCTCTTGACATATTTAAATATTTCTCTGTAATGTTTTGACTTAATAAGTCATTTTCAAATTCTTTCATATCCATATTTTACATCTCCTATTATTTATAGTTTATTATAATCTCTATTAAATTTTTTAGACTGCATATTATTATTTTCCATGCTCTTATCCTTTTCATAATGGTTTTACATTTTTGTTGCAAAAAAATGTTTGATTCTATTCTAGCATATTAATTATTTTTTGTCAATCTGTTAAATTTCTATTAATATCAAATCATCTCCTATACATTTGATATTTTCCCATGGGATAACTATTTCATTATTAGATGAAAATATATTTAGTACTTTATTGTTTCCTGGCACAATTATAGATGTAATTTTTCCTGTTCCTAAATCTGCACACACATCTTGCACAAGTCCGAAGTCTTTTTCCATCTTTTATATTAATGACTTCTTTATGTTTAAAGTCTAATCCTTTATCTCCCATAAATCTTTTTCCTTTCTATTACATTTTCTTTTATAATATATGCATCTGTTTTTATTTATTTACTATATTATTTATAAATTTTTAACATAGCAAATCGGGGAGAGTTATACGCACTCTCCCCGATTTATTATTTTATGGTCGTTTTCATTGAAAAAATTAAAAAATCTGGGCTATTAACCACATTACCGCATCAACCTGTTTTTTTGTTGGCAGGTCTTCCTTGTTCCTCGCTACCATGGTAACACCTTTATATATCTCTATATAATAGTGCCGTTCCTGCAGCCATTTGATTGATTCTGATGTCAATTGTGCATTTATCATGAAGCACTTCGATTGCAGTTCCTCCATGTTTTTCGCTGCGTTTTTCACTTCTTCTTCACTGTAAAATTCCATAAATGCCTCCTTTTTTAAAAGAAATTTTTTCTTTTAGGTTAACAGTTACGTTGCCTTTTCGGTCTAGCTTATGCATTATATCACTTTGCTTTCCATAATGCAAGTTTTATTTATAGAATCTTTGTATATGTCCAATTGCACTCTTTTCTAATCTAGATACTTGTGCTTGTGAAATGCCTATTTCTTCTGCTACTTCCATCTGTGTTCTTCCATCAAAAAATCTTTTGGCTATAATCATTCTTTCTTTTTCATTTAATTTTTGAAGTGCTGATTCTATTGCCATTCTCTCTGTCCACATTTCATCTGTATTTTTACTATCTTTTACTTGATCCATGACAAAAATGCTTTCAGATCCATCATTGTAAACTGGTTCTTGCAATGATAATGGATCTTGTATTGCATCAAAGCTAAATGCAATTTCTTCTGTTGTTACTCCTAATTCTTTTGCAATTTCTTCAATTTTAGGCTCTTTACCTTTTTCTTTTGTATATCTTTCTTTGTATTGAATTGCTTTATATGCTAAATCTCTTATAGATCTACTTACTCTTATACTATTGTTATCTCTTAAATATCGTTTTACTTCTCCTATAATCATTGGTACAGCATATGTGCTAAATTGCACATTTTGACTCAAGTCAAAATTATCAATTGCTTTTATGAGTCCTACACATCCTACTTGAAATAAATCATCTGCAGTTTCTCCTCTACCGTAAAATCTTTGTATTACACTTAATACTAACCTTAAATTTCCATTTATGAATTTTGTTCTTGCTTCTTTATCTCCTTCTTTTATTTTTATGAATAGTTCTTCTTTTTCTTCTTTACTAAGTAATGGTAGCTTTGATGTGTTTACTCCACATATTTCAACTTTGTTGTTTAGCAAAAGAAAAACCTCCTTTAGAATACTTTGTAATTTTAGTATTTCCAAATTTGGTTTTTTTATGCTTTTTGATTTTTACTTTTATTTTTTTAATTTATTGTAATTTTTCTCCACATTCACTGCAAAATTTGTCTGTTAGCTCATTTAGTGTCTTACATTTTGGACATTCTTTTTTATTATTTTTTGGTTTTCCACAATTTACACAAAATTTGCCATCATTTACTATTCCACATTCACATTTCCAGCTTTCACCTTGCATAGTCTCCATGTTTTGAATATTTTGTGCTTGTTGAATATTTGAATTAGCTGTGTTGTTTTGCCATGGTCCAACTGCTGCACTACCTACTATTCCATTACTTGCCATGTTCATCATTCCAATTCCCATAAATCCATTCATTGCTCCACTACTGTTTTGCGCTGCTTCTTCTACTGCATTTGCATATGCTTCTACAAGTTTTCCTTGTTGCATATGTGCATTTGAGCTTAATTCATATTTATCAATCTTATTTTTTGATTCATCATCTAATGTAACTGATTCTACAGCAAAACCTAATATTGTGATTCCCCTTTTTCTAAGATCTGCATCAAATACATCTTCATCCATCATTTGTTTAATTTCATCTGTTTGGCTTGGCATTTCTAGTACTGGTATTTTATATTTTTCTGTTCCTAATTCGTTTGCTACATTTTGAAATGCTGCCATTACTTCTGTTCTTATTTGTTCTTTTAATTGCTCTGTTTCGTATATATCTGCCGTTCCTGCTAATTCTGACATAAATAATGATGGATTTGTAATTTTAAAAGTATATTTTCCAAAACATTTAATTTGTACTCTTAGTGGTGTTAGTGTATTTGTCATTTGATTTGGTATAGGGTGTGACCAGTCTTGGAATGGTATTGGTGAGGCTGTTCCAAATTTATTGTCTATAATTTCTTTTATGTTAAAGAAAAATACTGCTTGCTGTTTGCTTGTAGCTCCATTGTATGTAAATCTTTGCCACATTTCTTTAAATGTTTTTCCAAATTCTCCTGCAAAAAATGTTGGTGAAGATGATGTGTCAAATTCGTATAATCCTTCTTCTGCTGTTGCATCAATTACTCTTCCATTGTCATAAATTATTGCACATTGACCTGGTGCTACAATAATTGTACTTTTATTTGTAATAACTCCTGTTGGTGTTGTTTTTTTTACCATTAAAATTTCATTGTTCATATCTTCACATCTAATTGCTTCTTTCCATTGATCTTTTAGCGTGCTTCCTATAGCACTTGTTGCTGCTTTAATTAGTCCCATAATAATTCCTCCTTATATTATTTTTCTCTTTCTAAATTTGAAAGTACCCAATTATATTCTCCAGTTGTGATGACACTTCCACAGTATTCGCATTTTCCTGCTGATGTAATTTGAGTTGGTGCTCCACAGTTTGGACAATTTGTAGTGTTTATTTTATTTGTGTCTTCTTTTGTTAATAAACCATGTTTCCTTATAAATGTTAATAAATATGTATTTACATATTCTGTATTTTTATCTCCTTTTAATATCTTTCCTGAAGTTGCGTCAATAATATAGTCTGCCATTCTTGAATTTAGTCTAATTGTTAATATGTCTTTATCACCTTCTTGTTTAAAATCAAATAAATGTGCATAATTAACGCATATTCTGTCCATTACATTAATTTGATTGTTATCTATATATCCTTGTAATTGGTTTTTGTGTTGTTCAAATAATTCATTTGTTTCAAATACTCTGATTACTGACCAGTCTCTATCTGTCCATGCTTGTTGTAATTTTATGAATAAATTTTTACTTGATGCGATAAATTGTTCTTTGCTAAATAATGGATCTATTTGTTTTAATTTTTCTTCTATTTCTATTTCTTTTTGTTCATAATTAAACATTGACATTGGTTGTATATTTTCATTTATTCTCGTTTTATATGTTTGTCTTCTTGTTTGCATTATCATTTTTCTTATACCAATACATATTGCTATTACAATTATTAATAAAAGAAAAAAGTCGTCTTCTTTGGAGTTGCTTCTTATTCGTGTTCTACTTTTTGAACTTCCGCTATCCCATGAATCATATGAACTACTTGAGCTTCCGCTTCCCCATGAACTACTTGAACTTGAACTCGAGCCACTATATGATTCAAAACTTCCTACATCTGCTTCTACAGTTGTGCTACAAAAGAACATGTATAATAATGTAATAATGAATATTATTATTTTGTTTCGTTTATTTTTCATTTGTTCTTCCTCCTTTTATTTCTGCTTTTATTATACTGTTTTTTGTCGATTTTTGTCAATAAATTTTATTTTTATTCTTTCTATATAATTTTACGACTCAAAAAAGCAGAATTAAGATTTTCTAAGTAGTTTTATTTCATAGAAAATCTTAGTTCCGCATTATTATCTTCTATAATTTTATTTGCTAAATTATATCCGCTTCTGATTGCATAATTTACCCCTCTGTCTTCTGGATATATTTGAGGTAATGTGCATATATATAAACCTTTTTCTTGTAACTTATTATCTAATATATCATTTGAGTAATTTGTTTCTATTATTGGTTGGGTATATTTTTCTTCTATCATTTCATAATTTATAATGTCTTCTTTTTCAAAATTTAAATTAATTTTTTTTAAGTATGGGTATATTTTTTCTAATAGTTCTTCTTTTTTCAGATGATATAATTCATTTGTTTCTTCTATATAATTTGAAATATATATTATATCTTTTGTTTTTATATTTTCCATATTATGATAATCTATAATTCCACAAAATGGAATTGTTTCATCTGCCATATTTAACCAGTAATAATCTGAAATTGCTTTTTTGCTTTCTATTACAAGATTTTTTACGCCAATATATTTAACTTTATCCATTTTTTTCTTTTCTTCTGTGTTTAAATATTGCTTAAATAATTGTTTAGTTTCATTATATGATATTGTTGATATTACTATATCATATTGTGTATCTTCATTGTTTATTTTGTATTTGTTATTTTCTTTTTTTATGTTTTTTATTTCTGTATTTGTTTTTATTTCTACTTTATTTTTTTCTAAATATTTTTTTAATGCATTATTCATTATTTCAAAATTATCAATATATCCCAATGTTTCTTTTATAAGCCCTTTTTCACTTTGTCTTAAATTTATTTTTCCCCATAACCATGCCATTGATATTGTTAATGAGTATTTTCCAAATTTATTTTTTAATAATGGTTCCCATATAATTTTATATATATCTTCTATTTTGTTTTTTTGATACCATTCTTTTATTGTATATTGTTCTAGTGATTTCCAATTTTTTATAGTTTTTATTTTTAATACTGATATTCCAAATTTTATTTTTTGCATAAAGCTTAATGGTTTGAATTTTAATAATGTCAATGGTTGTCCCCAATTGTATAATTTATCTTGTATATAATATCCCATTTTACTTTTGAACCATTTTATTTCAATGTTTAGTTCTTTGGCTAAGTTTATTAATTCTTTGTCACTTTTGAATAAATGTCTATAGTACTTATCTGTTATTATATTTCCTATTTGTATGTTGTTAGTCATTCCTCCTACTTTTAAACTTTTTTCAAAAATAGTTACTGGTATATTATTTTCTGATATTTTTTTTGCAATTGCCATTCCTGTATATCCTGCTCCTATAATTGCTACTTTCATTTTTACTATCGTTCCTTTCTAATGCACAAATCTGGTTGAAAAATAATTAAATTATTTTTCAACCTTTACTCCTTATATTCAAATAATTGTCCTTTTGAATTTTCCTTTACTTTAGTAAGATTATATCCTACTCCTTCAAATATTTTTCCTTTTAATTCTAGATATGATATGCTTTCTGTAAAAAATATATATTTGGGTTTGTTCTTTTTTATATCTTGTATTGTTTTTTCAAGAATTGTGTTATCTGTTTTATAAATAGGATACTGAAACATATATTTACTCGCTGCCTTTCTGTTTGTTTTTAAGTATAAATTACAGTTATTTCCTATTAATAAAATAGTATCTTTCTCATTTGTATTTTTTATTATATAATCTACTATTTCGTCTTCTTTACTATTGTCTGGCACTGTTATATTGACCTTTTTAAATTGTTTTTTGTATTGATTTATTGGTATAAGTATTAAAACAGCTATAATAGCAATTAGATATACATATTTATATATTTTTTTATATTTTTCTTTGAATTCAAAATTGTTAAAATAATTGTATATTGTAGCTATTGGAATAATGTATACTGGTATTGATATTATTGCATAATGCAAAAAATATCTTCTTGGTAATATTATTATTATTGTTGTTGCTATAAAGTAAAGTATTGCAAAACATGTTGCTTTTTCTTTGTTTTTTATACTTAAAATAAATGATATAATTATTAAACAATATATTGTTCCATTACTTTCGCTTATGAAATATTTTATTACTTCTAATATTGGTGATTTGTTTGTGTCACTATATTTAAAGTTAAATATTATATAATCATTTATAAAATCTACAAAACTACCAGTTATTAGTAATCCTGCTCCTACTATTACAGTTACACTAAGTGCTCCTAAGAATGAATACCATATGATATTAAAAAATGTTTTTAGCTTTTTTTGTTTTATACATGTTATAAATGCTAGGAAATAATATGTAAGCCATATTACTATTGTATTTACTTTTAAAAATCCAACCAGAGCTAATAATACTCCTAATATTAAGTTGTATTTTTTTAAATTGCTACTATTCATTGCCAGTATGTAATATAGTGCTCCTGTTATTAAAGGTAGTATATATGTCTCTACCATGTTTCCACATTCTATAAAAAATATGACATTTATATTTATTAAAAAGTTTAGAATACAAGACCATATAGTATTAATTTTATATACTTTTTTAAGTATTTTTTGTGTAAATATTACTGTAATTAAAATGCTTAAAATTTGCATTAGCCATAATCCATTTATTTTTCCAAAGTTTATAGCTAATCCTATCCAATTAATTATATATAAAATTGGTCCTTTATGATCAAACCAATTTTTATACGGCCATTCTCCGAAGTTCATTCTTGTTGCTATATATCTAAATACTTTTGCATCTACATGTGTGCCAATTTTTGCAAATGGATTATCATAAGATATGCTACATATTATAAGTACTATTGCTATTAGTGCTACTATTTCTATTATTTTTTTTATTTTATTTTTCACTTTTTTCTCCTTATTGTATATTGTTTTTATTTATTTCTTTTGTTGTTTATATGTTACCATATGTTAACTAGTTATACAATATTTTTATCCAATTTTGCTTGCAATTTCTTTTTTCATTTTATTTATAATCTTTTTTTCTAGTCTAGATATGTAGCTTTGAGATATTCCGAAGTTCGTCTGCCACTTCTTTTTGCGTTTTTTCTTTTCCTGTTTTAAATCCAAATCTCATTTCCATGATATTTTTTTCTCTGTTATTTAATTTTTTTATTGAATCTCTTAAAAGTGACTTGTCTACTTCGTCTTCTAAATTTCTTGATGTTACATCTGCTTCTGTACCTAATATATCTGATAATAATAATTCATTTCCATCTCCATCTTTATTTAGTGGTTCATCTATTGATACTTCTCCTTTTATTTTATTGTTCTTTCTTAAATACATTAATATTTCATTTTCAATACATCTAGATGCATATGTTGCAAGTTTAATGTTTTTTCCTAAATTAAATGTATTTACTCCTTTCATTAATCCTATTGTACCTATTGATATTAAGTCTTCTATTCCAATTCCTGTATTTTCAAACTTTTTTGCTATATATACAACTAATCTCAAGTTCCTTTCTACTAGTTTTTGCCTAATTGCCAAATTATCTTTATTGTTTAATTTTTCTAAAAGTTCTGCTTCTTCTTCTGGTGGTAATGGTGGTGGAAGTGTTTGGCTTCCAGCAATATAGAATATTGGTAAATATTCTATTTCGTTTTTTTCATTTATATATTTTGCACAAATTGTGTTTATTCCATTTTTTAAAAATTCAACAATTTTCATTTTTACTCTCATTCCTTTCTAAAGTATATAAATTAATATTTTATAGTAGTTCTATTCCCAATAATGCTCTATATTCTCCTTTTTTTGTTAGTGATTTATTATATATTCCAATTATAATATTTTCTTTTTTCTCTTCTCTTTCTTCATTTTTTATTTTTACGTATTCTGCTTTTATTCCTATTAACATTCCGTTTTGCTTTCCTAATGATGCAAATGGAATTAGTTTTAATTTTGATATATACTTTTCTTTTATATCTTCTGGTATGTTTTCAAAATCACCTCCTAATATTTTCTCTAAATTATTCAGAATTTCCTTTGGGATGCAATTATATAAAAGTGTATGTTCTACTACTATTACAGGTGTTTGACTTATTGGCTCTTTTAGCATATTTCCTGTGTCAATCATTGCAACAGTTTTGATTTTTTTTTCTTCTAGTTTTATTTCTATTTCACAAAACATATCTTTTTTTGTTATTCTGGATTTTACTACTGTAAATGCTGATATTATTATTACAAATGCTATGATTGCTCCTAGCATAATTGTTTTTAATGGATATATTCCTAAAAATAGCCCATTTTTCATTAATATTTCTTGCGGTTTTACTATATAAATTAATGCGAATGCTGCCCCACCAAATGCGAATGATGTTAAATAAAATATTATTAATGATTTCCACATTTTTTTAATGTTTTGTGGATTATATGATATGTATATTATTATTATTGAAAGTATTAGTTTTAATAGTATGCTAGAATAAATTTTTAATATTGATATATATGATATTAATGAATATATTGCTCCTATTAAACTTGCTATTAAAAGTCTTGCTATTTTTATTTTTTCTTTTAAAATTATTCCTGTTGCAAGTAAAATTATGAAATTCATTATTATATTTTCTATTAATACTACATCAATGTAAATTGTCATTTTATCACCTGTTTGTTTATTATAATATTTTTGTTTCGAAAAAACTGTCTTTTCTTATTGCTGAAAAAAAGAAATAATCGATTTTTTTCGATTATTTCTTTTTTAAACTAAAAAACGGAATTAATATTTTCTAAAAGTTACCGTTTACTTGTTAATGGTACAAAGTTACAAATGGTCAAGGATAATATATTATTTATTTGTAACTCCCAACTGCATACAGATTGTACCTAAAATTTTATAATAAATTATGAAATTTTAGGTACAATCTGTACTTTGTCGGTCCCCCCGAATTGTTACTGCATAAATAATATATTATCCTTGACCATTTGTACCGATGACTTTCTCAAAAAAAAAAAAATAAATATAATATAATTTATGAATGACGAATGCAACTGAAATAGCTTTAAAAATTCTTTAAATGAAACCATGAAGGGTCCTGTCTTCGGGTAGAGTTATGGTTTCATTTTTAGAATTTTTTAGCGTTATGTAAGGTAGCCGAGGATTGAATAAATTATATTATATTTATTTTTGTTATAATTACATATTTTTGTTTTTATTTTTTCTTAAGAAGGAAGGTATGTCTAAATCATTTTGTGATGTATTTGTTTCTGAGCTTACTGGTATTGAATTTATTTTCTTTTCCCATGTTTTAGATACAATGTTTTCTACTCCAATGCTTGTTATTGGTTCTGTTTTTTCAAATCCTGTTGCAATTACTGTAATTTGAATTTCATCATCCATATTTTCATCTGTTACTGTTCCAAAGATTATGTTTGCCTCAGGATCTACACTTCTTTGGACTAGTTCTGCTGCTGTGTTTACTTCATGTAGTCCTAAGTCTGAGCTACCAGTAATATTTATAATTACACCTTTTGCTCCTTCTATTGATGTTTCTAGTAATGGACTTTGTATTGCTTCTTTTGCCGCATCTTCTGCTCTATTTTCTCCTGATGCTCTTCCAACTCCCATATGTGCCATTCCTTGATCTATCATAATTGTTTTTACATCTGCAAAGTCTAAGTTTACAAGTCCTGGTATTGCAATTAAATCTGAAATACCTTGTACACCTTGTCTTAATACATCATCTGCCATTTTAAATGCTTCTATAATAGAGGTTTTTCTATCAATTATTTGTAATAATTTGTCATTTGGTATTACTACTAATGTATCTACTTTTCCTTTTAAAGCTTCAATTCCTCTTTCTGCTTGTGAAAGTCTTTTTTTGCCTTCAAAAGTAAATGGTTTTGTAACAACTCCTATTGTTAGTATTCCCATTTCTTTTGCTATTGATGCTACTATTGGTGCGGCACCTGTACCAGTTCCTCCACCCATTCCTGCTGTAACAAATACCATGTCTGCACCTTTTAGTATGTCAGAAAGTTCAGATTTGCTTTCTTCTGCTGCTTGGGCTCCAATGTCAGGGTTTGCTCCTGCTCCTAATCCTCTGGTTATTTTTTCTCCTATTTGTATTTTTGTTCCTGCTCTTGATGCTTGCAATGCTTGTCTGTCTGTATTTACTGATATAAATTCTACTCCTTTGATTCCTGAGTCTATCATTCTATTTACGGCATTGTTTCCAGCACCCCCAACACCTATTACTTTTATTGTAGCTGTTCCATCCATCATTGCAATACTATTATTATCTTCATTGTAATCCATAATTTAGTTCTTCCTCCTTATTATATTTTTTAATTAATACTTTTGTTTTTTAAGAATAGAAAAAGTCTTTTATTTTTTCCATTACATTTTTTAAAATGTTAGTGTCACTTTTGGCATCAATACTACTTGATACTGTTTTTGCAAATGGTCTTGCTGCAATGTACCTTACTAATGCATAACTTGTTCTATATGCAGGTTTTACTGTACTAATTGCTCTTCCTGTTGCTATTTTCACAGGAATGTTTAATGTTATTTTACCTGCTACATCACTTTTATTTATATTAGTAATACCTTGTCCTGTTAGAATAACGTTGTTTATTTTTTGTTTAATTCCTTGATTTATTATGTCTTTGTTTATAATTGAGAAAATTTCTTCAATTCTTGCTTCTATAATTTCAATTAATGCAGAACTTTTTATAATTTTATTTTTTGCTGTTGAAGTATTTAGTGTTATGTCATTATCATTGTCAATAAAAGATTTTAATGCTAATCCATATTGTCTTTTTAGTTTGTCTGCCTCTTCCTCTGTTATGTTTAATACTAATGCTATGTCACTTGTTATGTTGTCTCCTCCTAATGGTATTGAATTGGTATAAATAAAAGAAGAGCCCTCAAATACTCCTATATCTGTGTTTCCTGCTCCTATATCTAATATCATTATATTGTCATGCAATTCGTTTTTATCTAGTATTAAATTTCTTTCTGCTAATGTTATTGGTACAATTCCATCTATTTCTAAGTTTGATTTTTTGAATACACTATTTAGCTGTCTTACATAATCTTTTGTTGCTAGAATAACTTGTGCACTTAGTGTAAAACTAGAGCTTAGGTTTCCTACTGGATCTGCTACTACTGTTCCGTTTTCTAGTGTTATTTTGTCTGGTACTATGTCTATTAGTGTTCTGCCATCTGGAATTTCTATATCTTTTACTTGCATTATTGCACTTTGTACGTCTTTTACAGATATTCCTGCATATTTATCTTTTGCTTCTTTTGTTATACTGTTTTGTACTATTGTTACATGTTTTCCAGGGATAGCTACATATGCAGAATTTATTTTTAGGTTTGTTTCTTCTTCAGCATCTTTTATTGTTTTTGAAATGCTTAAACTTACTTCTTCTTCATTTATTATTTTTCCTTTTTTTAATCCACTGCATTTATATGAGGTACTACATATTATTTCTATTTGTCCAAAATTGTTGACTTCTCCAACAACGGTGCAAACTTTACTTGTTCCTATGTCTATACCTACAATGATATCACCAATTGCCAAGTTAATTCCTCCATTTTTAAGAATAATTTTTCTACATGTATATATATTACATTTTTAATTAATTGTCAATAGAATTTGTTATATTTTTGTTATATTTTTGTAATGCTTTTGTAATGTTTTTGTAATAAATTTGTAGCATTTTTGCTTATAATTTTAATTTATTTTTTTATAATTTTTAAGTTTGTTGTTCCTCATTATCTTTGATTATATTCTCTTTTGTATTTTCTTTTTCCTTGTTTTTTATTATGTTCTCTTTTATATTTTCTTTTTCTTTGTTCTTTTCTTTTATATAATTTAGCCATTTATCTACATAATATCTTCTAATAATTGCTAAATTTGTAAACATTCTACTTACAAATACTACTATTGCTGCTAAATAAATATCTACATTTAATTTTTCACCTAAAATTGTTAATAATATTGATAATATTGCATTTCCAAAAAAACCTGTTATAAATATTTTTAAGTCAAAATTCTTTTTTATAACAGATGATATCCCTCCAAAAACTGAATCTAATGCTGCAATAATTGCAATTGCTAAATATGTAGAGTATGTATATGAAATCATTGGTGCATTTATGCCTACTAAAGCACCTAAAGCACATCCTATTATTATAGCTATAACTATCATCTTTTTTTCATTCCCTATATGTTATATTTAGATTTTTGAATTGGTTTTATCTATAAACCATTAGTTCATATATTTTATTTTAATGTCATCATTATATTTTAATATTTTTATATTATCTATTTTTTCAATTGCAACATCATGTCCTAATTTTTTTAGTTCATCCACATATCCTCCATTTCCTAGAAGTGCACTTTCTAAGTATACTTGATTTCCTATAGCTTTTATTACATATGGTGCTAAAATTCTTTGACCATTTACTTTTATAAATGCATTATTAATAGTAAAAATATCTGACATATTTATAATTCTTTCATCATTTATTGATATTGCTTCTGCTCCTGCTAATTTTAATGCATTTATAATAATTAATAAATCATCTGCATTAATCTTTCCTATGTTTTCAGTTTCTTTTTCTCTTAATATTACTTCTATTCCTTCTCCTTCTACATCTGTTTTTCCTAATGTCATATTTACTTGTTCTAATTCTGCATCTACTACTTTGCTTGTTTCATCATTTGATTGTTTTGTTTGTTTATATTCTTCAATTTTAGTTTGTGTTTCTTGATATTTTAAATCTGTTTCTTCATATTTTGCTTTCCAGTTTGCAAGTTCGGTTCTAAGTTCGGTTTCTCTCATGTTCTCTATTGCTGTGATATCTGTTTGATTTACAATTTTAAATTGCATTGACATTATAAATACTAGTGAAAAACATGCAATTCCTACTGTTATAGTTAATGTTATTTTTTCTTTACTTATCGCTTTTCTCATTTAAATATTTCTTCTCCTTTCTGCTGTTTTAATTATTTTGAATTTTCTGCATATTTATAAGTAATTACTCCTGTATATTTGGGTATTGTTATATTATTTGATGTTTTTAGGTCTGCTTCTATTGATGCTTCTTTTAAAATTTCTAAATATCCTCCTGGTCTTGATAGCCCACTCAATAGTTCAGGAAGTCCTATTGCCTTTATTACAAATGGAGTTCCCGTTTTTTCTCCATTTATTTCTATTATATTTCCTCCACAAATTATACTACTTGTTGGTACTAATCTTTGATCATTTATTGAAATTGCTTCTGCTCCTGCATTTTTTAATTCATTTATTACACTTATTACATCTCCGTCATGTATTAATAAATCACTAACATTTAAAGAGGTATTAGATGCTTTTTTGCTATCACTTAGTGTAATTATTACTCCTGGTCCTGTTACTTCTGTTAATCCTATCATTTTATTTCCTTGTTTAATTTCTTCTTCTTTTTGTTCTAGTTCAGTATTGTTTTCAGTAGAATTTTGTCTTTCTTTTTCTAATTGTTCCTCTGCTTTTTCTAATTCTTTATATCTATTGTCATATTTTTCTTTATATTTTAAAACTTCTGCACGTAGTCCATTTTCTTCATAGTTTTGTTTTACAATTGAATTAGAGCCTCTTACTGTTTTTATTTGTACACATATTCCTAGTGTTAATGCGAAACACATTATTCCAAGAACAATACTTATTGTTTTTTTGTTTTTCACCTTTGTCCCTCCTTATTAAATAGACTAAACATTTAAACTTTCCCTAAAATAAACTTTAAATCTATTGTTTATATCTCCATTGGCAAATATATCTCCTACTTTGCCTGCTTCTTGCTCTATTATAGCATTTACATATAAAAATTTGTTACCTAAGTTGTTACTATCTCCTAGATGCACTTTCTTTTTCTCTTCTTCTAAATATATATTATATTCGTTTTTATTACTAATATCAATATTTGTTATTTTTAAATCTAATTTATATTCTTTAGCTGCATGCATTATTTTTATTACATCTTCTAACTTTTCTAAGTCATCATTGTTTAGTCTGTTTCCTGGTGTTATTTCTTCTTCTTTTGTTGTTATTCCTTGTATTATTGTTTTTTGTTTACTGTCTTCTGATATTTCTAAAATATATCCTTGATTGTTTATGTATGCATATTGCCCTAAAAAGTCTACACTATATTTGTGCTTTCTTTCTTCAACATTAATTTCTATTGTATTTGGAAGTTTTCTATGTATTTCTACATCTTGTATATATGGATTTGTTTTTATTTCTTTTATTGATTCCATTTTTAGAAATTTAAAAATATTTTCATCTATTTTTAACTTTGATAAACTAATTATTGTATCTGTACTTATTGTGCTATTGTTTAAAACTTTTATTTCTTTTATATTAAATATTGGTGAAACTAATGCAAATGTTATTCCTCCAGCTATAATAGCTATCATTAAGAAAATTTTTACAACTATCATTATTTTTTTATTTCTAATTCTTCTTTTTTTTTCTTGTTTTTCTAATTTTTCTCTTTTTTCTTTATCTTTTTTTATTTTGTTTTGATTTGTCATTTTTATTACTGTTTCTGTTTCAATATCAAAGTCATCTTGTTGTTTCATTTTATTATTTTGCTTAATTCTTTTTTCTCTTTCTTTTGCTTTTTTTCTTTCTTCTTTCTGATAGTTGTTTTCTCTAGCTTGTCTATTTGCATAGTATAAATTCACTTCAGAATGTTTTGCTTTTCTTGCCATATATTAATCTCCCCTTCCTTTTTATTTTTACTAAAAAGGGTATTTTATTCTAGTAAGCCTTAAATTCTTACCTTTTTTATATTCTAGGAAAGTCATCATTGAAAATGATAGACTTTCTGTAAAAGATAATTATGCGAAATTTAATTTTTCTAAAAAGCTTTGCTTTTTAGAAAATGTTAATTCCGTTTTTTACCAATTTTATATTTGCACCTATATTGTTTAATTTTTGTTCAAATTTTTCATAGCCTCTTAAAATATATTCTATATTATTTATTTTTGTTTCTCCTTTTGCTGCAATTCCTGCCATTACTAATGCTGCTCCTCCTCTTAAATCAGTTGCTGTAACATTTGCACCATACAGTTTTTTTATTCCTTTTATTATAGCTGTTTTTCCTTCTATGTCTATTTTAGCTCCCATTCTAATTAGTTCTTGTACATATTTATATCTATTTTCAAATAAATTTTCCGTTATTATAGATGTTCCTTTTGCTATTGTTAATGTTGTTGCAAATATAGATTGCATATCTGTTGGAAATCCTGGATATGGCATTGTTTTTATATCTACTGCTTTCAATCTTTTTGGTGCTTGCATTTTTATTTCATTTTTTTGAATTTCTATTTTACATCCAGTTTCTTCTAACTTATGAATAAGTGGGGTTATATTGTTTGCTTCTACTTCTTTTATTGTAATGTTTCCTCCTGTCATTGCTGCTACACATAAAAATGTTCCTGCTTCTATTCTATCTGGCATAATATTATAACTTACATCTTTTAATTTTGTTACTCCATTTATTTGTATTGTGTCTGTTCCTGCTCCTTTTATATTTGCTCCCATTTTGTTTAAAATGTTTTGTAAATCTATTATTTCTGGTTCTTTCGCTGCATTTGTTATAATTGTTTCTCCTTTAGCTAAACATGCTACTAAAATTGCATTTTCTGTTGCTCCAACACTTGGAAAATCTAGGTCTATTTTTTCCCCTATTATTTTATCACAATTACATGTAATATTTCCATAGTTTTTGCTAATATTTATACCTAATTTTTCAAATGTTTTTAAATGTAAGTCTATTGGTCTTGCTCCTATATCACATCCTCCTGGATATGAAAATGTTGCTTTGCTATGTTTTCCAAGCAATGCGCCTACAAATATTACAGAAGATCTCATTTGTCTCATTAATTCTTCTGGTATTTCATATTCAGATATTTTGCTTGTATCTATTATTATTTTATTTTTCTTTTTTGTTACTTTTCCTCCTAATTTTTTCAAAATTTCAAACATCATTTGTGTATCATGTATATCTGGTACATTGTATAATGTTGTTGTTCCCTGATTTAATATGCTTGCCGCAATTATTGGCAAAGAAGCATTTTTGGATCCTGATATTTTTACTTCTCCTTCAATTTTTCTCCCACCTTTTATTATGTACTCTGACATTTTCATCTCACCTCTTACTTTTATTTGCTATATATTATGTATCCTTTATGTAAAAAGTGATTATTTTAAATATTTACTTTGTAATAGTATATTTTTTTATTAATTTAAATGTGGTAAGGTCACCAAAATTAAATTTCGGTGACCTTGTTTTTGAATATAACTATTGTTTAACTATTTTTTCTACTTTTTTGATATAGAAGTATTTTTTATAATTAGTTATTTTACTTCATTTCCATAGTAAGC
The DNA here is from genome assembly GCA_947626815.1 of uncultured Clostridia bacterium. Classification (GTDB taxonomy): domain Bacteria; phylum Bacillota; class Clostridia; order TANB77; family CAG-508; genus CAG-269. Next base: position 22,387 of record CANQTN010000015.1, on the reverse strand, counting down.
ATCTAATAATATTTGCTTTAATTCTGATACTAATGGTAATCTTGGATTTGCTGTTGTGCATTGATCTTCAAACGCTCTATCTGCTAACATGTCTACTTTTGCTAAAAATTGTTGTTCATCAATTCCTGCTTTTTGTAAAGATTCTGGAATATTTAAATTTTTATTTAATTGTTTTATTTTTTGTATTAAACTACTTATTCCTTCTTCTTTGCTGTCTGCTTTTAATCCTAATTTTTTTGCTAATTCATAATATTTTTCATCTGCTATGAAATATTCATATTTTGGAAATGATACAAATTTACTTGGTTTTGAACTATTATATTTAATAACATATGGTAATAAAATTGCATTTATTCTACCATGTGGTAAATGAAATTCTGCTCCAATTTTGTGTGCTAAAGAGTGGTTTACTCCTAAAAATGCATTTGTAAATGCCATTCCTGCAATTGTACTACTATTGTGCATTTTTTCTCTTGCTATTTTATTGCTTCCATCATTATATGCAATCTCTAAATATTTTATAACTAACTCTGCTGCTTTTTCAGCTAATCCGTCTGTATAATCTGATGCCATATTTGATACATATGCTTCTATTGAATGTGTTAGAACATCCATTCCTGTGTCTGCTGTTACTGATTTTGGTAAACTCATTACTAAATCTGGATCAACAATTGCTACATCTGGTGTTAATTCATAGTCTGCTAATGGATATTTTTTGTTTTTCTCTTTGTCTGTTATAACTGCAAATGATGTTACTTCTGAACCTGTTCCTGAAGTTGTTGGAATTGCTACCATTTTACATTTTGTTCCGAGTTTTGGGAATTTATAAGTACGTTTCCTTATATCCATAAATTTTAGTTTTAGTCCTTCTACATCTGCATCTGGATTTTCATAAAATAGCCACATTCCTTTTGCAGCATCTATTGGGCTTCCTCCACCTAATGCAATTATTACATCTGGTTTAAAATTTTGCATTTCTTCAAGTCCTTTTTTTATTGTATCAAATGATGGGTCTGATTCTACTTCACTAAATATTTGACAATGTACATGTTTTTGTCTTTTTCTTAAATGATATAAAATTCTGTCTATATATCCTAGTTTTACCATTCCTTCATCTGTTACTATAAAAGCTCTTTCTATATCTGGCATTTTTTCTAAATATTGAATAGAACCTGCTTCAAAATATATTTTTTCTGGAATTTTAAACCATTGCATATTAACTCTCCTCCTTGCAACTCTTTTTATATTAATTAAGTTTACTGATGATACATTTGCTGTTGTTGAATTTCCACCAAATGAACCACATCCTAATGTTAGTGATGGCATATTTGTATTATATATATCACCTATTGCTCCATGAGTTGATGGAGAGTTTACTATTATTCTTCCTGCTTTCATTGTTTTAGAAAATCTTAATGTTACTTCTTTGTTTTCTGAATGTATTACTGCTGAATGTCCTAGTCCTCCAAATTCTAATAGTTGTTCTGATTTTTGTATTCCTTCGTCTTCGTTTTCTACTATATAGTACGTAAGTACTGGACTTAATTTTTCTTTTGAAAATGGATAATCTCTTCCTATTCCTTCTTCATATACTACTATCACTTTTGTTTCTTTTGGTATTTCAAATCCAGCTTCTTTTGCAATTTGATATGGTGATTGACCTGGTACATGTGATTTTAATTTATATCCGTTCTCTTCTGTGTAGTCAAACATACTATCTGATAGTTTTTTCTTTTCTTCTGGATTTACAAAATAACATCCTGCTTCTCTCATTAAATTTTCAAATTCTTTATAGATTTCTTTGTCTACTAGTACTGCCTGTTCTGATGCACATATCATTCCATTGTCAAATGCTTTTGATAAAACAATATCATTTACTGTTGTCTTTAGTTTTGCAGATTTATGAACATAACATGGTACATTTCCTGGACCTACTCCCAGTGCTGGTTTTCCACAAGAATATGCTGCTTTTACCATTCCTGTTCCTCCTGTTGCTAATATTAAGTTAACATCTGGATGATTCATAAGCAATCTTGTTGCTAATACACTTGGTTCTTCTATCCATAAAATACAGTCTTTTGGTGCACCAGCTGCTACTGCTGCTTCTTTTAATATTCTTGCTGCTTCCTTACTGCATTTTTGGCTAGATGGATGAAATCCAAATACTATGACATTTCTTGTCTTTGCTGCTATGATAGATTTAAACATTGTTGTTGAAGTCGGATTTGTAACAGGTGTTACTCCTGCAATTATTCCAACTGGTTCTGCTATTTCTACATAATCATCTTCTTCATTTTCACTTATTATTCCAACTGTTTTTTCATATTTTATGCTATGATATATATATTCCGTTGCAAACATATTTTTTGTTATTTTATCTTCATATATTCCTCTACCTGTTTCTTCTACTGCCATTTTTGCAAGTTCCATATGATGTTCTAGTCCTGCCATTGACATAGCTTTTATTATTTTATTTACTGTTTCTTGATCTAATTTTAAATATTCTTTTGATGCTATTTTTGCTCTTTCAATTAACTCATCTATCATTTTTTGAATTTTTTGTTTTTCTTCTTCACTTACGTTTTCCATAATTTTACCTCCTCTTTTGTTCTTAGTTTAACCATAATTATTATATATTATTAGAATTTTTTGTCAATATTTCTAATTTATATTTCTTAAAAAAACGTTACAGGTTACTGGTCAATAGTATAAATGGTCAATGATAATATATTATTTATTTGTAACTCCCAACTGCATACAGATTATACCTAAAATTTTATAATAAATTATAAAATTTTATTAACAATCTGTACTTTGTTGGTCCCCCCCAATTGTTACTGCATAAATAATATATTATCATTGACTATTTGTACCATTGATCAGGAAATTGTAATAAAAAAACAGCAGTTGGAATGTTTATATAATAAAATTTTTCATTTGTCGCTCAGGGCGAGTTTTTCATCACAGAAATTCTATATAAATTTTATGGCACCCTTCCACGTCAAGCGTGAACTCTTTCCATAAAATTTATTCAAGAATTTCTAGCTCGAAAACTCTACATTCGCTCCTCATTCAAATTTTATTATATAAACATTCCAACTGCTGTTTTTTCAAGAAATACAATTTTTTTTATTTGTACAAATATTTTTGTGGATTTACTGTTTCTCCATTAATTCTTATTTCTAAATGTAAATGTGGTCCTGTCGAATTTCCTGTTGAGCCTACGGCTGCTATTACTTGACCAGCTTGTACTTGTTGACCTGCATTTACATATAATTTACTACAATGTGCATAATATGTTTCTACACCATTGCCATGATTTAATTTCACGATATTGCCATATCCACTTTGATAACTAGCTGCTGTTACTTTTCCTCCTGCTACTGCTTTAATGTCTGTTCCTATTTTGGTTGCAATATCTAATCCTCCATGTGATCTATAGTTTCTTACACTGCTTATACTTGCATATCTTGAAGATATTACTCCTTTTACTGGTGTATATGCTAGTTTTATCCCATTAATTTCTGGTATAGTATTGTTATTTTCTACTTTGGCTGTTTGTTGTTCTTTTTTTGTGTTTGTTGTTGCTTGAGCAATTTTTGTTTGAATATTGCTTTTTGCAACTTCTATATTTGTTGTTTTTACTTCTTCCGCATTTTCTGTATATTTTTCTAAAATGCTTAATTGTAAATCATCTTTTTTGTTTTCCTCTTTTATTTGGTTTACTAATGTTTCTGCTTCTTCCAATGTATCTACTAAATCAATTGGACTATTGTTTAAATCAAGTTCATAATATTTATATGTTACTACTATGTCTTTTTCTATGGTTTTAGCAATTTCATTTTCATTAGTATTTATTTCTTTGTTTACTAGTTTTAGTTCATATTGTGGATTTGTTTTGATGTTTACATTGTCTAAATTTTTTTCTTTTCCTTCTTGTACAGCATTTTCTTTTATTTTTTCTTCAAATGCTGTTTTATCTTTTATATATCCTATTTGTTTGTCAGAAATGCTTACTGCATATATTGGTTTATATTTGAATAATACTACTATTGTTATAATTCCTGATGCTACTATTGCAATATTAAAATACTTTATTACTTCTTTTGTATAGTACTTTAATTTTTTGTTTAGAATATTCAATCACACTCCTTTTTTTACAGCCATGTTTTATTATAACATATATTGTATTCAAAATCAAATTTTGTATTCATTTTTTATTTTAATTTACTTTTTAGTTTGAATTTAACATTATTTTTTACCTATGTGTTCTCTTTGTATTTTTTAGTTTCTGTAAATTTAAACTCTAAAATGCTATATTAATTGTATTTAGAATAGGAAGGTGATTTAAATGGCTCTAGATTATGCAGTAATAGGACAAAGAATTAAACAAGCAAGACTTGCTAAAAATTTAACTCAAGAAGAATTAGCAGAACGAATTGATGTTTCAGTAGCTTTTTTGAGTAGAGTTGAAAGGGGAAATTCTCATATAAATTTAAAAAGATTAAATCAATTATGTAATTTATTAGATGTTACAGAAGGTTATGTTTTAAATGGTGCTTCAAGTAATTCAAAAGCCTATTTGAATAAAGAATTTTCTGAATTAATAAAAAAATGCTCTCCTGAAAAGCAAAAATTAATATACAATGTCGCAAAAACAATTGTTGAAACAGATTAATAAAAAACGAAACTAAAATTTTCTGTACAAAATAAATTGATTAGAAAATTTTAATTCCGTTTTTTTTATATTCTAGGAAAGTCATCGTTGAAAAAACGATAGACTTTCTGTAGAAGATAAATATGCGGAGTTTAAATTTTCTTTAAAGCTTTGCTTTTTAGAAAATGTTAATTCCGTGTTTTATTTATCTATATTTTTGTATTTTATATAGCTATAACCACCTATTATTATAATAAATATTGTTGCTATTATAAGTGATACTATTCCTGTTTGTGGTAATATTCTATTAGCTACTGTTTTATCATTTTGTGTTTGTGTTTGAACTTGTTGTTCACTATTGCCGTTGGTTACTTGACCCACTAATTTGTTCAAAATAATCTTCTAAATTTCCTATTTTTGTTCCATCTACATAGAGTTCAGGAGTTGCTTGGTTTTTTATTTGTAATGTACTAATTGTTTGTTTTGTTTGATTATCTATTTGTGCTATTTCTTTTATATATATGTATATGTTGTCTGCTTCATTTAATTCTTCAATATTTTTTATATTTTTTGAGTCTATATCTATAATTATTGAATATGTTCCATCATTTTCTTTTTGTGTTGTTGCTTTTGTCCATTTTTCTTCTGCGATATTATTTTCTCCTTTTTTTCCTGATAAATAATAATAATATGTGTAACTATTTTTTTCATTTCCTATTTTTATATTTGAAACTTTTATTTTTATTTTTGTATATGAATTTTCTATGTCTTTTGAATCTAAATATATTTTTGCTTCAGTTAAAGCTGCTGAACTTTGTTCAAAGTTTGATGGAGTTGGAGTTTGTGGCTCTGGATTCGTTGGATTGTCTGGCTTAGTTGGATCACTTGGTTTTGTTGGATCGTCTGGCTTAGTTGGGTCACTTGGTTTAGTTGGATCACTTGGATCTGTTGGATTGTCTGGGTTTGTTGGGTTACTTGGATTTGTTGGATCGTCTGGGTTTGTTGGGTTACTTGGATTTGTTGGATCGTCTGGGTTTGTTGGGTTACTTGGATTTGTTGGATTCTCTGGTTCTTTTGATTCGTCTTTTTGTGTATATGCTTTTATACATGTATTTCCTGGATGTTGAATTGTTTCTATTTTTTTAGCTGTATCTATCCATTCTCCATTTTGAAAATCAGTTTCTAGTGTTAAAAAACTTTCTCCTTCATTAACTATTGCATCTGCCCAAGGACTATTTTCTGTTTTAGATTCTATTGCTACAGTTCTTTCTCCTCCTATTACTTCTATAACAACAGTAAATGTTTCTCCTGTTAATTTTATTGGTTCTGCAAATTCTATTGTATGATATCCTGCACCAAAGCTTTCGTTTTCACCTGCTTGTAGTTTAGCTTCTTTTAAATCACTTTTATTTTTGCTACTACCATTTGGATTTACTAATACTTTGCATGTATATCCTCCTGGTGAATATACACTTATTTTATCTAGTACCTCTTTTAAATTAGCATCTCTTTTAAATACATTTGCAAAATATAAATTTTCTTCACTGGAAGTTGACATAGTAGCTGACATTCCTAAATAGTCATTTTGATATATATTATAGTAATCTTTGCTTGCTGATGCTTTTTCTATTCCATATAAAGTTTGATATATGGTAACATCTTCATAAGAAATGTATATATATCCCTTGTCCCCGATTTCTATGTTTATTGTGTTATCTGTTATTGTTATTTTATTTTCTGTATATCCTTTTTCTACTAATTTGTTCTTTATAAATTCTTCTGTAATTTGGTCTTTTGTTGTCCATTCCGTTTGCTTGACATTCTTGTGAATATTCCTCAAAATATTGTTCTTTTGTTTCCTCTAAATCTAATTTTCCATACTCTCCCCATGAATTTTTTGCTATCCAAGCACCTTTGTTTGTTGGCTGATTTTTGGTATTAAATTTATCTACTGCATACTCATCATCCCATCCTATTATTGTAACCGCATGATTTAGTAATTGAGCATTTCTATTATTGCAATATGCTGCACCTGTTTGATTATTATAATAATCGTCAATTAATGATGACACTAAATGGATAGCTGTATAAATACCTCCGTAATTTGTTATGTGTTCTTTCATTGTATTAATTAATTGCCTTCTATCTTCTTCACTTGATTTGTCATCTAATGTTGGAAATACTACTATGTCATTTACTGTAGTAGCTACAGTTTTGTCTATTGCTGATATATCTATTGGCTCTTGGTTATTTTCAAAAGGCATGTCTCCTTCCACTATAGCTCCACTACCATTCATAAAGTATTCATTTGCTAGGAAAAATCCTCCACCTGCCTTAGGCTCTCTTGTAAATCCTTTTTCATTTACTTTATCATTTAAGAATGCATTTCTTGTTGTAGCATAGTCCATATGCCTTTCTGAATAGTCATATTCTACAGTTGTTTTATTGTTTTTCTTATCTTGCAATGCTAAATTACTTTCTAATGCTGCTATTGATGAAAATGCCCAACATGTTCCTGTGTCTAATTGATTTCTTATTTTTATATTGTCTTCTATGTCATCTTTTAAATTATATTTGTTTAAAGCTGTTCCTTCTAATAATTGTGCTGTTTTTAAAATATTATTAATACTTTTTAAATATTGTATATTATTTGTTTTCTTTTTTATATTAAACATATTAGGCTGAATTACTTTGCTTTTTTCTTCTTCACTAAGAGCTAACCATTTTTTAAATTCTTCACTGTATTCTGAAAATGTAAATTTTTCTTCTAATGTTGATTTAGCATATATTTGTCTAAAAGATAATAAAGTAACTGTAATTATAAAAATTGTTATTATTTTTATTGCTTTTTTAGTTTTCATTTTGCTTTCATTCCTTTCTATTCTTATTTTATCATATTATTCTTATTATAACAACATTTTTTTGTTACAGTTTCATTACATTTTACTAGTTGTTATTATCAATTTATTGGAAATTTTTTTCTTAGCTATTTTAAATTTTTATTTCTTGCTTTTATTTTGTCTATATGCTATTATAATATCTGTTATAAACGGTAATAATATAATATATATTTTTATTTTTAGGAGGTATTTTATGAAATTTGATCAATGGAATGGATTTGAAAATGGTGAATGGCAATATGAGATAAATGTTAGAGATTTTATTCAAAAAAATTATACACCTTATGAAGGAGATGATACTTTTTTAAGTGATGCTACTGAAAAAACTAAAAAGCTATGGAATAAAGTTTTAAGTTTATATCAAAAAGAAAAAGACAGTAAAGGTGGAGTTTTAGATGTTGACACTAAAACTGTTTCTACTGTTTCTAGTCATGAGGCTGGATATATTGATAAAGATTTGGAAGATATTGTTGGTCTTCAAACAGATGCACCTTTAAAAAGAGCTATAATGCCATTTGGTGGTATTAGAATTGTTGAAAAGTCTTGTGAAGCTTATGGAAGAAAAGTTGATGAAGAAGTTGATGAAATTTTTCATAAATATAGAAAAACACATAATGATGGTGTTTTTAGTGTTTATACTCCTGATATAAGAGCTGCTAGGTCTTCTCACTTACTTACAGGTCTTCCAGATGGATATGGTCGTGGAAGAATTATAGGTGATTATAGAAGAGTTGCTTTATATGGAGTAGATTGTTTAATTGAAGAAAAGAAAAAAGATTTAGATATTTTAGATGTAGATGAGTTTACTGAATCTGTTATTCGAGAAAGAGAAGAAATTAGTGAGCAAATAGATGCTTTAAATGCTTTAAAAGTAATGGCTTCAAAATATGGTTTTGATATTTCTAAACCTGCAACTAATGCTAAAGAGGCTGTTCAATGGTTATATTTTGGATATTTAGGTGCTATTAAAGATCAAAATGGTGCTGCCATGAGTCTTGGTAGAACTTCTACATTTTTAGACATTTATTTTGAAAGAGATTTAAAAAATGGTATTTTAACAGAACAAGAAGCACAAGAAATTATGGATCATTTTGTTATGAAATTAAGATTAGTTCGTTTTTTACGTACTCCTGAATATAATGAACTATTTAGTGGTGATCCTGTTTGGGTTACTGAAAGTATTGGTGGTATGGGAATTGATGGAAGAACTTTGGTTACTAAAAATTCTTTTAGACTTTTGCACACTCTTCAAACATTAGGTCCTGCCCCTGAGCCAAATTTAACAGTTTTATGGTCTACAAGGCTTCCTAATGGTTTTAAGCGATTTACAACAAAATTATCAATTAATACCTCTTCTATTCAATATGAAAATGATGATTTAATGAGAATTACTTTAGGTGATGATTATGGTATTGCTTGTTGTGTATCCCCAATGAAAATAGGTAAACAAATGCAATTTTTCGGTGCAAGAGCAAATCTTGCAAAAGCTTTATTGTACGCTATAAATGGTGGTAGAGATGAATTATCTGGTAAACAAATTACTCCTAAATATGAATCCATAACTTCTGAATATCTAGATTATAATGAAGTTATGGAAAAATTTGATCAAATGATGGATTATGTTGCAAAAATTTATATAAAAGCTTTAAATGCTATTCATTATATGCATGACAAATATTCTTATGAAGCAATTGAAATGGCCCTTCATGATAGAGAAATTATAAGAACAATGGCTTGTGGAATTGCTGGTTTATCAGTTGTTGCTGATTCTTTATCTGCAATAAAATATGCTAAAGTAAAAGTTATTAGAAATGATGATGGTCTTGCTATTGATTATGAAATTGATGGAGATTTTCCAAAGTATGGTAATGATGACGATCGTGTTGATGATATTGCAATTGATGTTGTAAAAACATTTATTAATAAATTAAAGAAACATCAAACTTATAGAAATTCAAAACACACTTTGTCAATACTTACTATCACTTCTAATGTTGTTTATGGAAAATCCACAGGTACTACACCTGATGGTAGAAAAGCTGGTGAACCTTTTGGACCTGGTGCAAATCCTCTTCATGGAAGAGATGTAAATGGTGCTTTAGCTGTTATGAACACTATTGCAAAATTGCCATTTCCTTCTGCAGAGGATGGTATATCTTATACATTTTCAATAACTCCAAAAACGCTTGGAAAAACTGAAGATGACAGAGTAACTAATTTAGTGAATATGTTAGATGGATATTTTGCACAAACTGGTCATCATATCAATGTTAATGTTTTTGATAGAAGTTTATTAGAAGATGCTATGAAGCATCCAGAAAAATATCCTCAATTAACTATTCGTGTTTCTGGTTATGCTGTAAACTTTACTAAATTAACTAAAGAACAACAATTAGATGTTATTAATAGAACTATTCATGAGAGAATTTAAGGTGATTTTAAATGAACAATAAAAACTTAAAATGTCAAGCTAAGATACATTCTATTGAGTCTTTTGGTACAGTTGATGGACCTGGTATTAGATTTGTTATTTTTATGCAAGGTTGTCATTTGCAATGTAAATATTGTCATAATCGTGATACTTGGGATATTGATAATGGTAAATCTGTTTCATTAGATGAGATTTTTAATAAAACTTTACGTTATAAAAATTATATTTATCCTAACCGGTGGTGTTACTGTTACAGGTGGTGAACCGCTTTTGCAAGTTAATTTTTTGATTGAACTTTTTACTAAATTAAAAGAGCATAATATTCATACTTGTATTGACACCTCACGGTATGGTTAATTTAACTGATGATATAAAAAAGTTACTTAGTCTTACAGATTTGGTTTTATTGGATATTAAACATATTGATGATGAAAAGTGTAAAAAATTAGTTGGAAAATCTAATAAATTAGAATTGGATTTTGCTCGTTATTTGAGTGCTAATAATATTCCTATGTGGATTAGACAGGTTATTATTCCAGGTATTACTGATGATGTGCAAGATTTATTGAAATTAAAAGATTTTATTTCTAGTTTAAAGTCTGTTCAGAAAGTTGAATTTCTTCCTTATCACAATATGGGAAAATATAAATGGGAAAATCTTGGTATTAAATATGGTTTGAATGATGTTAGACCTGCAAATGATGATGATATAAAAAAAGCTCAAGAAATTGTTATTGGGGACAATCCTTTTTGATAATTTTAATCATTTAGGATGGTCCTTTTTGGTAAGTTTTTCGGGGTAGGTATTATATAAAAAAATACATTCAAAAGTTCGTTCAAAAATATTAATAAGAAGTTCTAAAATAATTTTATGGCACCCTTTCATGTCAAGCATGAACATTTTCCATAAAATTATTTAAAAACTTCTACATTAATCTTTTTTCAATTCACTTTTTCATTTATTTTTTTATATAATACCTACCCCGAAAAACTTACCAAAAAGGACCATCCTAAATGACTAAAATTGTCAAAAAAGACTGTCCTAAATGACAAATTACATTCCTAATAATTTTAATTCTATGTTTTCCATTTTATATTTTCCATCTACTAGTTTAAATTCAACTAGTGTTTCTTCTAAAGTTTCTTTGTTTTGTCTTAAATCTGTTGTAAAATATAATTTTATTTGTGGTATTTCCACTCCTTTTGTGACAATTTCTTTAAATGTTTCTGCCATGTGTTTTTCATCTTCACAGATTAAAATTAATTGTGGCATATTACTAAATCCTGAATCACCTGGTACAAAATTTTCGTAAAATTCTTTGTATAACTGCATTTTTTCTACTACTTTTTTTTGCCATTCATTTTCTCTTCTTATTACTTCAAATACAAATTGTATTGATCTTTGATTTTTAGTTAATTTTACGCTTCCTCCTGATGCTTTGAATACTTTTCCTGCGATTTTTGCAGTTATTGCGGGTTTTACTACATAATTGTCAAATGCTTTTACTTTTCTTAAATATGCAATTAGTGTTTGATTTCCAGCTAGCCTTTTTTTTATCATTGGTACTGTTTTTGTATTGTCAGATGGTTGCCATTTACATTCGATTTCTTTTGAATTTAGTAAATATTTTCCCATTTTTTCTAAACAATAAATTCTATATATACCTTTTCCTTCATCTGATGTAAAATAATATCTTGTTAATATTTTAGATTTTATTAGTTGATCTAGCTTGTTGTTTAATTTATCTTGTGATTTTGGATCGATTCCTTTTATTTCTAGCATTTGATATAATTGTCTAGATGTTATGAATTCAAATTCATTTACTAATTCTAGTATAGCAAAGTGAATTTCATTTATATGCCCTATATCAATTTTGTGTACAATTTGGTTCATTGATACATATCCATCTTTTCCATCAAATGTTTTTATTTCACCTTCTCTAATTGCAAATGGTGATATTTGTGCTTTAATCTGGCTATCTTCTACCATTATTTTTATTCCTCCTCTTGTAAAAGTTGTTTGCATTTTACATCTTTAAATTATTGCCAATTTTATTTTTTTTCTTTCGTTATCTATTTTTTTAATGTAAACATCTACTGTTTGCCCATATTTTAGTCCTTCTTGATATTCTACCATTCCTACTAAATTAGGAGCTAATTCTATAAAAATTCCATTTTTATTTTTTTCTGTTTCTCTTATTATTCCTTTTACTGTACTGCCTGGTATAAAATTTTGTGCATTTTCTTCCCATGAACCTAATAGTTCTTTATGTGATAATATAACCTGTCCTGTTTTTCTATTGATTGATTTTACCATAACTTCTATTTTTTGTCCAATACTTAGTCTTTCAAATGGCGATTTTATTCTTGCTATAGACAAATCTTCGATATGTGCTAACCCTACAACTCCTCCTCCTATTTCTATAAAGGCTCCATATGGTTTAATATTTTTTACAATTCCTAATACTTTTGTTCCTTCTGTTAGGTCATTTTTTACCCAGTTTAATGCCTCTTGTTGCACTTTTTTTCTAGATATTATTATATTTTTTTTATCTATTGTTTCTTTTATTTTGAATTGTACAAATTTATGTACTTTTCCTGTGCATATATCTGTTTTTGGAAGTCCATTTTCTTCTAAATTGATGGCTTCGATTTCTTGTCTTGGCATTATTCCTGTAATTCCATTTTCAAATGCTACATATAAATTATATTCATCATCACATTTTTTTACTAGTCCTTGCAATATTTCATCTTCTCTTATGCACTTGTTTATACTTTCTTCATTTAATTTTGTAATTTCATTATTCCAGCCTTCTGGTTTAAATTTTAATGTTTTCATTTGTTTCTCCCTTTTCTTTAGCATATATATTGTCATTATACAGATTTTTTTTCAAATTGTAAATATATTATCTTTTAATTTTTTCTATTTCTTCTTTTTTTAAATATCTCCATTTTCCTAATGGTATATCCTTTATACTTATTCCTGCAATTTTGCTCCTATGCAAAGCTAATACTTTATATCCAATTGCTTCACACATTTTACGAATTTGTCTATTTTTTCCTTCATGTATTGTAATTTCTAATCTGGATTGATTTTTTTCTTTATCTGTTTTTAATATTTTTACTTTTGCTGGTTTTGTTGTATAGTCTTCTATTTTTATGCCTTTTCTTAGTTTTTCTACTTCATCATTTTGTATTATTCCTTTTATTGTAACAGTATATGTTTTTTCGATTTCATGTTTTGGATGTGTAACTTTATATACAAAATCCCCATCATTTGTTAATATTAAAGCTCCTGATGTATACATATCTAGTCTTCCTACAGGTACTATTCTTTGTTTTACTTTTACTAAGTCTAAAATAGAATCTCTATTAAATTGATCTTTAACAGTTGTAACATATCCAATAGGTTTATTTAATAGAATATATACGTTTTCTTGTGGTGTTTTTATAATTTTTCCTTCATATTCTACTTTGTCTTTATTTACATTTATTTTTGTTCCAAGTTCTGTTACTATTCTTCCATTTACCTTAATTTTTCCATTTATAATTAGTTCTTCTGATTTTCTTCTTGATGCAATTCCCGCTTCTGCTAAATATTTTTGTAATCTTATTTCCTCCAAACTTTTCCTCCTCTTGTTAGCTTTTCTATATTTTTTAATGTAATTCGTTTAGTAATTCTTTAAAATATTTTGGTAGTTCTGCTTCTAAAAACATTTCTTTTCCTGTTGTTGGATGTTTAAATTTTAAACTTTTTGCATGTAGACATTGTCCTTGAATATTCCATTTATTTTTTCCATTTGAATAAACTTCATCTCCAATTATTGGATATCCAATTTGTGATAAATGTACTCTAATTTGGTGAGTTCTACCTGTTTCAATTTTTACTTCAAGTAATGTACATGCATCTTCATAAAATCTTTCTATTACTTTAAAATGTGTTATTGCTTTTTTTCCATTTTTGTTTACTGCCATTTTCTTTCTGTCTTTTGTGCTTCTTCCAATTGGCATATTTATTGTTGCTTCATTTTCTTTTACAATTCCTCTTACTAGTGCTATATATTTTTTTTCTGTTTGATGATTTTTTATTTGTTCACTTAAATTAATATGTGATTTATCATTTTTAGCTACTACTAAAATGCCAGATGTATCTTTATCAATTCTGTGTACAATTCCTGGTCTAATTTCTCCTCCTATTCCAGATAATGAATCTTTACAAATTGCCATTAAGCTATTTACTAATGTTCCATCTGGATTTCCATTTGCTGGATGTACTACCATTCCTTTTGGTTTGTTTACAACGATTATATCTTCGTCTTCATATATTATTTCTATTGGTATATCTTGAGGTTTTAATTTGCTTTCTTTTGGTTCTTCATTTTCTATTGTTATTTTATCTCCAATTTGTATTTTATATGATGCTTTGATTTTTGCTCCATTTACTAAAATTTTTCCTTCATCAATAAGCCTTTGAATGGCTACTCTTGAATATCTATTGCTCTTTTTTGATAAATAACTATCTATTCTAATGTTTTCTTCTTTTACTATAAATGTTTCCAAATTTTACTCCTTTATTATTCTGTTTCATCTTTATTAATTTCATATATTACAAAATATTTGTCTCTATATAATTCATTATATTTCTCACTATCTGCTTTGTCTATAATCATGCTAACTTTTGAATTTTGATATGCTAATACATGTGTTATTCCATATTTTTCGAAAACGTCTCCATAAAATTGACCTATACTTGATGTGTCAATAAAATCCATGAAAATGTCTTCTTCTTTACCACTAAATTCAGGTGAATATAAATCTGCCCTTGAGTCTATAAATACTGGTATTCCTTTGAATATTAAGTAACTTCCATAATTGTATTCATTATAAAATTTTGCTGTTTTTAAATCAATGTTTTTTAGTATATATTCTGAAGCTTGTACTGGATAAGTGCTTTGATCTATAAATTTATCATCCAGTTTTTCTTTTCCCATGTAATAGCTAAATCCTAGCATTATAAATATTATTATTATAAGCCATATTGTACTCATGTTATTTACTATATCTTTTTCTTTTTTATCAGTATATATTTCAAATAATTGTAATATTAGTTTGCTTAATATGACAGAACCTATAATTGCAAACATTGTTACTTGTCTTCTTGATGATAACATTAAAAAACATAATCCGCCTATCATAAATAAGTCGCTTAATTTTATTTTTGTTTTAGTAAATGTTAATATTGCTAAAAATATAATAATTGCACACATTACTTCTGTTTCTTGTGATAATGTCATTGGCAAATGTTCATTAATATTTTTTGTAGTGTTTCCTTGCATAGTTTTTATTAAATATGTGTATGGTGCATCTTTTATTGGTGTCAATAATCCTGTAAATAAGCATATTATTACTATTAAAATAAGCCATTTTACATTTGAATTTTTTGTTATTTTTATTTTATATGGTTCTTGTAATTCTTTTGTTCTTTTTATTTTTGCTTTATCTATTTGTGCTTCTAATCTTTCTTTTTTGTCTTTTAATTTTGTTAATGTTTCTTTCTTTCCTTGTTTTTCATATTTATTTATTTTTTTGTTTAATAAAAATATTTCTACTTTTCTATAAATAATAATTTCTGCAAGTACTGCGATTATGTATTCTGCTATATATGGTAAATATAAAACAAAATAAAATGGAAATACTGCTACATGAGTATTTGCAATTATTATTGGTATAATAATTAAACCTGCTACATACCTTTTCTTTTTATTTTCTAAAAATTTTTCAATTAAATATATTGTTAAAATAAATAATATAAATGTAAATAGCTGTGCTCTTGCTGCTATATATCCTCTTATCATGTACATTGCACCTATTGTAATTGCAAAAGAAAATATTTGATTTTTTGCTATTTTTGTTCCTACTAAATAAATTAATATTCCTAATACCACTGCTTGTATACATGTTGCTATATATATTCCTGAAAATCCAAATGCATTATAAATATAATAATTTACTAAGTCATATCCCCAATGCGGATATGTATATCCTAAATTTTCATGCCATGAAAATGCATCTTTCATGTCAATTCCATTTTGTGCTATATGTTCTCCTACTTTTATTGTATAATATGTGTCATTTTGAAATGTTACAGGTGTTATGGCTATACAGAATATTGCTATTAAAATTATTGCTATAATGGTAAATCTTATTGCTCCATTTGTTGTTTGGTTTTCTTTGTTACCTTTTATAATCTTTATTTTCATATTATATATAAATTCCTTTCTTGTATTGATTTATTGTAAAAAATATTAGTTGTTTTTTATTTTATCAATTATATCAAAAAAAATTTTAAAAAACTAGTCCTTTTTTATAGAAGGTAATGATGACTTTTCTAAAATATAAAAAAATATGCTAAACTTTTAGTTATACAAGCAAAGTCTTTAAATAATTATATTTAATATTTAGAATATAATTATTTAAAGACTTTGCTAACATTTTATAATTCTTTACTCATAGCAATGGAATTAAGTTGCATTTAGTTATACTGCTTCTTGATTTTCTTCTTCTTTTTCTTCATTTTTTTCTTCTATTATTTCTAAACTTCCTACTGAAACTTCATATGCTACTCTTGTTTGAGATGTTCCATCTTCATATTTTTTCTCATATGTTCTAGATTGAACTCTTCCTACTATTTTTACTTGTGAACCTACTTCTAAGTTTTGACAAAATCTTGCATTTCTTCCCCATGCGATACATGGAATATAGTCTGATTTATTATAGGCTCTATTAACAGCAAGTAGTATATCTGATATTTCTCTACCAAATGGTGTTTGTCTATAAATAGGTTTTTTGCAAATATATCCTATTAATACTACTTCGTTTGTTATTGTATCTTTTCTGACAATTTCATTTTCCTCGTTATTTTCATTGTCATTTTCTTCAACTTCTATTATGTCTTTTGCAAATACTGTTAAAATTAGTCTATTTTTTTCGTTTTCATAGCTATTGTATGATCTGAATTGCCCTTTTACTAGTATTTTCTTACCTGCTTGTAATGTATCTTCTTTTATTAGTCTTTCTGATATAGTTATTGGTATTATGTCTTCATTTCCACTTAAACGTGGTATTACTAATTTGAAAAGATAAAATCTTTCTCCATATATTTCATGACTAAATTCTTTTTCTCCTGTGATTCTTCCCACTAATGTTAAGTAGTTGTTTTCTAAATAATTTGTATCCAATTTCTTTTCCTCCCTAATTTTTAATATTTCATAAGTATATTTTTCTCCTTAATATTGTCTTACAGGTATTATTATACAACATTTTTTTGGTTTTGTCTACATAAGAAGTTATTTTTTTTAAAAAAAGTTATTTTTTTCCTTATATTTGTTTTTTATATTATTTCCTTTTGAATAATTTTTATACATTATTTTCTTATTTGTGTTCCATTTATATTTATAGTATAGTTATCTTTATAAATAAGATTTGATACTGTTACAATGCTTAATCCCTTTTGTTTTATATTTTTTATTAGCATATCTAAACTATCTGCTGTATGCTTTGTTCCATTATGACTTAAAATAATGTCTCCTGGTTTTATTTTTGAATTTAATCTTTTCCACATTTCTTCTCCGTGTTAATCCTGTATAATCTAATGTATCTAAGTTCCATTGTATTGTATAATAACCTTTATCATTTGCTGCTTTTATTACTGTATCATTGTATTCTCCATATGGTGCTCTATATACTTTTGTTCTTTTTCCTGTTATTTTTTCTATTTTATCATTTGATTTTTCTATTTCTTCTATGTTTTCCTCATAACTTAGTTTATTTACATGTGGATGTGTGTTACTATGGCTTGCTATTTCATGTCCTTCAGCATTTATTCTTTTTACTTCTTCTGGAAATTTTTCTATCCAATCTCCCACCATAAAAAATGTTATTTTTACTTCATTTTCTTTTAATGTTTCTAAGATTTTGTCTATGTCATCTGCATTCCATGCACAGTTGCCAATTGGATAGATTAGAAATAAATTTTTATTCAGAGAAATTATAATATATTTTTATATTCTCTGAATCTATTATTTCTATTTTATTAATTAAACTTATTATTATATTTTTATCAATATTTTCAACATCAGTTATATTTTTTACAATCCTTGTTAGTTCATCTTCTGCCATGTCTTGGCAAAAATTTAATTCTTTATTTAAATTATTTATTTTTAATGTTAATTCTTCTTTTTCTTTTCGATAATCTTCTGCCATTTTAATAAATTCTTCTGAATTTAAAATTCCATTTACTTTATCTTCATAACTTTGCTTTATTATTCTATCTATTTGATTTATTCTTCTTTCATAATCAAATTTAGATTTATTTATTTTAATTTTTTCTTTCTTTAAGTTTTTTATATCCTCAATATTTATAATTTTTTGTATATTTATTTTTTCTGTGATAAGTAGCTTTAAATCATCTTTTACTGCTTTATTTAAAATACTTTCTCGTATTGCTACTCTTGAACAGTATTCTTTTCCATATCTATTATAGGTACTACATATTGCTACCATATCTTGCATTAAGCCTGCTTGTTTTTGATATCTATACTTACTATTACATCTAGGGCAATATAATAACCCTGATAACAAATGCTCTGTGCCTTCTTTTCTATGGTGTTTATGAGTTTTTGTTTTTAATATTCTCTGTGCCATGTTAAATTCTTCTTCACTAATTATTGCTTCATGAGCATTTTTCTTTACTGTATGTTCACTTTCTGGTAAACTAATATATTTTTTAACTTTATAACTTACCATTTCGCCTTTTCTTTGGATCAATTCTCCTATGTACACCCTATTTGTGAGTATACTTTTTATTGTTTCATGTCCCCAAAGTCCTGTGAGTGTTTTACAATGAAATTTACTAGTTCGTTGTTTATATACAGATGGACATTCTATATGTTTTTCATTTAATTTTCGTGCTATATATGATAATCCATTTCCTTTATTATATTCAGAAAAAATAAACTTAACCACATCTGCTACTTGTTCATCTATTACTAATTTTGTAATATCATCTTGTGCTTTTTTATATCCATATGGTGCAAAAGCTCCTATAAATTCTCCTTTTTCTGCTTTTGTTTTTTTAGCTGTTCTTACTTTTTTTGAAATGTCTTTTGCATACATGTCATTAACTACAGATTTAAATGCTCCCATATCGTTGTTACCATTGTTTTTTTCAAAAGTATCAATACCATCATTTACTGCTATATACCTAACTCTTTTTTTAGGAAAATATTTTTCTAAGTAAAATCCTGTTCCGATATAATCTCTGCCTAACCTTGATAAATCTTTTGTTATTACTAAATTTATTTTTCCTGTTTCGATATCATTTTTTAATCTTATGAAATCTGGTCTATTAAAATTTGTTCCTGTGTAGCCATCATCTACATAGATATCTATAAGTTCCCAATTAGGATATTGTTTTACATATTTTGTTAAAAATTCTCTTTGATTTATGATACTTTCAGAATCTCCAGCATTTTCGTCATCTCTTGAAAGTCTTAAATATATTGCTACTTTATATAAAATATTATAGATTGGTTGATTATTAATTTCAAATAAAGTTCTATTATCTACATCTAACATTTTAATCTCCTTTCAATGTTTAATTAATAATAGAATTGTTTATTTCAAGTTTGTCTGATTTTAATTCTGTTTGAATTATGTTGCAAGAGTTTTCTATTATATATCTCGTTATTATTTCTTTCATTAACTCCTGCATGTTTTTTTCGTTTTTTGCAAATTCTCTATATATAATCATTCTTACTCACCTTTTTAAATATATGCATTTAGCCTGTCACTATGATATAAAATTATTTATTTATTAAAAAACTCAATTTTTCGTTTTTTCAACAATGACTTTCCTAGAATATAAAAAATGGAGTAGTCATTTTGACACTCCAAAAAATATTCTTTACTTTAATTATTTTTGTAATAATTATTTATATAATCTTCAACTAATTCAATTAATTCTTGTGCTGTTTCTATTTGTTGTTCCGTTTTTTCTAAAGATGGTTCATATTCATCATCATAATCGCTATCTTCTCTTATCCTTATTCAATCTATACTTTGAAAAGCTTTCTATTGTTTCATTATGCATTAAGTAAAACAACTCCTTCCTTTTGAACATTTTTATAAAATGGTACAATATTCACCTTAGAATTATATTTTTCTATATTTTTTATTACTGGAGATAAAATAATACCTGTATCTAATTCAATATCATAAGCTATATCCGATATTTTATCTCTATAATCTTCAATTTCTTTATAAGACAAATTTGTTAAAATCATTATGTCTACATCAGAGTGCTTAGTATAATCTCCTCTGGCATAAGATCCGTATAAAATGATTTTCTTTAATCTTGTTCCCAAAAGATGTTGTACTTTCTTAATAAATTTTTGAATTTCCTTATTTACATTGTTAGGCATTTATATTTCCTCCATCTTCTCTATTAATTTCTTTATATTTATTTTGCATTATTAGTATATCATAATTTTTAATAATTTCATATATCTATTCAATATTTTCTTCTATCCAATCATTACCTTTGTTTATTGAATAATATTCTTTGTAATCTCCACCATTATAATCTCCATCTGAGCCTTGAGTTATTTTTATAGATAATTTTCCATTTTCAAAAGTAGGTAGATTATAGTAATCATATATATCATTTTGTATAATTTCTAATTTTGTAAAATTATTTCCGCCATCTTTTGTTATATATATTTCGGAACTTTCTCCACCTGTCATTGGCATAGTTAAAAATCCTATATTTTCATCAATGAACTTAATTTGACTATTTCTACGAAAGATTTTATCTTCATTTCCTATTCCCCAATATACATCTTGCCAAGTTTTTCCACCATCAATTGTTTTACTTATTTTTCCAAATGCTATTCCCATTGCAACATCTTCGAATTTCAACATATATCCAACATTTGAATTTACAAAATTGATATTTTGAATTGATGATTCATTTTCTATTTCTACAGTATTCCAATTTGCTCCCATATCATTTGAATATACTAAATATCTTTTACCATTTTTTATATAATAGAAAATCGTTTTTTCTCCTGATATTTGATAATTATAATCTGTATAACTGTCACTCATTTTTGAAAAATCTCCTGGTACTTCTATGGTATTCTTACTATCAAAACTAATATACATTATACCATTTTGAATTTTATACTCATTTTTTCCAACATTAACTATATTATAATCACTTAAATCTTTTTCATTTTTATATGTCATACAATAAAGCGATTCTTGAATTGTTTTTTCCATTGATATTTCAGATAAAGTAATTGTTCCTCCTTTTTTTATAATATCTGTTTTTTCATCAATTTCACAATTTTCATCTAATGCAATTACATATTTTGGAATATCATTTTTATATAAAACTAATGCTATTGTTCCAAATTGTTTACAATTAGAATATTCAAATAATTCTTTTTTTTCATTTTTAGTTATTGTTATTCCCTTACTATCAACTAAACATTGCGTTGGATTTCCATATTGAGTAGATACTTGCCAATTACCAGAAAGAGCACTTGTTACATAATAGTATGATATACCATTTCCTCTATCTCCATATGTTACCACATATTCTCTTAATTTTCTTTCTTTATCTTCATAAGTTAAAGCACATATATCATTTGCTAGCCATTGCCTTTTTATTTTTCCTTCTAATTCATATGAAAATTGTTCTTTTTCTTTTGCAAATAATATCATTTTTACATTTCTATATAATCTTATTGAACCATTATTTTTGTTTACCTTTAAAACAAGTTCATTTGAGAAATCTTTTGAAAAACTTACAATACATTTGTTTTCAAATCCATTATTAAACATAAATGCAAAGTTAATTATTGTAAAAAACAAACATAAAATATATGCTATTACCTTTTTATTTTTTATTTTTGGAATCAAGAAATCTATACTAATTAGTGCTGATACTATTATAATCTCATTAACTATATAAAATAAAATATCTATTACATATTCAAAATTATGCTGTTTTAAGATAGTCAAATATATCATTTGCATTATTGTAAAAATACTAAAAAAAATCAAAGAAATAACTCCGATTTTCTTTTTTATTTTCCTTACTTTTTCTTTTCTCTTATTTTCCAAGTTTTTATATTTTTCTATGGCTTCTTGAATTAGAGATTCTATATCTATTTCTTGTTTTATTCCCTTTTCGCCATTAAGCAATTCTGATACATCAATTTCAAAAAAACTTGCTAATGAATTTAACATTGATATATCTGGAAAACTTAATCCTCTTTCCCACTTTGAGATTGCTTTATCAGTAATATTTAATTTTTCTCCTAATTCTTTTTG
>CANQTN010000014.1 GCA_947626815.1 uncultured Clostridia bacterium | reverse complement strand
ATTTTATATTTTATAATACTGTAATGATAACTAGAGGGACAGAACAATTATCATATGAATATGAACCAGCATTAAAAGCAAAAGATAATTTTAAACTAAGCATTATAGCTGATTATCATGAAAATCAAAGTCATGGATATGAAATAATTGATGATGAAAATTTATTAGGAAACTACATTCTAACAGATAAACTTATAGATGGTTATAAAGAAATATCAACACAATTTGGAAATGCAACGGTGTTTGTCAATATGGATACATATAATAAAATAAACAACAAATTAAAAAGTTATATTCCAAAAAATAAAAATACTGTAGAAAGATGGATGTGGAATGAAACAGAAAATATAGCAATAAAAATTAAGTGCGAAAATATAATTGAATTTTCAAATTACATAGATAAAATAAGAGAAGATCCAAATACTTCAATCTATAGTGCAGAATATTATACTTTAGAAAATCAAGAAAAACTTATATATATTGAAATAATACAATTAATGTTAAGAGTTATTATAATAGCAGTAATAGCTATTGGAATTATAAGCACAATAAATATCATAAATGCAAGTTTATGTGAAAGAAAGCAAGAATTTACCATATTATATAGTTTAGGTGCTACTAAAGGAAATATAAATAAAATTTTAATATATGAATGTGTGTATATGTTTATAAAGGCGACAATAATATCAATTATTCTTTCAATACCAATATTGTATGGAATTATAAATAACATGAAAAATGTTATTGTTTTAGATAAGTTATTAATACCATTTGGAAATATCGGCGTATTTTTTGCAATAATATTCTTACTATCTTTAATTATAACATTATGTTCATCAAGAACAATAGAGAATAAATGGAATGAGAGGTAAAAATTAAAAATGAAAATCCTAAAAATAGAAAATATAAAGAAAATATATGGAAAAGATGACACAAAAGTTATTGCAGTAGATGATATATCATTTGAAGTCTAAGAAGGAGAATTCATTTCAAAATTGGACCATATTGTATAATCATAAAAAATTCCTCATATATAATTTATATATATGAAGAATTTTTTATTTTATTCTAATGTAATAATTTCTCCTTGTTTTAAACTTTCTTTTACATCAATTACCCTTTGATTTGATGAGCCTTTCCATTTTAGTTTTGGGTTTCGTAATTCATCTTTATATTGCCCATCGACTAAAACATCTACATAATTTAATACTTCTTTGTCTTTTAAATCTTTGTCAAATGAAAATCCTGTCCACATCCATAAGTTTTTATTTGGAAATTTTTCTTTAAATACTTTTGCAAGTTTAGTTGTGCCTTCTATATTTTGTGGATGTAATGGTTCTCCTCCCAAGATAGATAAACCTTTTATAGTATCTTTTTCACATAATTGCATTACTTCATTTATTGTATCTTCTGTAAATTCATTTCCTTTATTAAAATCATGTGTTTCTGGATTAAAGCAGTTTGCGCAGTTAAAAGTGCAACCTTGCATAAATATTGACACTCTTATTCCTGGTCCATCTGCAATATCCATTTTTCTGATTTTATTATATTTCATTGTATTTTCACTTCCTTTTGTATTTTTTATGCATCTTTATTATCTACATGTAATACTCTTTCTTTTATTTCTTGTGTTCTTCCTTTATTCCAGAAATTGCTTCCTATATATCCACATGTTCTTCTTGCTACATTTAGTGTAGAGTGATCTTTATTTCCACAGTTTGGGCAATACCATTCTAAATTATCGTCTATTAATATTTCACCATCATATCCACATTTTTGGCAATAGTCTGATTTTGTGTTTAATTCTGCATACATGATGTTATCATATATAAATTTGATAATTTCTATAACTGCTTCTATATTATTTTGTAAATTAGGAGTTTCTACATAAGATATTGCTCCTCCTGGACTTAATCTTTGAAATTCACTTTCTATTTTTAGTTTTTCAAATGCATCTATTTCTTCAAATACTGGCACATGATAAGAATTTGTTATATAATCTCTATCTGTTATTCCTTCTATTACTCCAAATCTTTCTTTTAGGCATTTTGCAAATTTATATGTTGTAGATTCTATTGGTGTTCCATAGACACTATAGTCTATATTTTCTACTTCTTTCCATTCTTTACATTTGTCATTTAATTTTTGCATTACTTTTAGTCCAAATTCTTTTCCTTTTCCATTGTCTGTATGACTATGTCCTGTCATATATTTTACACATTCATACAATCCTGCATATCCTAATGAAATAGTTGAATATCCATTATGCAATAGTTCATGTATACTTTCTCCTTTTTCTAATCTTGCTAATGCTCCATGTTGCCAAAGTATTGGAGCTACATCACTCAATGCTTTGCTTAGTCTTTCATGTCTTGCTTGTAATGCTTTATGGCATAATTCTAATCTTTTTTCAAATACATTCCAAAATGTGTCCATATCTTTTCCAGATGTTAATGCAACATCAACTAAGTTTATTGTTACAACACCTTGATTAAATCTTCCATAATATTTAGGTTTGTTTGTTTTTGGATCAATATATGGTGTTAAGAATGATCTACATCCCATACATGGATAGCAATTCCCATTACCATTTTTATCTATTTTGTATTCTAACATTTTCTTTTCTGAAATGTAGTCTGGTACTAATCTCTTTGCTGTGCATTTTGCTGCAAGTTCTGTTAAATACCAATATTTGCTGTTTTCATTTATATTGTCTTCTTCTAATACATAAAGTAATTTTGGAAATGCTGGTGTAATATATACACCTTTTTCATTTTTAAATCCTTTTATTCTTTGTTCTAGAAATTCTTCAATTATCATTGCTAATTCTTCTTTGTATTCTTCTGTTTCACCTAAATACATGCATACTGATAAAAATGGTGCTTGTCCGTTTGTGTTTGTCATTGAATTTACTTGATAATTAAAAGTTTGTACTCCATCTCCTACTTCTTTTTTAGTATCTTGTTTTGCAAATTTTTTACAAAGTTTTTCTTCTAGTCCTCTTTCTTTATATCTTTTATAATATTGGTTGTAGCTGTCTCTTACAAAAGGTGCTAAATGACTTAATGTTATTGTTGCTCCACCATAACTTGATGATGTAACTGCTAGTATTATTTGTGTTGCTATTGTTGCTGCTGTGATAAATCTATGTGGTTTTTCTATCATTACACTATTTACAACTGTTCCATTTTGTAACATATCTTCTAAGTTTATTAATTCACAGTTGTGTAGAGCATTTTGTGCAAAATAGTCTGCATCATGGAAATGTATAATACCACTGTCATGTGCTTCTACTATATCTTTTGATAATAAAAATCTTCTTGTAATATCTGTACTTGTTATTCCTGCTAAGTAATCTCTTTGTGTTGTTACTACTTTTGCATTTTTGTTAGAGTTTTCGTTATTCCAATATTCGTTTTCTCCTTCTATTAATTCTTTTATAGATTGGTCTGTTGTATTTGCTTTTCTTACTAATTCTCTTGTATAACGATATGTTATATATTTTTTTGCTAGTTGATATTTTCCAAATTCCATTAATTTTTGTTCTATTATATCTTGTATATCTTCTACTAAAATTCTTGATTTATTTAATTCTTTTATATATTTTATAATTTCATCAATTCTTTCTTTTGAGATTCTCTCTTTTTGTGTTACTTCATTATTTGCTTTTTTTATTGCTACTCTTATTTTTTCTGGATCATAGTCCACTATTGTTCCATCTCTTTTTATAATTTTCATCGTTTTACCCCTTCCTTTTCTATTAATTAGTATTTTATCATAAAACATTTTGCTTACTGTTGCATTTGCAACTTTTTATTGGCACTGTTAAAATTTTGTTGAACTGAAAAGGGAAATTTCAAATATTACATTTTTATTACAAATTTATAACATTTTTTGAATTGCTATTAATGCGATGTTTTAGGCTTTTTTGATATTTATGATAAATATCAAAAAAAAAGCAATACATAAATTATGTTTATTGCTTTTTAGAAAATGTGAATTTCATTTTTTATTTTCTTCTATCTACTGCGTAACTACTTCCCATTACTGATTTTGCTGCATGTTTTACTTGTGCTCCTATTTCTCCAATTTGAAGAATGTTATTAAATCTTTCTATATCTGCTACAACTACTCCTATGGAAAGTGATGTTAAAGGAAATTGCTCTATTATTCCTTTTCTATTTGCTACTTCTATATAACCTCTTTCTATGTCATCATCTGTAAAATATTTTAATACATTTCTATCAAAATTTGCTATAATATTTTGACAAATTCTTTCGCAAGTATTTCCTGGTATTAGTGCTACAAAGTCATCTCCACCAATGTGTCCGTATAAATGTATTTTCCAGTCCACTTTCATGAATACATTTGATAATTGTTTCTGCTGTAAATTCTATAATTTGATCTCCTTTTAAAAATCCATATACATCGTTATATGCTTTAAAATTGTCTAAATCGAGATATAATACACAAAATGCTTCTTTTTTTAATATTCTTTTTTTCAATTCTGCATGTATTTGTACATTTCCTGGTAAACCTGTTAATGGACTTATTCTTCTATTTGTTGAAAGTAATCTGTTTAAATTTTTTACAGTATAATATAAATATTCTTCATCTACTGGTTTTTTTATAAAATATTCTATTGATTCTTGTAGTATTTGCAATCTATGCTCTTTTTCTCCAATTGAAGATACTACAATAACTGGTGTTATAGTATTATCTTCGTCCTTTCTTATTTTTCTACATAAATCTATTACATCTCTATCAATTGCATCTTCGTTAATAACTATTAGTGATGGTATACTTTTCAATGCTATATCTATTTGCTCTGTTTTTACACTTGTAAATTTATATTCTGGATCATTTTTGAATAGTTCTCTAAATATAACAATTGATGAATCATCATCGTCAATTATATATATGTCTTGTATCATTTAATATTCCTCCACTTAAATTTTATTTCATTATCCTTTGATTATTTTTTTATTATATACAAAGTGATTTATTTATTTCAAGTGCTTTTTCTGTTTTTTTTCTTTTTCTTTATATTTATTTTTTTATTTAATATTTCTGTAATTTCCTTAGTATTAATAGCTGGAAATGCCTTTTTTAAACGTCGTACATTTTTATACAAGTGTAAAATTCTTTTGTTTCTTTTGTTTTTTAATGTTTCTACCATATTTTGTATATTTTCTGTTGTGTTTTTTGGTTCCTTGTTTCTTCTTAATGCTCTTAGCTCTTTTAATTTTTCTTTTATTTCTTTGTTTATGTTTTCTATTTTTTCTAATGTTGTCCTCATATTTCTAACATTTATAATTGATGTGATTGTATCTGCTATAAATATCATAAATAAAATTGCTATAATATAATTTAATAGTCCATTGTCAATTTTTTCTATTATAGATTGTATAAATGGATGTATATATTTTATAAATAAAATTCCTAATATACCCCAATATATTGAATTTGTTAGACATATACGTCCCTGAAAATTAAATTTGTGATCTGAATAATCCCAATATTTAGTTTTAAATAATGTTTCTAATATTACACCTACTATATATTCCCATGCAGTTAATATTATAACAGACAGGCAAAATATAGTTACAAGTGAATTTTCAAATCTTTTTAGGCATAAAATCATAATGATTGAACCTATTCCATATATCGGACAAAACGGGCCTCGCAAAAAGCCCGTATTTATTAATTTTCTTTCACATATTGATCGAAATATTGATTCCATAATCCATCCTAAAAATGAGTATAGGATAAAATATGTCACTAAATTTAGTATATTAACATTCATCTTTTCCCCTTACATGTTTTCAGTGTTTATTGTCACACTTTTTGTCTCTGTTACATTGTTTTCATTGTGTGCAGTAACTTGTATTTTATTTTCTCCATCTTGTAATGCAAAAGAATATTCAAATTCTTTTCTTTCTTCTAGTGGTAGTACTCTTTCTAAGTCTAATACATAATTATCTGAGTCATTTATTGAAAATTCTACCTTTTTTATTCCTTCTTCGTCTGATATTTTCATAACGAATTTTTTGTTTTCTCCTGCTGTTATTTCTACTGTTGGTTTCATTACTCCTTCAATTTTTTGAGTTTCTGTTTTTGTCTGATTGTTTTTGTCAACAGCACTTATTGTTAATGTGTGTAATCCTTTTGGTGCTTCTATTGTTTGCTCAAATTCATTACTATTTATATCAATTTTTGTTTCTTCTTCTTCATCCCATCTGTATGTCATATATGAAAGTTCTGTTTTAGCATTTAATGTTATTTTTACTCCATTTCCTTCTATATCTACATTTATGCTAATATTTTCTTCTATGTTATATGTGCTCTTATATTCGCTTGTTTCTCCATTTATATCAGTTGCATTGATTGTTAATGTATGAATTCCTTCTAGTACTTTTATTTTTGTTTGTACTCCCATTTTACCACTGCATTGTACAGTATTTACATCTTCATCATCCCAACTATATGTTACTTTTGATAAACTTTTATCATGTGATATTTGTATGACTATTTCATTGTTATTTGGTGGTTTTACAAAAATTTGTGGCTTTGTAACTTCTTCTTTTTTAGTTACTTCTTGAAACATTGAGTATGATCCTGAACCTATCATAAATACTCCAAATACTAATATTGCAATAGAAAAAAACTTTAATATATGTCCTATGTCTGTTGGACCTTTGTTGTTTTTAAAGTTTGAATAATTATTTTTTTCTTTCTTTGGTGTGGCTTTCGGTGTATTATTTATACTTAATATTTGATTCAATTTTTCCACTCCTTTTGCTTATTTATTCTTTATGATTATATCACATTGTTGTTGTATTGTAAAGTGATTTAGAAACGTTTTCAAAATCCGTCTTTGTTACCATTTGAGGTGTTCTTTTTTATAATTTCTTGCTTCTAAAAAAAACATTTTTTTACAATTTTTTGGTAGGTAGATTACTTAAAAAATAAACTCAAAAGTTCGTTCAAGAAAATTTAAATAAGAAGTTCTAAAATAATTTTATGGCACCCTTTCATGTCAAACATGAACATTTTCCATAAAATTGTTAAAGAACTTCTATATTAAATTTCTTTCAATTCACTTTTGAGTTTATTTTTGAAGTGTTCTACCCGCCTCAAAAACTGTCAAAAAGAACTGTTTCTCTTGCTAAGAAATTGTTGCAAAAGAACGTCTAAAATGACAATATCTAATTTTGTGTATATGGTAATATAGCAATATGTCTTGCTCTTTTTACTGCTGTTGTTATGTCTCTTTGATGTTTTGCACATGCTCCAGTTGTTCTTCTTGGTAAGATTTTTCCTTTATCATTAACAAATTTCTTTAATTGTTCTGGATTTTTGTAGTCTAATACAAAATTTTTATCACTACATAATACGCAGACTTTTTTTCTTTGTTTTCTGAATCTTGGATTGTAATCTTCATCATAGTTTTTGTTATTTTTTTTGTTTTGTTTCTTGTCTGACATTTTATTTTCCCCCTATTCTTTATAGCTTAAAATGGTAAGTCATCATTAGAAGATACTTCAAAGTCTGAACCCATGTTTCCAGGCATAGTGTTTCCAAATGTATTTTCAAATGTATTTGCATTTACTTCTGCTTCTCTTTTGCTGTCTGCAAAGTAAGCTTCTTCTGCTACAACTTCTGTTACATAGTGTTTTGCGCCTTGGTCATCATCCCATGTTCTTGTTTGTATTCTTCCTATAACACCTACTTGTTGACCTTTCTTAAAGTATTTGCTACAAAATTCCCCTAGTTTACTCCATGCTACTATGTTGATGAAGTCTGCTTGCCTTTCTTCTCCTGGTTTTGCAAATCTTCTATTTATTGCTAAACTGAAAGAAGATACTAGAGTATTGTTTGTTTGTGTATATCTTGTTTCTGGATCTCTTGTTAATCTTCCCATTAATATTACTTTGTTCATTTTTTATCACCTTTCTTTACTTTAAATAAAGGCCCCTATCTTTATTTAATTTTTATTTTTTTACTACGATAAATTTTATTATATCGTCTGTAATTCTATAAATTCTTTCAAGTTCTTTGATAGAATCTGGTTTTGCTTCAAAGTTGAATAACATGTATGTACCTTCTTCAAATTTTTTGATATTATATGCTAATTTCTTTTTTCCCATGTTTTCTACTGTTTCAACTTTTCCATTTTCATTGATTAATCCTGTAATTTTTTCTTCTAAAGCTTTTAAATCTTTTTCTTCTTTATTTGGATTAACAATGATAATACTTTCGTATTTATTCATCATTTTCACCTCCCTTTGGATTTATAACTTACATTTGCTGTAAGTAGAGATTTAAAAATAGCTATTTTACTTTTTGTTTTATTTTATGTTTGCTATTTTATAAACATTGCTATTTTATCATATTTTTTTTGCTTTTGCAAGTAATTTTTGCATTTTGTTTGTGCTAATTCTATGGTCAATGATAATATATTATTTATGCAGTAACAATTCGGGGGGACCAGCAAATTACAGATTGTAATGCAAATTTTATAATTTATTATAAAATTTGGTATACAAGCTGTTATGCAGCTGGGAGTTACAAATAAATAATATATTATCATTGACCTTTTGCAACACTGACAAGTAAACTGTAATGCTAATTTTTTTTTTGTCAAATATACTTAATATTGTTTTTTATTAATTTAATAATTTGCTAATTTCATAGATAATAGTTTTGAAATTCCATTTTCCTCCATTGTGACCCCATATACTGTGTCTGCTGATTCCATTGTTCCTTTTCTATGTGTAATTACTAAAAATTGTGTATCTGCTGAAAATTTCTTTAAATATTCTGCAAATCTATATACATTTACATCATCTAATGCTGCTTCAATTTCATCTAACACACAAAATGGTGATGGGTTAATTTTTAATATTGCAAATAATAAAGCTATGGCCGTAAATGCTTTTTCTCCACCTGATAGTAATGTCATATTTTGCAGTTTTTTTCCTGGTGGTTGTACTGTTATATTAATTCCACATTCTAGTATGTTATCTTCATCTTCTAATGAAAGTACTGCATTTCCTCCTCCAAATAATTCTTTGAAAACTTTTTCAAAATTTTTATTTATGATTTCAAATTGTTTTTTAAATTTTTCTTTCATTGTTGTAGTCATGTCTGATATAATCTTTCTTAATTTATTCATTGTATCTTCTAAATCTACTCTTTGTTCACATATAAAATCATATCTTTCTTTCATGTTTTTGTATTCCTCAATTGAGTCTATATTTACACTTCCTAATTCTTTTATTTCATTTCTCAGACTATTTACTCTTTTTTGTGTTTCTGCTATATTTTGTGGCTTTTTATATTCCCCTACTGTATTTGGTGTTAGCTCATATTCTTCCCACATTTTATTTATTATAGTGTTTATATCTTCTTCTGTTTTTGTTTTTCTTACATTTATTTTTACAGTTTTTGCTTTTAAATCTTCTATTATGTTAAATTTATGTGTTATTTCTTCTTCCTGCTTTGACAATATTTCATTTTTATTTATTCTTGATAGTTTTAATTCTTCTATTTTAGAACCACTATTTTTTACTTCTTCTTTTATTTTTTCTATTTTTTCTTTTGTTTCTTTGATAGATTGTTCTAATTCAAAATTATCGTGTGTAATTTTTTCTATTTGACTTTTTTTATTTTCAATGCTTTTATTTGTATTGTTTAATTCTTGTTTTATTCTTTCTTGTATTTCTTCAATTGAAGTTTCACTTTCATCAAATGAACTTACTGATATTTTCAAATTTGTAATGTCTAAGTTTAAGTCATCTACATATTTTTGATTGTCTTTATTTAATTTTGCAAAATCTGATATTATTTTTGATAGTCTTTCTGTTTCTTCTGTTAATTCTTTTAATTGTTTTTTTATTTTTTCCTTAGTTTCTACTGCTTTTTGCTTTTGATTTTCTAAAGTTTTTTGTTCTTCTTTTAGTTTATCTAATCTCTCTTGTATTTTATTTATATTTTCATCTATTGCAATGACTTTTTGTTTTTCAGTTGCATACATAATTTCAATTTCTTGTAATTCTTTTTCTAAACTTGTTGCATTTTCTAGTGTATCTTGTGTCTTTTCTTCATATTCTTTTTTTTCTTTTTCTAATTTGTTTATTTTCTCTTTTATATTTTCTATATCTTTTTCTAGTTTTTCAATTTCTTTTTCT
Source organism: uncultured Clostridia bacterium (assembly GCA_947626815.1). Lineage (GTDB taxonomy): Bacteria > Bacillota > Clostridia > TANB77 > CAG-508 > CAG-269. The sequence continues at coordinate 34,169 of CANQTN010000014.1, read as the reverse complement.
CTACCTAATATATTTACTGTTTTTTTGGCTATTGAACCTCCTGTAATAGCTCCTGAAGCATTTATTACATCTCCTTCAATTGTAATAATTCTAAATGCATATCCATTTTGTTTTGCTAATTTTATTGCTGTATTCATATTATCTACAATTACTGTTCTTCCAAGTAAATTATTTATAATTTGCTCATATTTTTTGTTAAATTTAATTAAATCTGATGCAATTCCAATTACACCTTTTTCTTTACCTTTTATTTTTTCTAATTTTTTTCCTTTTACAGAAGTAATTGGAAGGAATGATGCTCTTCCTAAATTATTTTTTCTTAAGTATTCTACTAATTTTTTAGCATCTTCCTCTGTTTCAGTAACTATATTTTGTAGACTTGCTCCTAAGCACATTTCTATTGCTGTTTGATATTCTTCTGGTACTTCAATTATATTTGCTAAAACTCCATGCATTCCTTTTCCTAGTTCTTTTATATTTTCACAGCCTTTTAATAGTGATCTTACACTTTTTATATACCCTTCTTTTTCTTTTTCTGTTTCTATTAAAAATTTTAGTTTTGGTTCTTTTATTCTCATTTCATTTTGATAATTATTAATTTTTATTTGATAGTCATTTATTTTTTTGTCTGCTATTTCTTTTTTTTCATTTATTTCATCTATTGATTTTAATATTTTGTTTCTTCTGTTTTCTATTTCATAAAATTCTTTAGATATTTCGTCTTTGCTAATTTTTGTGCTATCTAGTTCTGATATATAACTTGATATTTCATTTTTTATTTGATTTTGTCTTTTTTCATAATTATCATAACTAATGTCTTGTGCATTTAGTTCTTTTTGTAATTCATATTTTTTATCAGTATTTTTTTCTACTTTTGTTTTTTGTTCTTCTATTTCTAATTCTTTACTAGATAGTTTTTTTGTTATTTCTTCAAGTTCTTTTTCTTTTACTTGTAATTCCTTTTCAAATTTTTCTTTATTCTCTTTTAAGTTTAACTTTTTTTCTTCTCTTTGTTCTATTTCTTTTTCAAGTTCTTCTTTTCTTTGTTTTGAGTCTTCTATTTCTTTTTCAAATCTTTCTTTATTTTCTTTATTGTTGTTTATTCTTGTATTTGCTACATTTATGTCTGAATTTAACATTTCTATTTCTTTTTTGCTTTCAAAACCTAGGTTTGATATGTCTTCTATTTGTTTTGTTATTTCATCTATTTGTTGTTTTAGTTCTTCTTTTAATTGTTTGATATTTTTTAGCTTTTCTTCTTCTTCTTTGCATTGCGATGTATATATTTCTTCGTCTTTTACTATTTCTTCTAATATTAATTTATATTTTTCTATGTTATGTAAGAATAATCCTAATTCTATATCTTTTAATTCTTCTCTTAGATTTAAGTATTTTCTCGCTTTTTCAGATTGTGCCTTTAATGGTTCTATGTTTGTTTCTATTTCTGATAAGATGTCATTTATTCGAAGTAAGTTAAGTTTTGTATGTTCTAATTTCTTTTCACTTTCTTGTTTTCTTATTCTGTGTTTTACTATTCCTGCTGCTTCTTCAAATATGTGTCTTCTGTCTTCTGATTTATTACTTAATATTTCGTCTATTTTTCCTTGTCCTATTATTGAATATCCGTCTTTACCAATTCCTGTATCCATAAATAATTCTAATACATCTTTCAAACGACATGGCACTTTATTAATATAATATCCTGTTTCTCCGCTTCTATATATTTTTCTAGTAATAGTTACTTCACTATATTCTATTGGTAATTCTCCATCTGTGTTGTCAAATATTAAAGAACCTTCTGCATATCCTAGAGATTTTCTATTTTGTGTTCCTGCAAATATGACATCTAAAGATTTTGCTCCTCTTAATGATTTCATACTTTGCTCTCCGTAATATCCATCTAATACTATCTACTATATTACTTTTACCTGAGCCGTTTGGTCCTATTACTCCTGTTATGCCTGGTCTAAATTCTAATACTGTTTTATCTGCAAATGATTTAAATCCTTGTAACTCTAATCTTTTTAAATACATTTATTATCACCTTTTGTAATTTTTCTTAATTTTTTGTCTTTTTTGCATTTCACTGGTATATATGCTTTGCAGTTACAGTTTATACTATTTTTATATTTTTGTAAAGAAATTTTTTTATACCAATTTAGAACTTACAACTATTTTAGCTATGTTATAAATTAATCGTTGTTGTGCAGGTGTGCAGCTAATTAATATTTCATATAATTCTTTGTCTAAATAATTTTTATATTCTGGTATTGAACCTGTGAGTAAATATTCTACTGTTACTCCTAATACTTCAGCAATTTTTACTATTCTTTCTAAATTTACTCTGCTTCCTTTTTCTATTTTGCTTATGTACATAGCTGTTGCATTAATTTTTTCTGATAACATTTCTTTTGATATTCCTTTCTTTTTTCTTGTATTCCTTATTCTTTGTCCAATTATTTTGTAATTAATTTTCACATTATCACTTCCTTTTTTTGGTAAATATATCATTATATGTTTCTTCTTTTATTTTTTCTAATTCTTCTTTGTCTATTCCTGTTATTTCTATTATAATTTCATCTTTTAATTTTTTTTCTATCATTTTTTTGACTATTCTTTTTTGAATTTTTACTTCTCCTTTTTTCTCTCCTGTTTTTAATATTTCTTTGTTTTCGTCTAATATTCTATAATATAGTGTACTCATATTTTCTTCCTTTCTATCTGTTTTTTCTTTCACGCAATTACTTAGTAATTTTTTTATAATTAATACTAATTTATTTAATATTTCTTCATTATCGCTTGATTTTATAATAATACCTATACTGTCTATTAATTCTTCTTTATTTTTTGATTTTTCTAGTAGCATGCTATATCCGAAACATGCTATTTTGTTCAAGTAATGTTTGTTTTGATATTTTATTTATATCAACTAAATTATATTCTAGTTTGATTTTACTTATTTCAAAAATGTAGTCATTAAATTGCCTTTGATTTGAATATTCTGTTATGTTCCATTTACTATCTCCTGCATAAATTACTATTGGTACTATAATTGGGTATTTTTTATTTTTTTCAATATTTTTGCTTCTATTCCAGTCTTGAATTACATCTATGCAATTGTTTAATATTTGATATTGCATTTTTCTGTCTATTGTTGATTTAGTTTCTATTAGAAAAAACGTTTCTTCATTTTTTAACTTATATATTAAATTAATTCCTTTTTTTGCAATATAATTATTACTATATAGTAATAAATCTTTTGCTTTTATTTCATTTTTAGGTTTTATAAAATTATTTATAAATTTTTTTACCTCATTTTTGTCTTTTAATATATTTTCTATTAATTGATCTGGTGTATATTGGCTTTCTTCACTTTCTAAGTGATATTTTTGTCCTTCCTCAGCTAATTCTAATACAGCATTTAATCTTAATGCATGAATATATTTTATATACTGATTATAGGTAAAAGTTTTCACTAAAATTACCTCCTTATATTATATATATTTTTATTTTTGTATTATTTTTTACACCTCTTTTCTTTTTGATTTTTTGTTTGAAATTTTTTGGATTAATTCGAATTAAAATTTTTTGAAATAATTTTTAGACTTATTATGTATATTATAATCATTAATATACTTATTTTTCAAGCATTTCGACAAATGTTCTTATGTTTCGACAAACCTTTTCTTTTTTCGACATTTTTTATAAAAACCTTATTTATAATTAAAATACTATAAATAAGGTTTTTATATTTTTCATTGTTTACTAAAATATGTACTTGTTTCTTGTAAATCTTCAAAATTATGTTGTCTTAATATTTCATAAGTAATTATCGCTACTGAATTTGACAAATTTAATGACCTAAGTGTTGGAAGCATTGGTATTCTTATAGTTTTTTCATTTAAATATTTTTTTAAAAGCCATTCTGGTAATCCTTTTGTTTCTTTTCCATATAGTACAAATATTTCATTCATTTTTGAATAGTCTATGTCAGTATATTTTGTTACTCCTTTTGTTGTTGCAAAAAACATGTTATTATTCTCTGGCTTATATTTTTCTAAAAATTCTTCTAATGAATTATGTTCTTCAATTGTGAGTTTATCCCAATAGTCTAAACCTGCTCTTTTTATTGATTTTTCATCTATTTTAAATCCTAATGGATGTACTAAATGCATTATTGCTCCTGTTATAGCACATGTTCTTGCTATATTTCCTGTATTTTGTGGTATTTCTGGTTCTACCATTACTATATGTATTTTCAACTTTAACACCTGTCCTTTTTATGTAATTTGTTTTATTTTATCATATTTTAAAAAAAATGTTAAGTATTATTATGTATGATTTCTCATAATAAGTTACAGTCTACTTGTCAATGGTACAAATGGTCAATGATAATATATTATTTATTTGTAACTCCCAGCTACATAACAGCTTGTATACCAAATTTTATAATAAATTATAAAATTTGCATTACAATCTGTAATTTGCTGGTCCCCCCGAATTGTTACTGCATAAATAATATATTATCATTGACCATTTGTATCATTGACAAGTAGAATATAAATAAGAAGTGCTATTTTGCACTCCTTTTTTGTCTTACATACTCATATATAATAATTCCTGTTGCAACAGAGGCATTTAAACTTTCTGTTTTGCCGAATCATTGGAATTTTAATTTTTTCATCAGCAATTTTTTGTATTTCTTCTTCAACACCATTTGCTTCATTTCCAATAACTATTATTTTTTTGTCATAGCTAATATCATATATAGTATTTTGAGTTTGTAATGATGATACCACTATTTTAAATTTGTGTTTTTTTATTTCCTTTAAGGTTTTTTCTAAGTTTTCACATTCTATAACATTAATTCTAAAAATTGCTCCCATTGTAGAACGAATTACTTTTGAATTATAACAATCTGCAGTTTTTTTCGAAACTAAAACTTGTGTAATTCCAGCACTGTCAATTGTTCTTAATATACTTCCTAGGTTTCCTGGATCTTGCACATCATCTAGTGCTATTATTATGTCTTGTGAATAATCTATCTCATTTTTTTTATTTATTTTTTCTATAACAGCTAAAATTCCTTGAGGAGTTTGTACTTCTGATAAATATTTAAAAATTTTTTCTGGCACAGAAATACATTCATATTTTGCAATTTCATACATCATTTCTTTTGAAATAGTTTCATTTTTTTCACAATCATCACATAGAACAATCTGCTTTATATTCATTTCTTCTTGTATTGCTTCTGTTATTAATTTTATTCCTTCTATTACATATAAATTGTTCATATCTCTGTATTTTTTGTCTCTTAATTTTCTTACATGTTTAATAAAATTGTTTTCTTTACTTGTAATTCTCTGCATTTTCAATTTACTCCCTTCTCTTGAAATGTTAGTGTTTGTTGATTCATACAGTTTTGATGCCTATTCTATTTCACTTTTAAGTATTTGTGTTATTTTTTCTAAAAGTTGTTTTTCACTTGTTGCTTTTATTGTTAGTGTTATTATTGGTTTTATTCCATTTGAAAATTTTATTTTGTTTCCATATTTTTTTACCATTTTGTTTATGTCTAATTTAAACTTATTTGGTTCAAATGTTAATGTGACTGTTGTTTCTGCATTTTGATTTATGTTTTTGCTTGTTATTTTGCTTATATTTATTTTTTTTGACAAATATTTTATTCTTGTTATTGCTAATAAGTTTTCTACTTCTTTTGGCATATTTCCAAATCTATCAATTATTTCATCTGTTACATTTTGTATATCTTGCTCGTTTTTACATAATGCTATATTTTGGTATATTTCTATTTTTTGGTTTGAATCTGATATATATTCATCTGGTATGTAACTTGTTACATTTAAGTCTATTTGTAGTTCTGTTTCTTGTTCTATTTCTATTCCTTTCGTTTCTTTTATTACTTCATCTAAAAGGTTGCAATATGTGTCATATCCAACTTGTTCTAAATGCCCTGATTGTATTTCTCCAAGTAAACTTCCTGCTCCTCTTATTTCTAAATCTCTCATTGCAATTTTAAATCCAGAACCAAATTCTGTGAATTCTTTTATTGCTTTTAATCTTTTATCTGCTACTTCTGATAAGAGTTTGTCTTTTTTGTATGTTATATATGCATATGCTTGTGTATTACTTCTTCCTACTCTTCCTCTTATTTGATATAGTTGTGCTAATCCCATTCTGTCTGCATTTTCTACTATTATTGTGTTTGCATTTGGTATGTCTATTCCAGATTCTAGTATTGTGGTACATACCAGTACATTAGTTTTTCTTTCTACAAATTCTTGCATAATTGTTTCTATTTTATTTCCAGTCATTTGTCCATGTGCATATACTACACTTGCTTCTGGTACTAATCTTGATATATCGTCTGCTTTTTTTTGTATTCCTTCTACATTGTTATATAAATAAAATACTTGTCCATCTCTTTCTAACTCTTTTGTTATTGCTTCTTTTATTACTTCTGTATCATATTCTAATACATAAGTTTGCACTGGTTTTCTGTTGTGTGGTGGTTCATATATTACAGACATATCTCTAATTCCAACTATTGACATATGCATTGTTCTTGGTATTGGTGTTGCTGTCATAGTTAATACATCTACATTGGTTTTTAGTTGTTTTATTTTTTCTTTGTCTTTTACTCCAAATCGATGTTCTTCGTCTATAATTAATAATCCTAAATCTTTGAATTCTATATCTTTGCTTAAAATTCTATGTGTTCCAATTAGAATATCTACTTCTCCTAATTTTAATTTTTTGATAACTTCATCCTGATATTTTTTGGTTTTAAATCTATTTAAAATTTCTACTTTTATTGGAAAGTCTTTTACTCTTTCTTTAAATTCTTTATATTGTTGTTCTGCAAGTACTGTAGTTGGTGCAAGATATGCTACTTGCTTTTGATCCATTACTGCTTTAAATGCTGCTCTTAATGCTACTTCTGTTTTTCCATATCCTACATCTCCACATAGTAATCTATCCATTGGTCTTTCATTTTCCATATCCTTTTTGACCTCTTCGATACAGCGTAATTGATCATCTGTTTCTTGATATGGAAACTTATTTTCAAATTCATTTTGCCATGGTGTATCTTTACTAAAGCTAAATCCTTTCGATTTTTCTCTTTTAGCATATAATTCTATTAATTCTTTTGCTATTTCCCTTAAATTGCTCTTTACTTTTGTTTTTGTATTTTCCCATTCTTTGCTACCTAATTTATTGATTTTTGGCTGGATTTTATCTCCTCCAATATATTTTCTAATATGATCTAAATCATTTGTTGGTACATATAGAATATCATCATTTTTATATTTTATTTTGATGTAATCTTTTATTGTTCCATCTGCTTTTATGGTATTGACTCCTATGTAAATACCAATTCCATATCTTCTATGAACAACATAGTCTCCCACTTTTAAATCTGCAAATACTACTTTTTCTCCTTCTTTGAAATCTGCATTTATTATTCTTTTTCGTCTTCTTTCTCCTTCTATTAAGTCATCTGCTGATATTACTAATTGATTTAAATTATATAATTCAAATCCTGACGATAATTTTCCAATACCTATTGTTACTACTGCTTCATTTGATTTTACAATAATTGTTTGATCTAATTTTTCTTCTATTCTATTAATAATTTCATTTTCATTAAATAAGTTTTGTAATTTTTTTGCTTTTTCTTTTGTTGATACTAAAACATATATTTTTTTGTTTTGTTTTATAGCTTTTTGTAAATCTTTTATTAATTCCTCTATTTCACTTTTATAATAATTAACTTCTCTATATTCAAATTTATATTTTTCATTTGCTAATTTATTTTCTATATCATTTTTCTCAATATATATTATCTGTTTTTTATCTAATTTTTCTTCTATTTTATCATAAGTTAATAAATTGCTAATTGCATCTGGAACTATCTTTTCTTTTTCTATTATATTTTTTATTAAATTATTATTGTCAATTGATATGTTTTTTACTCTTTGTTTTATTTTTCCAATTTCATCTAAAAATATGCAATAATTGCTTGACAAATATTCAAGTAATGTTTCTTTTTTTTCATAAAAGTATGAAAAATATTTATCTATTTTACTAATATAATTTCCTATTTTTATTTGTTCAATATCTTCATCTATTATCTGTTTTTGATTTGTTTTTATATTTTTTATTTTTTCACATACTGTGCTTACTTCTTTTTCTAAAATATACTCATGTGCTGGATATATTACTACTTTTTCTAAAGTATTTATTGATCTTTGAGTTGTAATATTGAAGTTTCTTATTGAATCAACTTCATCTCCCCAGAATTCAATTCTTATTCCTGTATCTTCATTATTAGCAATGTCAAGAATTCCTCCTCTTATAGAAAATTGACCTCTTCCTTCTATTAAATCATATCTTGAATATCCTAAATGTATAAGTTTTTGCTTTATTTCTTCAAGATTATAATTTTCTCCTATTTTTATATCTATTTCATTTTTATATAATGCTTCTTTTGCTGGTAGTTCTTGCATTATTGCTTCTATTGTTGTTATTACTATTAAATTTCTCTTATTTTTTATTTCATTTAATGCTTCTATTCTTTGGTATGGTAAATCTTTGCTTTCTGCTATATAGTCATATGTTACCACTTCTTTTTTAGGGAATAATACCACATTATTATTAAAATATTTTATATCTTCATATATTTTTTTAGCTTGAATTTCATTGTATGTTATTATACATATTGGCTTTTTTCCAAATTCATTTATTGCTGTTGTTATTTGACTTATGGCTACGTCAGTTAAGCCCGATATTGCTACCGGACTTTTTTTGTTTTCTATTTGTTTTAGTAAATCAATGAATTTTTCCGATTTACCTAGTTCTCCTAAAATTGTGTTCATTTTGACTCCTATAAAATTTTAGTTTCTTGTATTAATATTTGATTAAATTTAAAAATCGTTATATATTATACTATATTTTATGCAAAAAATAAAGTTTTATTTTTAATTTACTAGTAAAATTGTGTAACAGTCTACTTATCAATGGTACAAATGGTAAAAGATAATATATTATTTATTTGTAACTCCCAGCTGCATACAGATTGTACCTAAAATTTTATAATAAATTATAAAATTTTATTAACAAGCTGTAATTTGCTGGTCCCCCCGAATTGTTACTGCATAAATAATATATTATCTTTTACCATTTGTACCATTGATCTGTAGACTGTTACACGATAGTTATTATTAATACTTTTTTTACATTTTTACTACTAATTTATTAAATTTAGATTTTATATAATTTTTTAATTTTATCATAAATTCATCTGGCTTTATTTCTTTTTTAGCTACCATATCTAAGCCTTTTTCCCAGCTAGCTGTAAGTTTTGGATTCAGCATATCTGGCATTGAAAAATGTACAATGTCATAAATTTTTTCTCCTTTTTCAGTTGGAGTTATAATTTGAGTTTTTGAATTAATTTGCATGTATTTGATTTTTTCTAGTTTTTTAATTATTTCTGCCCTTGTTGCACTAGTTCCAATTCCAGCTCCTTTTATTTGTTCTCTTAGTTCCTCTTCTTCTATTAATTTTCCTGCATTTTCCATAGCTAGTATAATAGAACCTGAATTATATCTAGAAGGTGGTGATGTCTCTGCATCTTTTATTTCAAAGTTTTTTATTTGTACTTTTTCACCTTTTTTTAGTTTTTTTAATAATTCTAGGTTGTTTTCTTCTTCAGAATCTTGTTCTTCATTTTTCAAATTTTCTTCATTGTCTGTCAATTTTTGTTTTTCTTTTTTATTTGGTTTTAATATTTCTAAAAAACCTTGTTTTATACAAACTTTTTCACTACAATTAAAAGTCTCTTCTTCTATTTTTACTGTTACTTGAATTTTATTATATTCTGATGGTGGATAAAAAATAGCTAAAAATCTTTTTACTATTACTTTATATATTTCTTTTTGTATGTTTGGCAATTGATTGTAATTTTCATATCCTTGCCCTGTTGGAATAATTGCATAGTGATCTGTTATTTTGCTATCATTTACATATTTTGTTTTTATTAAATTTGTAGAATATTTTTCATCTTTCATTTTTTGTATATATTTTTGTATTTCTTCATCTTTAAATCCTCTTGTGATTCCATTTAAATTTTTACTTATTTCTTTTGCAACAGCAGTTGATAGTACTCTTGCATCTGTTCTAGGATATGTAAGTAATTTTTTTTCATATAAGTTTTGTATTATTTCAAGTGTTTCATCTGGCTTAATTTTAAATCTTTTTGTACATTCATTTTGTATTTCTGCTAAATTAAATAAAAGTGGAGCATTTTCTTTTTGTTTTGATTTTTTTAGTTCTGATATTGTTGCTTCTTTTCCTTGCAAATTTATTATAAAATCTTTTGCATCTTGTTCTTTTTTAAAGCCTGTTTCATTATATAATTTTGGACTTTCATACATTTTTGATTTTTCATTTACTTTCCATTCTGCTTGAAATGATGATGTTTCGTTTCCAAACTTTCCTACTATTTTATAATATTTTGTTTTTACAAAATTTCTAATTTCTCTTTCTCTTTCTACTATCATTCCTAAAACACATGTCATTACTCTTCCTACTGATATTGATGCTTTTTCTTCATTTATACTTTGTGCTAATTTTCTCCCATATATTATTGATAAAAGTCTTGAAAAGTTGATTCCTATTAAATAGTCTTCTTTTGCTCTTAAATATGCACTATCTGATAAACTATCATAATATGATAAATCTTTTGCTTCTTTTATTCCTCTTAAAATTTCTTCCTCTGTTTGAGAGTCTATCCATACTCTTTTCATTTTTGCTTTTGGATTTGGTTTTGCCATCATAAATACTAATCTTTGTATGTATTCTCCTTCACGTCCTGAGTCCCCTGCATTATATATTTCTTCTATGTCTTCTCTTGTCATTAGTTCTTTTACTATATCAAATTGATTTTGAACTTGTGGAATTATTTCATATTTCCATTCTTCTGGAATAAATGGAAGTGTGTCTAATCTCCAAAATTTTAATTTTTCGTCATATTTTTCTGGATAACTCATTGTTACTAGGTGTCCTACACACCATGTTATAATCCAATCTTGTGATTCTAAATATCCGTTTTTTCTATTTGTTGTTATTTTTAACGCTTTTGCAAATTCCATTGCTACTGATGGCTTTTCTGTTATTATTAATTTTTTTCCCATTAGTTTTTTTCCTTTATTTTTTCTATTACATATTCATTTGATATGTTTTTTACTTTTATCATTTCTTGTTTTGTTTTAGGTATTTTATACTTAAATCTGTCTATCATTTTACTAATATTGTCTCTTTGTTTTAAATGTTCAAAACTATATTTAAAGTTCATGTCATAAATAAATGAACTAAACCTTAAGATTTGATCTGTTTCACTTATTCTTTTTTGATTGTTTGCTAGTTTTTTATTATAAAAATCTTCTAGCATTTCTTTTGATAATTCTCCTTTTTCTACCATTTCAATTTTTTCTTTTTCTTGCCAGTAAATATAAATTGTTTCATATATAATGTCTAATTTATCTGCATCTCTTATAATTTTGCAAAAAAGCTCTTCTTCTTTGCTTAGTCCCTCACTTATTCCATATCTGTTATGTTCATATACTGCTGTTAAAATAATTTTGTCATATTTATTATCATCTATATATTGTCTTATATAGCTATCTTTTTTTAATACCTCTCTACCTGCTTCTCCATGATTAAACTCTATGCTATTGTCTAATGTTATAGAATTTGTATTCTTGTCATATACTTTATATTGTTCAAATCTTCCTATATCATGTAATATTCCTATTAATTGTGCCAACTTTATTTCTTCTTGTGTTAAATTTAAGCTGTTTGCAATTTTCTTACAAATTTCTGCAACTCTAAATGTATGTCCTATTTTGGGTTTTATTCTTGGATTATCTATTTTCATTTTACTTACATGTTTTATAAATTCTTTTTTTGCTTTTTCTATATCTACCATTTTTACTACCATTCCTTTCTAAGGCACAAATCTGGTTGGAAAAGAATTAATTTTTAACCTTTTCTTCCATATACTATTTATATTTATTATGAATTTTAACATTTTTATTTTTTAAATTCAATAACTTCTATTATAATTTATATATGTCTTGAATTTAGCCATTTTTTATTATATAATACAGACAATTTAATAATTATATGGAAGGGGCTATTGCTTATGGATTATAAATTTAATGAAATTGAAAAAAAATGGCAAGATTATTGGGATGAAAATAAAACCTTTTTTACTGATGTATGGGATTTTTCTAAACCAAAGTTTTATGCTTTAGATATGTTCCCATATCCATCTGGTCAAGGTCTTCATGTTGGACATCCTGAAGGATACACTGCAACTGACATTGTTTCTAGAATGAAGAGAATGCAAGGTTACAATGTTTTACATCCTATGGGATGGGATGCTTTTGGACTTCCTGCAGAACAGTATGCTATAAAAACTGGTAATCATCCTGCTGGTTTTACAGCTAATAATATTAGTATATTTAAGAAGCAATTAAAAATGCTTGGACTTTCTTTCGATTGGGATAAGGAAGTTTCTACTTGTGATCCAGATTATTATAAATGGACTCAATGGATTTTTAAGCAATTATTTGAAGATGGTTTGGCTAAATTAATTGAAATGCCTGTTAATTGGTGTGAAGAATTAGGATGTGTTTTATCAAATGATGAAGTCATTAATGGAAAAAGTGAAAGAGGCGGATTTCCTGTTGTTCGTAAAAATATGGAGCAATGGGTTTTAGATATTCCTAAATATGCTGATATTTTGCTAGATGGATTAGATAATATCGATTGGCCTGAATCTACAAAAGAAATTCAAAAAAATTGGATTGGTAAATCTGAAGGAGCAGAAATTGTTTTTAAAATTGCTGAAAATAACAATTTAAGTTTTACAGTATTTACAACAAGACCTGATACTTTATTTGGTGCTACTTATTGTGTATTAGCTCCAGAATTAGATTTAGTAAATCAAATTACTACACCTGATCAGATGCAATCTGTTCAAGAATATAAAAAATTATGTTCTGCAAAATCTGATTTAGAAAGAACAGAATTAAATAAAGATAAAACTGGAGTATTTACTGGTAGTTATGCTATAAATCCTGTTAATAATAAGAAAATTCCTATTTGGATTTCTGACTATGTCTTAGCAAGCTATGGAACTGGTTCTATTATGGCTGTTCCAGCTCATGATCAAAGAGATTATGAATTTGCTAAAAAATTTGGTATTGATATTATTCCTGTATTAAAAGGTGGAGATGTTTCAAAAGAAGCTTTTACAGAAGATGGTATACATATTAATTCTGATTTTTTAAATGGTTTGAATAAAGAAGATGCTATAGCTAAAATGATTGATTGGCTAGAAACTCATAAGTTAGGTACAAAAAAGATAAATTATAAACTTCGTGAATGGATTTTTGCAAGACAACGTTATTGGGGAGAACCAATTCCAGTAGTACATGTTGATGGAGAAATTAAAGCTTTACCAGATAGTGATCTACCATTAATTTTACCTGAACTTGAAGATTATGCTCCTTCTAAATTAGGTGCTTCTCCATTGAATAAAGCTACTAATTGGGTTAATACAACTTTTGAAGGTAAAGAAGCAAAACGTGAAACAAGTACTATGCCAGGTAGTGCTGGTTCTAGTTGGTATTTTTTAAGATATATTGATCCTAAAAATGAAAATGAATTAGCTGATAAAAAATTATTAGAACACTGGCTTCCTGTTGATTTATATGTTGGTGGTCCTGAACATGCAGTTGGACATTTATTATATTCAAGATTTTGGAATAACTATTTATATAATAAAGGAATTGTTCCAGTAAAAGAGCCATTTCAAAAGCTTAGACATCAAGGTATGATTTTAGGTCCTAATGGTGAAAAAATGAGTAAATCAAAAGGAAATGTTATTAATCCTGATGATATGGTAAAACAATATGGTGCTGATAGTTTAAGAATTTATGAAATGTTTATGGGACCTATTGAAGATGCAAAACCATGGGATCCAAATGGTATTGATGGTTCTAAAAAATTTTTGGATAGAGTTTGGAGACTATACACAGAATCTGGCAAAATCAAAGATGCTCCTAATTCTAATCTTGAACGAATTTATCATTATACTGTTAAAAAAGTTTCTAATGATTATGAAACAATGAACTTTAATACTGCTATTTCTCAAATGATGATTTTCATTAATGCAGTTAATAAAGAAAATGTTTTTCCTCTTACTTATGCAGAAAATTTTTTGAAATTATTAAATCCTGTTGCTCCTCATATAACTGAGGAACTATGGAATATTTTAGGTCATGATTATACTATTGCTTATGAAAAATGGCCTGAATTTGATGAGAAAAAGACAATTGCAAATGAAATAACTTTACCAATTCAGCTTAATGGTAAATTAAAAGCAACTATTCAAATTAATCCTGATGAAGAAGATGATGTTATAAAGAAAAAAGTTCATGATGTAATTGATTCTAAATTAGATGGTAAATCTATTGTAAAAGAAATTTATATAAAAAATAAAATTTATAATTTAGTTGTAAAATAATATTATAGTCTATTAGAGCATATATATTGTGGTCTAATAGGCTCTTTTTTATGGTCAATGATAATATATTATTTATGTGTAACTCCCAACTGTATACAAGTAATGCTATCAACTTAAGAAATTGCTCTAGATAATATATTATTTATTTGTAACTCCCAGCTACATAACAGCTTGTATACCAAATTTTATAATAAATTATAAAATTTGCATTACAATCTTTAATTTGCTGGTCCCCCCGAATTGTTACTGCATAAATAATATATTATCTTTTACCATTTGTACCATTGACCAGTAAACTCTTAGAAAATGTTAATTCCGTTTTTGTGTAACTTGAATTTTTTATTTTTTGTAATCAAATTGTAATCAATATTTAATATTATCGAAATATATAATTCTTACTTTTATAGTATAATATGATATATATTGTATTATACTAAGGAGTTTTGTCGATGAGTATAGAATCTGATTTAAGAAAAGATGGTATTAAAGTCGTTGAACCTTTAAATACTTTAAAAATAAATTCTATTGCAAGAAACGTTGCTCAAAAAATTTGTGCTACATTTCCTGATTATGGTTTTAATTCAAATGACTTATTTATAAAACTATCTAGATTAAATATGTATAGAGCAAAAATGCCAGAACGGAATGGCTGAAGCAAATTATTTTTACAAAAATAATTCTATATATTTTAATGAGCATATACCTGATGACGATTTAGTAGAATTTGCTATTCATGAATGTATTCATTATTTGCAAGAAATAAAAGATAAAAAAAATTGCCTAATTAGAATGGGGCTTTGTGATTATACTGAATTTAAAGTATATGGATTAGGTTTAAATGAAGCAGCTGTTCAATTAATATCTTCAAAAATAAATAAAATCCCTAAGGAAGAAGTTAAATATTTTGATATTAATTTTGAAGCAGTTAGTCCTTCCTATTATCCATTAGAATGTTGTTTAGTCAATCAATTAGCTTATATAACTGGAGAAAATGTTTTATTTGAAAGTACTTTAAAAAGTACTGATACATTTAAAAAAACTTTTTCAAATTTGACTTCACCAAAAACTTTTATGACTATACAAAATGCTTTTGATATTATACTAAAAGCAGAAGAAGAAATTTTAAAATTAAATAATAAAATTGTTCAAATTGATGATAGAAATAAAAAAGTTGATGGCATGATTAAGAAAATTGACGAATTAAAAAATGAAATAAAATTAACTTTCATGAAAACTCAAAATCTTATTATTTCTAGTTATTTTGATAGTAGTTTTAATAATATTTTTGATTTAGAGGGTATTGAAAAATATAGAAGAAAATTATATGCTTTTAAAGACTATTTAGGTGCTACTGATGGATATACGTTTTTTAATGATTATTATGTATCAAAAATGGAAGCTTTAGAATATAAATATAATTTATTAGAAAATGGTCAATTGGAAACTGCATTAAAAGTCATTACTAAAAAAGAAAATTTATTTATTAAACTTGTAAAATCTATTAAAAAGCTTATTTTTGGTTCTTCAACAAATGAAGAAAATTCTTATTAAATTATTATAAACCACGATTTTTCCTAAAATAGGATTTTTCGTGGTTTTATATGTTAGTCTATTAATATTTTTGCGATATTTTTTGCTGCTTCTCTTCCAGAATATGCAGCCCATGCTACTGTTGATTTTACTCCTGCTAAATCTCCTCCGGCATATATTTTAGGATTAGATGTTTGGTATTTTTCATTTATTTCTATATTTCCCCATTTATTGGTTTTTAGTCCTAAATCTTTTACATATGGTTCTACATTTGATCCAAGTGCCATAATTATGTAATTTACATTCATAAAATAATTGCTATTTTCAATATTTACAGGTACTAATCTTTCCTCATTTTCTTTTTTTATTAATTTAGTTTTTATCAACTCCACTTTTTCTACTTTATTTTGGCCTAATATTTTAATAATGTTGTTTTGGAATAAAAATTTTATTCCTTCTTTTTCTGCATCTTCTATTTCCTTTTCTTCAGCTGGCATTTGTTCTTTTGCTCTTCTATAAATTACATTTACCTCTTTTGCTCCTAACCTTTTTATTGTCCTTGCACAGTCCATTGCAACATTTCCACCACCAATTACTGCAACGGTTTTATTTATATAATCTGGATGTGAATTGTGTTCTAAAAGCTCATTTCCTCCGTATAACTCCTTCTAAATTTTCACCTTCTATTTCCATTTTCGAAGATTTATTTGCACCAATTGCCAAAAAAATTGCATCATATTTTTTTTCTAATTCTGATATAGTTATATTTTTTTGTAATTCATGATTATATTTTACTTCAATTCCCAAATTTAATATTTTTTCTACTGTTTTCTTTACAATTTTTTTTGATAGTCTAAAGTCTGGAATTCCATGTACTAATAATCCTCCTAAATAATTGTATTTCTCATATATTGTTACCCTAAATCCATTTTTTGCTAAAAATGCTGCTGCTGTTAATCCTGCTGGACCTCCCCCTATAATTGCTATTTTTTTATTGTTTTTCTTTTCTTTCATTTCTTTATTATAGCATTTCAATAAACTGTCTTTTTCTTCTATAATATTGTCAAAAACATAAGCTTCTAATTCTCCTATTGCAACTGGTCTATCTTTTATTCCTCTTACACATGAACCTTGACATTGTTTTTTATGTGGACATATTCTTCCACATATTCCTGGTAATACAGTGGTTTCTGATAATATTTCATATGCTTTTTCTAAATTTTCTTCTTTTACTTGTCCAATAAACATAGGAATATTATTTCCTAGTGGACATCCTTTTTGTGAGCATGGTTTTATTTTACAATTTAAACAGTATTTCGCTTTTTCATTTATTTTTGTGTTTTGCATTTGATATTTTGTTCCTTTCATTTTTACTTAATTGAGTTATAATAGTTCATTACTAATTCTAAGTCATTAATAAAATCTATTTTTTTTGTTTCATCACGAAGTAATGCTGCTGGATGCCATGTTGGCATATATTGAATTCCTTTTTTTTCTACCCATTTGCCTCTAGATGCTGTTATTCCATATTCTTTTCCTAAAATATTTTTAAGTGCCACACTTCCGAAGTAGTACAATAATTTTAGGTTGCACTAATATTACTTGATTTCTTAAATAATTTAAACATGCAATTGCTTCATCATCTTCTGGATTTCTATTTCCTGGTGGTCTACATTTTACAACATTTGCAATATAGACTTCTTCTCTTTTTATTCCAATAGTTTGAAAAGCCATATCCATTAATTTTCCTGCTCTTCCTACAAAAGGTTCTCCGAAGTCTGTCTTCATCTGCACCTGGTCCTTCTCCTATAAACATTATTTCTGCTTTTTTATTTCCTACTCCAAATACTATGTTTTGTCTTAGTTTACACAATTTACATTTTTGGCAGTCTTTTATTGAATCTTCTAACTCTTCCCATGTTTCAAACATATTTTGCTCCTATATTGTCTTCTATTTTTATTTATTTTAATTCAACTAATAATGTATTTAATCCATATCCTTTTTGTTCTACTCTGTATGAGTGAATTAAATCAGAACTGCATACACTGCAAATTCCACTGTCTATAATATTTTCTGATTTTAGTCCTTTTTTTTGTAATATTATCCTATTTATTTTTATAGTATCTATATTCCAAATTTTATCTGTTTTAATCTCTTCTATCCATTTTTCTTCTGCTGGTATATCTTTAAATTCCTTTATAAATTGTTCTTTAACTTCTTTTTCTACTTCAAAGTGACATTTTCTAATACTTGGTGTCATGCAACATATGATATTTTTGGGTTCACAACCAAATTCTTTTTGCATTTTATCTACTGCTTTAACTGATATTCTTTGTAATGTACCTTTCCATCCAGAATGAATATTTGCAATTACCTTTTTTACTGGGTCAAAAAATATTAATAATATGCAATCTGCATTTGTTGTTGTAAGTATTAAATTTCTTTTATTCGTTATTAAACCATCTGTATTTTCATATTTTTGAACATGTATATCTGGTTTATTTTCATTTATTTTTTTGGTTACTATTTCTATTTTGTCAGTATGATTTTGATTTGCCTTTACTATATTTGTATAATCAGTATTTATGGTATCACATAAATTTTTATAATTATTTATTGCATTTTTATAATCTTGCTCTTTTAGTTCTTCTTTGTTTACTTTTTCTGTTCTATAATCTTTGTCTATTCCTATACTGTATGCATGATTTAAAATATCTTTATATTCTAGAAGTTTTTTGAATGCTAAATATTCTATCTTATCTTTTTTTATATGAACTACATTTTCATTTGATAGATTCATTAAAATCCTCCTTAGATATTTGTTAATTTATTTTATTTTTCATTTTTTTTATTATATCATCTTTTGTTTTTTTGTCTATATAATTATAACAATTATTTTTTTGTTTTGTATTAAATCCACATATTGATTTATATATGCAATATTCACATGGAGTTTTTCCTTTTTTATTGTAAGGTTTTAAGTCTATTTTTCCACTTAAAATATTATTTGAAATTTGTTTAATTATATAGTCTATATAATCTTGTAAAATTTTAAATTCTTCGTTATTTACTCCATTTGTCCATTTTGAATTTACTTCACCTGATACAGTTATTGCTGCTGGTATTAATTTTGAACTACCATTTTTTAGTGTGTTGTCATTCATTTTTATTATTTTTACGTCTGCTATTACTAATCCTTTCATTTTGAAATTTTTTCTTATTAATTCTTCAATTTCTTCGTCTGTGATTTTCTTGTCTGAATTTATCATTTGTTCTAATAATGAAAAATAAAAAACTCCTGCAGGCATCAATTCTTCTTGTTTGCATATAACATTTGAATATGTAAGTAGTTGAATTTGTAATCCGGCATATACTTCATTTAAATCAATATTTTTACTTGATGATTTATAATCTATTATTCTTATATACTTTCCTTCTTCTTTACTAGTTGCTGTATCTATTCTATCAATTTTTCCTGTAATTTCTACTTGTTTTCCATTTTCCAAATTCAAAATTACTGGCTTAAATTTTACTTCTGTACCTTTTATTGTAAAGTCACTGTATATTAGTGTCTGTATTATATATTTTAATGCTTTAGTTACAATTTTTTTCAATCTTTGCACTAATATTCTATTTTTCGCATTTGTATTAAATATAAAGTTTTTACTTAGTTGTAAATTATTATAAATAATTTTTGATACTATTTCATAAATTACCTCTTCTTCTATTTCAGTTAATTTTATTCCTTTTTCTTTTACTATTTTAAAGAATTCATCTATTGTTTCATGCATGAATGATCCTGTATCAAATGCATGAATTTTTGGTTCTTCTTTTTCTTTTAATTTTAGTCCATATTGAAGGTAATATGAAAATGGGCAACTGCTATATTTTTCAAGTTGTGATACACTTGCATGTAACATGTTTCCATATAATTTTTTAATGCTTTCTCTTTTTATTTTTTGTGGTAGATTACTGTATTTTAATCCTTGCATGTCATTTTCTAATTTTTCTTGCCATTTTATTTTTCTTTTATAATATTGATAAATATTATACCAGATGTCAGATATTTTTTCATTTTGGAGTTTTGCTATATTTTGTAATAACTCTTCATATGTTACTTTTTCATTTAATATTTCTTCTTGCTTGTTAAATCTATCACTTTTTTCTTGTATTTTTGGATATATTTTTTTTATTTTATTTATTAAAATTGATGGCCTTAAGGTTTTGCCTTCTTTGCCTGATGATGTATAAGATAGATATATATTGTTTTCTGCTGTTGTAAATGCTTTATATATATTAAAATTGTCTTCATATAATCTATCTAATGTTCCTTTTGCAAGTTCTAAGCCATCTTGTTTTAATATGTTTCTATCTTGATCATCTAAAAATCCTTCATCTTTGTTAATACTTGGAAAAATTCCATCATTTAATCCTATTATAAATACTGTTTTTACTTTATGACTTCTTGATCTATCTACATCTCCAAATATTACTTGATCTTTTGTTCCTGGTATTTTTCCTAATCCACTATTTTTCAAACCAATTTTTAATGTATTGCTGTATTTATCAATATCTGTTTTTTCATTTTTAAATATTAAAATTATTTCATCAAATAATTCTAATATTATTTTATAACTTTCTATGTATTCTTTTGCTAAATCTATTAATTTGTTTTCTTCTAATTCTTCTATTTTTTTAGTTATTTTTTCTTCCAATCTTTGTTCTTGCATAAATTTGTATAATGCTTTTGTTATATTTTCATATGTCTTATTTTTATTTATTTCATCTTTTAATTTTATTAGTGGATTTACTATTTGTTTTCTTAGCTCATTTAGTCTTTCTAATTTTTTGTTTTGGTCTTTTTCATATTCAAAATCTTTTTCCCATTTGTTATATTTTATTCCCCATTTGTTGCAATAATTTTCTAATTCAAAAATTTCATCTGCTTCAATATCAAAAAATCCTAGTTTTATGAAATTGAAAACTGTATCTGTTGAAAAATTTTTGTTTAATATTTCTAATATTGCAAGTATGTATTGTACAATTATATTTTGATTTAAATCTCTTTTTTCATCAATAAATACTGGTATTTCATATTTTAAAAATATACTTCTTACTAATGATGAATATTCATTAATATTTTTTGATATAATTGCAATATCTTTATATCTTATGTTTTCATTTTTTATTTGTTTTACTATTTGTTTTGCAACATTTTCAACTTCTGAATATGGATTTTGTGCTAAAAATAATTGTATATTTTCTAAATTTTTTTCATATTTCGTAATTTTGTTATTACTTATATTTTTGTCTAAATGTTGTAATTCATCATTCTTAAAACGATATTGATTTATTAAATGTATTGGCTTTTCTAGTTCAAATTCGTTTTCATTTATCATATTCCAAATTTTTGATATTGTTATTTTATTTGAATAAAAAATGTCTGCATCTGGATTTGTATTGAGGTTTAAGTCATCTGTACATATTGTTATATTTACTTGTTTTGCTTGTTTTATAAATTTTTTTATTACTTCATATTCTTGTTTAGTAAATCCTGCGAATTCATCTAAATATATTATACTATTTTTTATTATGTCCGTTTTTTCTATATTTTGTGCTAAAATTGTTAATATATCATTTTCTTCTATATATTCATTTTTTATTTGTTCTTCAAATTTTTCATATATTAATGTAATATCTCTTAATTTTGTTTTTAAATATGTATCTTGTGTTTTTTCTATTTCATCTTTTAAATTTTGAACTGTTACTTCATGTTGTTTAAATTCCGTTATTGCTCTCATGCATAAATCAATATTTTCATCTGATTTTCCTAAAAATTTTAGTTCTTTTTTATATTTGTTTAATATTGAATATATTGACATTGCCTTTCCAGATTTTGTTATGCTTTGTTTTGTTTTTCCTATTTCGTTTATTACTCTATATGCCATTCTACTTAATGTTATAACTTCTGCATTTAATACTGCATGAGAATTAACCGCTTTCATTAGCTTTTCCTCAGCTGTAAATGAAAACTGCTCTGGTGTAATCATATATATATTTTTTTCTTTTTTTATTTGTTTTGCTATTTCTGAAAAGCAAAATTCACTTTTTCCGCTTCCTGGTTTACCATATATAATTCTTAGTCCCATTTTTTCTCCTTTTTACGCTTCTCTTCTCCAGTAAAATAAATATTGTTGTGCTAATCCTGCTAAGTTTCCAAATTTTTCTTGTGCAATTTTTTCTATTTGTTTTTTATCTACTTTTGTTTCATCTTCATTTTTTATGTATAAGTCATTCATTACTCTTCTTACCCATACATCTATTGGAAATACATCAAATCTTTTTAAGCTTGAAAATAATAAAATACAATCTGCTACTTTTGGTCCTACTCCTGGTAAAGTAAGTAATTTTTCTCTCACTTCTTTAGTACTTTGAATTTTGTATAGTTCATCTAAATCAACTTTTTTGTTTAATATCATTTGTGTTGTTTCATATATTCTTTTATCTCTAAAACCTAAACCTAGTTCTCTATATTCTTGTACATTTACATTTTTTAATTGTTCTGGTGTTGGAAATGTATAATATTCTGCGTTTTTCCAAATTATTTTATTTCCATATTTTTTTGAAAGTCTTTCTATTATTCCTTTTATTCTTGGTATGTTGTTATTGGCTGAAATTATAAAAGATATTATTGTTTCCCATAAGTCTTGATTTAATATTCTTATTCCTTTTCCATATTCTATACTTGTTTTCATATTTTGATCTATTTTTTTCAATCTTTCTTTTATTTTTTCATAATCTCTTTTAAGATCAAAATAATCTGCTATTGTTTTCATAATGTCTTTTTCAAATATTCCTTGTATAATTATTTCGTCTTTTTCTTTTTTTATATTTGCTACATTGTTTCCGAAATATTCCTTCATAGCTTCCATCTTCTTTTTGATTCCATCTAAAGCATTGTCCACAATCAAATATATCTCTTAATTCAAATGAATTTACATTTTTTAATATTAAATCTTGTTCTTTCATATCTCTTTCCTTTCATAAATATATTATACTATATTTAAATATTTTTTTATATATTTTTTTATCATTTTTACTTCTTTTTAAATCCTAATCCTACAACTTCTCTTGAATTTGTTATAATAATAAAACTCTTTGGATCTATTTTTCTTGCTACTATTTTTATTCTTTCTATATCTCTTCTCGTTGCTGCACATAATAATACTAGTTTATTTTCTTTTGTATACATACCTTTCCCAAAAATCCCTGTAGTTCCACGTTTTATTTTTTCTCCTATTTCTTCCGCAATTTCTTCATTCTTATCTGATATTATTAATAATAGCTTTGTAAAATATATACCTTCAAATACAATATCTATCATTTTTCCCATTAAATATATTGCTATTGCTGAATATAATCCTATTTCAATTTCTTTAAAAAATATAACATTTAGTCCAACTATTGCAATGTCTATAATTATTATTGCTCTGCTCATACTAATTGTTGGTCTATATTCTTTAGCAATATAACTTACTAAATCTGTTCCTCCTGTTGAACCATTTACTTTCAAAATTATTGATGTTCCGTATTCCTATAATAATTCCACCATAAATACATGCTAAAAATCTATCATCTGTCATTGCTTCTATTTTATCTAGCATATCTATAAAAATAGATAGACAAAATGTTCCTATAAGAGATTTTATAAAAAATTTTTTTCCTATTTTAAATACAGAAATTAAAAATAATGGAGCATTTATTGCAAGTATTGTTTTTCCCATTGGTATATTTAATAAATAATACATTATTGTTGCTAATCCTGATACTCCTCCTGATGATAATTGATTTGGTAATAAAAATAGTGCTACTCCTATTGCCATTACAAAGCTTCCAACTATTATCCCTATTATTTCAATTATTATTTTTTTTATTTCATTTTTATTTGTTTGCATAAAAAATCACCTTTATAGCATTATTTGCTTATATTGGTGATTTTATTCTTTTATTCTTCTAAAAAGTCATTGTATGTTTGGGTGATTTCTATTTTTGACTTTCCTTGTTTTATGTTTTCATCTTGTTTTATTATTAAATCTACATCATATATTTCTTTTAGTTTTGATATATTTTCTCTTTTATGTCCTATAACATTATTTACATCTATAGGATTTATTGTTACTTCTACTTCTTTGACTTTTACATTTAATTTTTTTATTTTCTCAACAATTGCATCATACCACATTGCAGATTCTACTAATTGTCTAAATGCTGGATGAAATGGTCCTGCTACTACTTCACTTTCTTTGTTTTCTGGTGATGATATTTCATCTGTATTTTGCAATCCTACTCTTATTACTTCTATATTTTTGTCTACAAACATTCTTACTAAATTTTTACAAATTTCAACAGCTTGAACAATTGTTAATGGTTCATATTTTTCTTTTTTGTATTCTTCTTCTAATTTTGTTCCTTTTACTACCAATACCGGATATATCCTTACCATTTTTGGTTTTAATTTTATTAATGATTTTGCTGTATTTATTTCATCTATTCTAGTGCTTTCTGGTAGTCCTACCATCATTTGATGCCCTAGTTTAAAACCATTTCTTCTTATCAGTTTTGATGCTTTTTTTACATCTTCAAATGTATGTCCTCTATTTGCTCTGTTTAAAATATAATTATTAGCTGATTGTACTCCTAATTCTATTGTTTTTACTTTGTATTTTTTCAATCTTTTTAATGTTTCTTTATCAATGTAATCTGGTCTAGTTGATATTCTTATTGATTCTATTTGTCCGTTTTTTACATATTCATATGCCACTTCTAACAATTCTTCTTGTTTTTCTTTTTCTATAGCTGTAAAGCTTCCACCATAAAATGCTACTTCTATTTGTGCTTCTTCATCTTTTATACTTTTTAAATATTCTTCTATTATTTTTTTGGCTTCTTCTTTTGTCATATTCTTTTTTTGACCACTAATTGATTTTTGATTGCAAAAAATACAATCATTTGGACATCCTAAATGTGGTACAAATATTGGTATTATATATTGTCTTTTCATGTATTTACCACTCCTAATCTATTTTTTTAGATTTTCTAATGCTTTTTTTGCTGCGTGCATTTGTGCATCTTTTTTGCTTTTTCCTTTTCCACTTGCTAAAATTTCTCCATTACAACTTACTTGTGCTTCAAAGCTTTTATTATGATCTGGTCCTTTTTCTTGTGTTATTTCATATTTTATTTCTACTTCTCCGTTTTCTTGTAACTTTTCTTGTAACACTGTTTTATAGTCTTTATCTCCTACATGTTTTGTTGCTTGCTGTATTTCTTCTTTTAGATTTTTTATTATGAATTTTTCTGCTTCTTCAATTCCCCCATCTATGTATATTGCTGCAATTATTGCTTCTACACTATCTGCTAATATGGCTGGCCTGTTTTCTCCTCCTGTTTTTTTTTCTGATTTTCCCACATATAAGAAATCACTAAAATCATGCAATTTTGCAATTTTATATAAACTTTTTTCACATACTACTGTTGCTCTGACTTTAGTCATTTCTCCTTCTTTTAAATTTTGATAATTTTCAAACAAGTATTTACTAGATATGAATTCTAATATGCTATCCCCTAAAAATTCTAATTTTTCATTACTTTCTACATGATTTTCATATGCATATGATGTATGTGTTAATGCTTTTTTTAATAATTCCTTATTCTTAAAAGTATATTCTATGTTTTGTTCTATTTTTTCCATTTTATTGTTTACATGTTAGTTTTGGTTCTAACATATCCTCCTTTATCGTTTTTTATATTATATACTCTTTTTTATGAATTTTGCAAGTATATATAATGGTTTTTCTATTTTTAGATTACAGTCTACTGGTTAATGGTATACATGGTCAATGATAATATATTATTTATTTGTAACTCCCAGCTACATAACAGCTTGTATACCAAATTTTATAATAAATTATAAAATTTGCATTACAATCTGTAATTTGCTGGTCCCCCCGAATTGTTACTGCATAAATAATATATTATCATTGACCAGTAGAATGTATCATTTTTAGCTTTATTTTGGACTTTTTCTATTAAATTCCAGAACTTTTTTTCTATTTTTATAGACATTTTCTACGTATTATAGTATAATAAATGTGTATTATTTTAGGCAAAGGTAAGGTAAAGTTATGTTTGATAATAATGATGGTAGAAATTTAACTGATGTATTTAAAGAACTTCAACAAATGCAACATCAGATACCACAAGAAAAATCATATGTTCCTCAAGTTCAAAAAGCACCAAAAATCAAAATTCAAAATACTTTTAATTCTCGTCCTTCTAATCCCTATAATCAATATAAAAACTATGAATTAAAACTATCTCATATTATTATAGGATGTAGTATTTTGATTATTGGACTTGCTGCTTTCTTTCCAAAAAATACATCTTTTACTAAGAGTTATGCAAAAGAAGAAATATCAGAGATATCAGAATATGAACTAAATCGTCATAGATTAAATATACAAAATATTATTTCTGAAAATGCTAATATGGATAGAGTTAAAGAACAAGTAACTGAAGAACGTGATGTTGAATTTCAAACAGAATATACTAATAATCCATCACTTCCAAAAGGTGAAGAAATAATTAATGTAGAAGGTGCTATAGGAAAAGAAAATGTTACTGCTGTAAAAACTTATGAAAATGGTAATTTTGTAGAAGAAATTATATTAGATAAGGAATTATTGGTTGAACCTACTTCTAAAGTTATTGATGTTGGTACATCAGAGTTTTTAGCAAAA
Source organism: uncultured Clostridia bacterium (assembly GCA_947626815.1). Classification (GTDB taxonomy): domain Bacteria; phylum Bacillota; class Clostridia; order TANB77; family CAG-508; genus CAG-269. Next base: position 7,219 of record CANQTN010000014.1, on the reverse strand, counting down.
CATAAAGTACATATTGGAGATGTCATGTATTTAGTTGATACTGGTAAATTAAAAGAATCTGTTGAAAAAGATGCTAATGATGTAGCAGAAATAACTAAAAATATGGATGTCAAATTACTTGAACTTCCAAGTGAAGAATGGTGTAAAGTATCTTATGATAATATAGAAGGATATATGAAAACTTCTAATTTAACTTCTGTATATTCAACACCAAATATTGTTGAAAAAAATAGGATACAAAAAATCTTAATTAAAGTAAATATTGATATGGCTTTAAATAGGACAAGTGGTTTAACTTTAAATGATTACAAAAAAATATTTACAAATGTTTCAAAAGATACAAATAAAATATTTGAAAATAATTATTCTGCTTTTTATAATGCAGAGAAAAAATATAATATTAATGGTATTTTCTTAGCCTCTATTGCTGCTCATGAAAGTGCTTGGGGTACTTCTCAAATTTCTAAGGATAAGAAAAATTTATTTGGTTATGGTTCTTATGATGCAACACCTTATGAATCATCTTATGAATTTACTGACTATGCTGAAGGAATTGATACTGTTGCTAAATCTTTAGTTAAGTATTATTTAAATCCTTCAGGAACAAAAATATATGATGGTGAATTAGCAACTGCTTCATTCTATAATGGACCAACACTAAAAGGTGTTAATACTAGATATGCTTCTGATAAAGATTGGTATACTAAAGTATTTAAACATATGGAAACTTTATATAATAGACTTCAATAATATGGAGGTTGATATGATAGAATTAAAAATAAGAAATGAGAGATTAGTTTTTACTATTTTGATTATTGCATTATTCTTTGTGTTTCTTTTGTATTATAATTTAATATTTTCAAAAGTATTTGCAAAAAATTCATTTGCTAATGAAATGATTCAAATTGCTGATGAAAATGAAAAATCAATTTTCAATATTCAAAAAATATTATTGTACAGTAATGCTAATGCTATTGATAACTCAGACAATCAATCATTACAAAACATGAGTCTTTGTCAATATACAGATATTTCTATTTTTATTGATAACACTAGTACAATTTCTGATTTAACGAATGAAAATACAATTAATCAATTATATATTGATAATATAGTTATATCTTCAGATGCGAATATTGGTACTAAAGTATTAAATTATAAAAATCCTTTAGATTTTGGTAAATATAAATCAATAAAAGAACCTGACAATAATAGAATAGATTTTAATATTGTTAATACTAATTCACAAAATGAATCTAATGATTATTCAAAACCTACTTTTTTTACTGATTGCTCAAATCCTATTTCTTTAGGATATTTAAACAAAGATATTATTACAAATTATTCTGTTTCTAAAGATTCTTCAAGTGTTTCTTTTAATGGTAAGGTTTTAGAAGAAGCAAAAGTCAATCTAGAAGATATTAATTATACTTTATCTTTTCAAATTCATATTATTAATAATTTAAACCAAAAATTTTTATATAATATGAAATTAAATGTTACTTTAGATGATGAAAATGGTGGTATTTATAATGGATATGTTTATAGAGGTAAAAATACTTCAGGTGATGAATATAGATTTTTTAAAGAGATTTAGAATTTTCTAAATCTCTTTATCTTATAATATTAGGTTTTTGAAGATATTGCTTTTAAATCACATAATTTGTATGATACTTTTATCTCATAAGTAAAATTATTATATATACTATATACATAGCTAAATAAATTATTCCATTAAATCTACTCATTTTATTTTTTGGTGGTATTATTGGGAATAATGCCAATACTAGCATTGCTAATATTAATATTCCCATTTGTATATTATAAGTAAAATTGTATATTAATGGAGAAATTAAAGCTGATACTCCAATTATAAGCAAAGTATTGAAAATATTAGAACCTATAATATTTCCTATTGCTATATCACTATTTCCTTTTATTGCTGCCGTAACACTTGTCACTAGTTCTGGCAAACTTGTACCTACTGCAAGTATTGTTAAACTAATTATTTTTTCACTTATATTAAACATTCGTGCAATACTAGTAGCATTTTCTACTGTTAAATCTCCTCCAATTTTTAAGCCTATAATTCCTAACAAAATAAATAATATACTTTTTACCATAGATATTCTTTGAGTTTCAGTTTGAATTTCAATAATTGTATTTTCTTTATCAAACTCTTTACCTTTTTTTCCCATAATTATGGTGTATACTATAAAAATTGCAAATAATACTATTAAAATTATTGCTTCTTTTCTAGATATTGTTCCTGAACTATTGCAAAATACCATAAAAATAATTGTGATAACAAGGCTTATTGGTATTTCTATTAATCTTGTTTCTTTTTGAAATTTTACTGGCTTAATAATTGCAGATAATCCTAAAATTAATAATAGATTACATAGATTACTTCCTATTATATTTCCAATTGCCATATCTGATGATCCATTTACTGTTGATGTTGAACTTACAAATAATTCTGGCATTGAAGTTCCTATTGATACTATTGTTAAACCTATTATAATTTCTGGTATATGAAATTTTTTTGCAACACTACTGCTACCTTCTACTAAAAAATCTGCTCCTTTTATAAGTAATGCGAATCCTACAATTATTAGAAATATTGATAATACCATATCTTTCTCCTTTGCTTTTGACTATTAAAAATGTACTTTGATTATAATGTGTTTTTATAGATATTATTTTTATTTTTGTGTATTATTAATTAGAATATTTTTAATTATATATAATTATTATATTGTATATGTTATCATTTTATAATATTTCTAGCAACTTTTTCTAAGCATTTATTTTAGTTTTTTTTATGTGCTTAAGTGTGAAGTTTTGAATTTAGTTAAAGATATGTTATTTTGTTTAATTAATTATATTTAATCTTTTAATACATCATAAATTGTCATATCTTTATTACCAATATATACATCCCTATTTCCATCTAATTTATGAACTTTTATAATTGTATAATTTTCATAATGATATTCTTTGCTTCCTCCATCATCATAAGATACTGCATTAGGAAAATCATTATTTGTTTTTTCCATAATTTCTTCTATTGTAATTTTATTTTGTAATAGTGCATCTCTTAATGAAATACTTTTTTCAGTTAATTCGGCACTATCACTATTCAAATTTATTGCAATATTTCCTTCAAAAGCATATATGTTATAATCTATATTTTCTATCTCATTTTTGCTAATTATTGTTTCTTTTTGATTTGGTTGTATCATATTTTTTTGATAATATACAAGACTAAATTTATTTACTGATTTCAATTCTATTTTTGTTGCTTTAACTTGTGCTGGATAACTGTCCATTATATCACCTTTATAAGTTATTTTTACATTAGTTCCAACCATATAAAGTGCATCATTATATTCTCCTAATCCAATAGAAATTTTATCTGCTGATTTTCTTATTTTTTCATTTTCGTTTGGCTCTACTATAATATACGATGTTTCAGATTCAATAACTTTACCGAAAAATGACTTTTCATTCTGTTCTTGATTTGTAGTTTCAACAGGATTAGAACTAATATTTTCAACTTTTAAATTAAAGTTCTCTCTAGTTGTAATACTTTTTTCAATTACCTTATATGCAACAATTATTCCTATAACTATAATAACTACTGCAATTAAGATTCCAGCAATTTTATTTTTGTTCATTTTTTTACCAATTAAACCTTTCTATTTTTTAATTTATTGTTTTTAAATATATACTATTGTTCTAATTTTTTATCTATAAATCTATATACTAATATTAAAAGTATGGAAATTGCCAAACCAATATAGAACATAGGAAATACCATATTAAAACAATTTTTTATATTTTCTAAGTATGATTTATTAGGATAGTTCCAAGTTAAAAAATTATTTAGTTCTGACAATATAATTCCTATCATTCCAAAATATGGAAGGTATTTATTTATATTTTTATTTTTAAAATTAATCCAAATACCAAAAAAATATAAAATTACTGCAATAAAGCCTATTGGATTTGTTAAGTTTATTATTCCAGAGACTTCTTGTACTCCTTTTAAAGCACCATATTGTGAAAAACACATTGGTATTAAACTGAAAAGAAATATAACACTTAATAATATTTTTTTCTTCATTTTTACTACTATTCCTTTCTAATACACAAATCTGGTTGGAGTTGTACTTTTACATTTGTTTTTTGCATATTATATTTTTTTTGCTGTCAACTATTAGTATGTTTTTAGCTCCATTTTTATAAAATAATTATACTATAATATTGTAAATTTTGAAAAATAATTTTTATCATTTTTCATTAACAAATATTTTATTAAAAATTGTCTTTACAAATTCATTATCATTTATTTTATTTTCTAAATACTTGTTAAAATTGTCTTTATTTATTTCATTATTTCTTATATCATTATAATTAGGATATAATTCTTGGGCTTGTTTTTTACTTACTTTATATGAATTACCACTAAAATTAAAAGAAATATTTTGAACATTATCAATTAAAGAAAATATAGATATAGTATTATATAATAAACATTTTTCTAAATATTGGTTTTCATTTATATACCAATCTGTAATATGATAATCAATAGTTAATCCTAAATTTTCTGAATCTATTTCAAACACATATCCGTATTCTGAAAGAGGCAAACTATCTATTAAATGACTATCATTACTATTATTTCCTATATATTGATTTTTAAATTTTATAATGTTGTCAATTCCTGATTTATCTCTGTTAAATGGAGTTATAGGAACAGTATCTTCTGTATATATTTTCTTTGTGTCAACTATATAATATTCATTTTTTGTATTTCTATTTATTCTATATACATTACAAAGTGGTGCTTTATAAATAATCATATCATCCCCTGTTGTTATTAAGTATGAAAATCTTGGTGCTACATTATTTAATCTTACGTTTGCATAGTCTATTCCTATTAACAATGCTACACCTAGTATGAAATATCCTAAATTTAAAAATAATCTTTTTATATATGATTTTTTCTTGTTAAGTTTAGAAAAACCTATTAAAGATATAATTAGTCCAATCATAGAATAAATTGAACCCCAACTGCTTTCTGATGGGAATAAAACAAATGCAGTAAAAGTAAGACCAAGTCCAAAAAACATTAAAATTTCTGCAATTAATTTATTTTTTTCACACACTTTTTTACTTGTATAATCTATTGTGCTAATAATATTTTCTTCCAATTTTTCTTGATAATGCTCTTTATCTACTTTTTCTCCACTAATTAAATCATTTAATGTAATACCCAATTCCTCACTTAATGGTTTTAGCAAAGAAATATCTGGCATATAATTTCCATTTTCCCATCTTGAAATTGTTTTTGATGTTACTCCTAACTTTTCTGCCAATCCCTCTTGTGTTAATTTCTTTTCTTTTCTTTTTTCTGCTATAAATTTTCCAATTTTAATAATATCCATGATTTTCACTCCTTCCATGTTAAGGATAACAAAAAAATCAAAAAATTAACACCCCACAAATAGCGAATTGCTATTTTTTAACTGGACACAAATGGAGAGTGGCTGTTTAATAGTAATTTACAGTGTTTTTAAATTATGTAAATATTTATAAAATAATATTTGCTCTTAAAAAAATATTTTTTGGAAGTTTTTCCTTATTTATACTAACAGATAAAAAGCCTTCGACAATTACAAAAATTCCGCAAAATTCTTAAAAATCTGCGGAATTTAAAAAGACTTTGGAGGCACACTCCAGTTTGATATTTTTAAAAATAAGACTATTTTTCCAATCTACTTTCTATATATTGTATAGCATGTTTTCTTATTTTTTCCATTTTCTGCTTTGTGTCTATATTTTTATAATCTAATCTATTAATTATTTTGTCAATATAATTCATTTTTTGTATATATTCTAATCCTGCATTAAAATTAAAATCAAATATAAAAGCTATGTAAGAAACCCAAAAATCCATATATGTTTTTCTATCTTCTCTTACAATAATTTTACTTTTCATAAAATTATTAAATATATTATCTGAAATTATATCATTCTCTAAAATATCCTTACTTGCGTTATCAATAATATTTTCAAAATCATCTGTTGCTTTTACTCTAAAATTATCTGTTTTATCTGCATCTCTAATTATTTTAGCGTGCAATAGCTCTTTATCAGTTAAACCATCTTCTATGGACAATCTATTGTGATTTAATATTGCTTTAGAAATAATATTATCATATTGTGTGTCTTTTATAAAATTTCTAATAAGATTATTTTTAAATAAAATTTCATTTCCTAGTATAGCGTGATCGATATTTTTATTATCTATAAAACAGTCATATTTTTTTATTTGTTCGAATCTTCCTATATCATGTAACAAAACTATTAATTTTGCTAATTCTATATTTTCATCGTCTAATGACAATTCTTTTGCAATATATTCACTTGCATTTACAACACCATAGGTATGTCTTATTTTTAATTCGATTTTGCCATATTCTAAATCATAATCTTGTAAATATTTTTTGAAAGCAATTGAGGCTTGGTTAAAATCAATCATTATGTGGTCTCCTTTTCTTTTTACTTATTTTCTTATACACTTTATTATTTTTCCATATATTGTACTCATATTGTTAATGTAGTTTTACAAAATAATTTTTATATTTTTTATTAAAAAATATAATATTCAAGAACAAATACCTTATTACATCTTATTTTAATCTAATATAATTAAAATTAAGTTTTTTTAAAAAATTTGTTTCTTTTAGTTCTTCAATACTTAAAACTGTCAAATCAATAGTAATCTCAAACATTTTTGATAAAATAGAGTTTATATTATTTAAATTTTTAATTAAATCACTTGAATATTGAGAATAAACAAGTAAAATATCAATATCATTAGGAGCTTTGTCCTCATATAATACTGAACCAAATAAATATACATTTTCAAAATTTTTAAATAATGACATTTTTAATTTTAGATTATTTAAAATTGATTTTTTTAAAATATTCATAAAAATCACCCATCCAAAGTAAAGTTATATTCATTATTTTAGCAATATCAAAAGCTTCTTGAGATATACAAAATTCTCCATTCCAATTATGTAAATTCACTATAATACTTCCTTCCTCTGGAGCTAATTGCATTAAGCTTACTTTACTTAAACAATATTCATAAACAAAAATTATTTTTTGATTGTTTATAGATATTTCTCTTAAATTATTATAA
>CANQTN010000013.1 GCA_947626815.1 uncultured Clostridia bacterium | reverse complement strand
ATTTTGACTTGTTTTATAGGGTGTATAATTATATGTAGTTGCCCTGATATAATACAAAGTTTTAATGTTATGAAAAATATACCAAGTAATGCTATTATGGAAAATGATTATTGGTATATACCAAATGAATAGTTATGCGAAAAATTACAATTTTATATTATCTAAATATAAATATATAAATAAAAAAGTAATAATTTTTATTGCTTTTTTATTTTTTTATTTTATGAAGGGAGTAATAGAAAATAATATGACAGGTAAGGAAATAGAAAAAATTAAAAGTGAAATTCCACAATTTAAAAATGGAATACCTTGCAAACTAACATCTACACAAGAACTATTACATAAAGAATTAGATTGCAGAGAAATGATTAATTCGTGCTTATGTTATGGCATGGACTTTTTTTATTCTGATTATAGCAAATCATATATAAAAGAATTAGGTAAAAAAAGAGTAGTTGAACTTTTTAATGAACAAAAAAATGATTTTGATAAAGCAATTTTTTTATACTAGGAGGTTAAATTGAATAATAGTAAACAATTTTTTTTTGAAACAAAAGCTCTTGGCAAATTAAGAATATTAAGCTTTATAGATAATATAGCATTATTAGAAAAGATGTATGACTCAAAAGAAATATATATTGTTGCAATTAATTTTGATATAGAAAATTGTTGTTGGGGTTCTGGACTTTATCGTACATCATTTCAAGAAGCTTTTGAAGAATTTAGGAAAATGGTATATTTAGGGAAAAATATCAACTTACAGGAGAAAGAATCTGATTATGATTTTGATATTTGAGGAGGTAATATGAAATTTGGTGGAAAAATAAAAGAATTAAATCAAATAATAGTTTCTAATCCAAGTTATGGAAAAGATGTTCATTTCAGATAATGACAAAGATATAACTAATGATATTTTTTAATGAAAGGGTGCAACTATGTTAGATTTAAAAGAAATAAAAGAAAAAATGGAAGAATTTTTAAAAGATTTTAAAAATATAAATACACCAGATGAAGCAATAGAAAAATTTAAACAGATATTTGATGGCGAATATTATGAAAGATTTACAGATGTGGATGAACCATACTATGAATGTCATACTCAAAGACTTTATTTACAGAATGGTTATGGAATAGGAATTGAAAAATCATGGGGACCTTTTGATTTTGCAGGTGGTGGTGTAGTTTCTCATGAAGGAGAGGATTTACATATTTTTTCAGAACTAGCAGATGAGTATATTATGCTATTTGAATTTAGCAAAAAAGAGCAAATCTCAAATAATGTAGATTCATTATTTAATATTGATTTATCAGCAAAAAATATATTATCTGTAGATGATGATTTAATATTTAATTTTATACCAGAAAATGAATTGGAAAATACAGATGAAATGCTTATAGGTAGGTATGATAATTTAAAAACAAAGGCAGAATTGGACTATGAGAATGATATTAATAATGATTTAATATCATATTATGGTGGATTAGATGTAACTGTACATTCTACAGAATATTATTTATATAATTCATTATTGGAGAATAAATATAATGAAAATTTTATGAATGTAGCAATGCCTTTATTCAATCAAGATTTTCCGTCATATTTGAATGATGAAATTGAAGAATGTAATCAAGCATTATATATTATTGAAAATAAAGATAAATATTATAAAATACTGGATTATGAAGAAAGAGATTTCAAAAGTGTGGGATTAGAATTGCATTTTATGGATGCAATAAAAACTACTGAGAGTGAACGATCTGAATTACAAATAAAATTGGATGAAATTTTGAATAAATTAAATGATATAAAAAATAAAAAATATAATATTATTGATTTTATAAAAGGTTCAAAGAAAAAAGATTTAGAAAAGGCTGATAAACTACAAAAAAATATTAATTCGCTAAAATTAGACTTAGATATAAAAGAAAAAGAACTGGAACTATACAAATCAGACTATGAAAAATTGCAAAAAGAAATGAAAGCAGATGAAGAACAAAAAAATAAACTAAGTCAAGAATTAAAATATCCATTTAAAGATTTTACACTTGTTCCAGACTTTGAAGATGAACCGTATATAGATGGTAAATACAATTTGAAAGTTAGCTTAGATAGATTGATAAATAAAAAAGATTTTTATACTCAAAAACTACAAGAATTAAAATTTATGAAAGACTATGCAAATAGTAAGAATTTAAAAATAGAAAAAGAAAAAGAAGAATTATATGAGAAAGAAATATAATAACTACACTCAAAATTATTAGTATCCTATGTGGAGATTTTTTATAAACAAAATTAAAAATTTTAAAGATAAAAATATTAAGCAAGTAATTTGTAATGTTATACCTCTAAAATTAAAATATGAGGATTCTGAAACGAATTAGGCTTATTTTTTTATGCTTGAAGGAGGAAAAATGGAAATACAAGATTTCGGTGAAAAAATTGGTGGTGCAAAAAAGGATTTATGGAAAGAAAGAGGTCTTTCTATTGATGATTTAACATATATGAATGAGGCAGAAAAAACAAAGTTTGTAAAAAAAGATAATGTATGGAAAAAACCAGATTATCAAGAGTTAGTTAATAATGGATTATCTACTAGAGTAGTATATTTTATAAAAACAATTAGAGATGCTATTCCAACTAAACCAGAAATACATTATATAGGTGACATTTCTACTAAACAAGAAAATTATATAGCATTTGTTAGTAAATTAAGGGATTTTGTTATGAATATAAAAGAAGATAACGAAATTCTTTCTTTTTATGAAGATTTTTTGAGTAATTACGTAACTAGAATTCCATATAGTTATTCAGTTAAAATTTCACCAGAAGCTTCTGGATGTATCAATAATAAATTACTTAAAGCAGCACAAATAAGAAGTCTAAATGAAATTGATAAGGGAATAAAAAAAGCACAATTTCTATATACAGATGATGAAAAAATTTTATCTGGTTTTAACATATATGTTTATGATAATGAAAATATAAAATTTTCTAAAGATTATAATGGCTCTTCTATGATAGAAATACAAATGGGGTTTGGAAAAACATTTATTTATCCTAAAGATGAACTAGCTGATCCAGAGAATTGGCAAGAAAATACTATATTTATAACTCGTGGAAGAAGGGTTATAAAAAACAATCTTGATAGTATTGATGAGGCTGAAAAATATATATTAGATAACTTTAAATTAAAAGAAAAAGTAACACAAGGTAGAAAAAAAGCATTTAAACCTAAACAATTAGCCCATATTGTTAGAGATGGCGAAGATTATAGAAATAATAAAAATATTACTGGCGAAGATATGATGGAAAAATTTAATTTCAAAGGTGGAGAGTTTGGAAATTGGCTAAACGAAAAAGACAGACAAGAATCTTTAAATTATGGCTATGATGCTCTATTAGATTTAAGCAAAGCATTAAATATTTCACCTACAGATATTTCGTTGGGAAGTCGTTTATCAATTGCATTTGGTTCTCGTGGAAGTGGCAATGCTTTAGCACATTATGAACCAGATAGAGAAGTAATAAATTTAACGAAAATGAAAGGTGCTGGAAGTTTGGCTCATGAATGGGCTCATGCTTTAGATGATATTTTTGGCAAACAATTAGGATATAGAGGCTTTCTAACTGAAAATTCTCCATCTAAAGTAGTAAAAGAGTTAATAGATGCTATGAGATATAAAACTGAGTGTAATGATAAAACTATTGAAGGGCAAACAAAAAAATATAATGTGAAAGTAAATCAATTAAAGAACCATATTAATAGTTTTTTTCCTAAAGAACATTTAAACGAAGAACAAATGAAACGAAAAGATACTTTGATTCAAAATATTATTGATAATGCTGAAACTATTTCTACTAATCTTTTTAACTATGTTGGAGGAGGTGGTGAAATAAACAATGATGTAATGGAATTATCTAATTTAAGAAAAGAAACTGTAGGAAGAATTATTTCAAAAGAAGAAAGAGAAAGAATTTGTTATATGCAAAATACTTTATTTAATGCAAAAAATAATATTGGAAAACCAGAACAAGTAGATACAGAATTTTATAAAAATTCAAAAATTTTTGATAATTTGTATTCTAAAACATCTCACGGATATTGGCAAAGTATAATAGAAATGTTTGCTCGTTCTTTTGCTTGTTATGTTAAAGACAAGCTAGATAATAGGAGTGATTATTTGTGTGGACATGCTGAATTGGATTTGGGGTTAAGCACAAATGTTAATGGAGATATAGAACTTATAAAAGCATTTCCAGAAGGTGAAGAACGAAAATTAATTAATGAAAAAATAGATAAATTAATGGAAATTTTAAAGACTAAATCACTTTTACATGATTGTGATTATAATAAAGAAGAAAGCTATATTGAAAATAATAATGATGAGTACGATTATAATTTTTCTTAAAAAGTAAAAAAAATATAAAAAATGGGCTGACAAATTTTAAAAAGCACGTTATTATAATATTAGGAGGTACAAGTGGAACAAATACAAGACATCAAAGAGGCAGTACAAATTTACAATAAAGGTTTATCTAATTTAATAGGAAATTCTGATGAATGGAAACAACTTTTAAAATTCAATTCTCGATTCTACAAATACAAATTTCACGAAAATTTATTATTATATTCTCAAGACAAAAATGTAACTGTGTGTGCTACTTTTGATGAATGGAAAAAGGTAGGAAGATATGTAAAACCAAAACCTTATTCTGTAACATTAAAAACATTATATTCTCAAAATAATAGATTATACTTAAAATCTGTATTTGATATAAGTTCAACTTATGGAAAATATGATATTGAGTTTAAATTGTGGGAAACAAATGAGAGAGATGCTTTAGAAATTTTACAAAATGGATTAAATATGTATGAAAAAGATGAAAATGATACATTAGATGAAATAATTAGTTTATATATGTATGATGTGATAAGAGATGAAGCATTTATTGAAAAATTAGAACTACCACAAGAAAAAATAGATGATGATTTTATTATAACATTTATTGAAAGTGTAAAAACAATAGTAATAAGTAGATGTGGTGGAACTTATGAACCAGATTTAAGTAGATATAAAAGCATACAAGACATTAATATATTAAAAAGACTAGGATATATAGTAAATAAATGTAGTTATGATTTGATAAAAGTTGTAGAATTAGAAATTAAGCAAAAGCAAAAAAATAAAGAATGGGAGGAATTGTGGTATGAAAGAAATCATATTAGTAAAAATGAAGAAAATATTGGAGGAAACAAGACCAGTGAAATTTCAAGATTTAATAATGGAGGGAACTATCAACGAAATTTTGGAGCTAAGTTCACAAGAAATAGCAAGTCAAGAGAACACAATAGAAGAACAATTAAGAAGAAAGCATCAAAAACCAAATACAGAAAATTATATAAAAATAGCACAGTTCGAGAACATGATTCGCAATATAAAAATGGAAACAATAGACAATATGATAGCAGAAAAAGTACAAGAAATGTAAAAGGATATGATAAAGGAGTAGAACAAACTACTCTTTTTAATTTGCCAGAAAATGATGATGAAATAAAAGAAACAGAAAGAAATAATGAAATACAAGAACAAACACCAGAAGAATTGACTTTTGCAGGATATAAAGTTGGAGATATTGTTTATTTAGATAATGATGAACCTCAATATATTAAAAAAATAGATATAGAAAATAATTATGTTTTAGTGAGTATAAATCCAAATACAGATTATGTTTTACAAAAATTTTCAATAGATGATTTTGAAAATAAGCTATATAATAACCAATTAAATAAAAAAACTATTGAAAATAATAAAACAGAAGATTTGCAAAAATTTGCAGAAATAACAGAAATCAATCCTCTAGTGCAAGACAAAGAAGAAATAATCTTAGAAAAAAACATTTCCCTCCCTTCTATTTCAAATTTTAAAATACCAGATAATTTAAAAGATGATAGTATTGGAATAAAAAAGAAATATGAAGAAAACATAGAGGCAATAAAACTTTTACACCAATTAGAAAATGAAGATAGAGATGCAACAGATGAGGAAAAAATTATACTTGCAAAATATAATGGTTGGGGTGGACTTGATAAAGTATTTCAAAAAGATTCCCCACAATATGAAGAACTAAAAGAACTATTAACAGATGAAGAATTTAAGAGTGCTGAAGATAGTGTAAATACAGCTTTTTATACAGAACCATATATTATAGATTTTATTTATAAAGCTATTGAAAGATTTGGAATAACTGGAAAATGTAATATTTTAGATCCAGCAGCACGGAGTTGGAAATTTTTTAGGAAGATTACCTACAGAATTTGAAAATAGTAAGATAACTGCTATTGAAAAAGATAGCCTTTCTGGAAGGCTACTAAAGAAGATATATACAAATGCAGATGTAAATATAAAGCCTTATGAAGAAACAAATATCAATAATAGTTATTATGATTTTGCAATTGGAAATGTTCCTTTTGGTGAATATGGTGTATTTGATAAAAGTTATGATAATAATTTAAAAATACATGACTACTTTTTTGAAAAAACAATAGATAAAGTAAAACCCAGTGGAATTGTAGCATTTATAACAAGTAGATATACATTAGATAAACAAGATACAAAGGTTAGGTCTTATTTGAGCGACAAAGCAGACTTTTTAGGTGCTGTAAGACTACCTTCTACAGCATTTAAAAAAATAGCTAATACAGAAGCAATATCAGATATTATATTTTTACAAAAAAAAGGAAAAGAAGAAAAGAAAGAAAAAGAGGATTGGTTGTTTTCGTACGATCTTAAAGATGGAATACGAATGAACAATTACTTTTTTGATAAACCTTATATGATTAAAGGAGAAATTGAATATAAGTCTGGTCCTTATGGAAAAACCTTAAATATTAAGCCAACTGGAGATTTAAAACAACAATTAAATGATACACTAGAAATGTTACCTAGTAATGTTGTTGATTTAGATGAATTAGGGCAAATATATGTTGAAGAAATGGGAGAATCTATACCAGTTGGAGAAAAATACGAATATATAAAAGATTATACTTACGCTGAAATAGATGGAAAAATCTATTATAGAATTAATGATAATTTATATGAACAAAATAAAAATAAGACAGTAACGGATAGAATTAAAAGTCTTATAGAAGTTAGAAAAACATTAAGAGAATTAATAGATGTTGAAAATACAGAGGCTACAGATATAGATATTATTCCATATCAAGAAAAATTAAATCAAGTCTATGATGATTTTGTAAAAAAATATGGTTATATATCAAGTAGAGGAAATAGCATAGCTTTTAAAAATGATGCAGATTATCCCCTTTTAATATCATTAGAAAAAGAAGAAAAAACAGATAATGAAGAAAAGAAAATAGTAAAAACAGATATTTTTACTAAAAGAACGATTAAACCTTATAAAGAAATTACACATGTAGAAACTGCAAAAGAAGGATTAATAGTCTGTATAAATCAAAGAGGTAAAATAGATATAAAATATATAATGAAACTTTGTAATAAAGATTATAAAACAGTAATTAATGATTTAAAAGGTCTAATATATCATAATCCACAAATTGCAAAACAAAGTATAAATGAAGATTATGAAGGTTGGGAAACTGCTGACCAATATTTATCTGGAAATGTGGTTGAAAAATTAAATCAAGCCGAATTTTATGCAAAAGAAGATCGACAATATGAAGAAAATATAGATATATTGAAAGAAGTTCAACCAGTTAGAATCCCAGCTAGTGATATTGAAGTAAAACTAGGAGCAACATGGATTCCAGAAGAATATATTTCACAATTTATCAAAGAAACATTTAATTTAAGAAATGAAGAAATAAGTGTGTTTTATCAAAAAAGTTTAAGTAAATGGTTTTTAGAAACAAAATATCCAACTGAATATTATACTACTGTAGAAATAAACGATATATACGGAACACATGATGTAAATGCTCTTGATTTAACTATAGATGCACTAAATTTAAAATCGACAAGAGTATATGACAGAATAGATGACAAAAGTGTTTTAAATAAAGAAAAAACAATGTTAGCAAGACAGAAACAAACAGCAATCAAGGAAGCCTTTAGTAATTGGATATTTGAAGATGTAGAAAGAAGGAATACATTAGAGGATTTATATAATAGAACATTTAATGCTATAGCTGATAGAGAATATGATGGAAGTAGTTTAGTTTTTCCTGGAATGAATCCTACAATTAAATTACAAAACCATCAAAAAAATGCAGTAGCAAGAGGTTTATTCAGTGAACATTGTACTTTATTAGCACATGCTGTTGGAGCACGGTAAAACTTATGAAATGATAGCAATAATAATGGAAATGAAAAGACTAGGAATAGCACATAAACCTTTAATTATTGTTCCTAATCATTTAGTACAAGAAACAGCAAAAAGTTTTTATGAATTATATCCAAATTGTAACATATTAGTTGCAACAAAAGATGATTTTCAGAAGAAAAAGAGAAGAATATTTACAGGAAAAATAACTACTGGAGAATATGATGCAATAATTATGTCGCATTCATCCTTTGAAAAAATGCCTATGAGTAAAGAGGTTGAAGAACAACATATCAATAGTCAAATTTTTGAATTAGAAAAAGATATTGACAATACCGAAAATCGTTCTACAGTAAAACAGTTACAGACGGCAAAAAAGAAGTTACAAAAAAGATTAAAAACATTATTAGAGGCTAAAACAAGAGATAATGTAATAAATTTTGAACAAACTGGAATAGATTATTTAATAGTAGATGAGGCTCATTTATTTAAAAATTGTTATATAAAAACAAAGTTAGGAAATATAAAAGGTGTAACAAATGCAAGTTCACAAAGAGCTTCTGATTTGCTTATGAAAACGGAATATTTAATGGAAAAGCAAAAAGGAAAAGGTATTGTTTTTGCTACTGGAACACCAGTATCTAACTCACTATCAGAACTTTATATTATGATGCGATATTTAGAACCACATGTATTAGAAAAAATTGGGATTCATAGTTTTGATGAATGGGTATCTATATTTGCAGAGGTTACTACATCTATGGAACTAGATACAAGTGGACAAGGATATAAGGTGGTACAAAGATTATCAAAATATCATAATTTACCAGAATTAATGTCTTTATATAGATTAGTTGCGGATATCAAAACAAAAGATGATTTGAATTTACCAGTTCCAAAAATAATTGGTGGAGAACCGAAAATTATAACATTAGAACCAAGTAAAGAACAAGAAGAATATATGGAAGAATTAGTGGAGAGGTCTGAACTAATCCATCAAGGAATAGTTGATCCCAAAAACGATAATATGCTAAAAGTAAGCAATGACGGAAGAAAAGCAGCACTAGATATTAGACTAACTGGAAATACATTAGAAGATGATAGAAACACAAAAGCAACTGCAACAGCTAATGAAACATATAAATATTGGCTAGAAGGAGCAGACCAAAAATTAACACAACTTATATTTTGCAATTTATCAACACCAGACCCAAATGAATTTAATGTATATGATGAAATAAAACAGAAACTATTATTATTAGGTGTTCCAGAACAAGAAATTGCCTATATACATGATGCAAAAACAGATATACAAAAATCAAAATTATTTGAAAAAGTAAGAAATGGAGATGTACGAATAATAATAGGTAGTATAAGCAAAATGGGAGCTGGTACAAATATTCAAAATAAATTAAAAGTTTTACACGAAGTTGATCCTCCATGGCGACCATCAGACATTGAACAGGGTGAAGGAAGAATATTAAGACAAGGAAATACAAATCAAGAAGTAATGATAATAAGATATGTAACAAAAAGAAGTTTTGATGCTTATATGTGGCAAACATTAGCAACAAAACAGAAATTTATTGCACAATTAAATTCTGGTAGTAAAGAAATTAGAAGTATGACAGATTTAGATGTTACAGCAATAAATTTTGAACAAATAAAAGCTATTGCAACAGATAATGAAGAAATTATGGAAAAATTTAAAGTTGATATGGAAGTACAAGAATTAAAAGTAAAAGAAAGAAATTATAAAAGTCAAAAATATACACTTGAAGATAAACTAAAAATAAGATTACCAGAGAATATTAAATGGAATAAACAACAAGTTGAAAAGTATAAAGTAGACATTGAATTAAGAGATAAAGAAACATCTTCTGATTTTAAAATAATATTAAATAATAGAACAATTGTAGATACAAAAGAGGCAGGAGAAATAATTATAAAAAGTCAAAATCCTAATATAAAAAATGGTGTATTATATGAAATTGGAAAATATAGAGGATTTAAAATATGCTTAGAAAATCAATTTGATTGTTCTTATATAAATATTATTGGAAATAGCAAAAGCTATATTAGAATGTCAAAAGTTCCTTCTTTAAATATTCAAAGATTAGATGAAGAAATAAATTTGTTAGATGAAAAACTTGAAAAGTGTAATCAAGAAATTGAGAGTTGTGAGAAGCAAATAGAGCAATGTAAAATAGAACTAGAAAAGCCTTTTGCAGAGGCTGAAAAACTACAACAGCTCTTATTAAGACAAGCTGAATTAGATGCAAAATTAAATTTAACTGGAAAAGATGATGAAATTTTAGTAGAAGATGAAGAATCAGAAGAAAATGAGGAAAATATAGAGCAAGAAAATAAAGAAGTTTATAATGAAGAATATGAAAATGACTATGATATAACTGATGATATGTATTAGATGTTAATTAAAATAATATCTATTTTTTTTACTTTAATTTAAAAGCAAAGGAGATGGAAATGTGGATAGTTTAGAATTAAACATAAATAATAAAAAAATAAATTTAAGTGGAAAAAAATCAATAATTGAAAAAGAAAAACAGTATATTGAAAGATTAAATCTAACTGGAAATGAATACAATGATAGATTAATAATACAAAAATGTATTGATGATGAAAACTTAAAATCTGATATATCATATTGTGGTAGTACAATATATTCATTTGAAAAAATCGTAAAACAGTATAGAAAATTACAAAAATCAGATTCACTTGAAAATATGACAGAATATATGTATCACTTCTTTATTTATGGATGTGATGATATTGCTCATTATGATATACAGGGTTTTAGAGGTTATTACAATAACTCTCTTAGAAATTTAGAAAATGAATTATTAAAAAATTTGCCTGGAATATATACTAGAAATAGTGATATAGACAGAATATTTAAGGAACTAAAAATAGGAATATATTTTAAAGAAAGAGAACAAATAAACATTGATAAAATTTCATTGAACACCTTAAAAAGTATTATAAAAGAATGTGATTGGGATGTAAGTATTAATGGAGATGGCTCTTGGAATTTATCTAAGGATACAATACATAATATAGCTTATTCTTTTAATATTGAAGTTTTAAATAGAGATATTTCAAAAATTATAAAAGATATTAGTTATATAACTAATTCTTTTAATAAAGAAAATTATATTGAGGATGTAGTAAGTAAAAGAAATCAATCAGAAAACGCATTAACTATTAGTGAAATAGTTGAAGTAGCAAATAATATTAAATATTTGTTATCACAATTTTCAAGTAATATTTTATATAAAAGTAGAGTTGCAGCTGAAGAAATAAAAGATGTGTCATCAAAGGAAGAACAGTCAAATAACAATGTAATCCAAATGAGTTTTTTTAGCAATAATAATAAGGACAGTAGTGATACTGTTTCTGTTTATTCAAATCAAGATTATGAAAATGATTTAGAAATATTTGGATAAGGAGGGTATGAATGGATAAAGAAAAGGCTATAATTGTGGATTTTTTTAATGAATTATTAGATTTATATGAGTTTGAATTATTGACTGATACCAACTCAGATTTAGAAAATATATTTAGATTAAATGATAAGCAAGGAGCTAATTGGAGTGGAATTGAGCAAGATGAATTTTCTACTTTAGCTGATGTAATCGAAAGATTAAGTTCACCTCACCAAGATTATATATATAAATCATTGGAAGAAAGAAAAGATGCTAATGAAACTATACCTAAAAATGATTGGGATTTAACTGCAAAAAGATATTTAGAAAGCAATACTGTTGCTAATATATTATCTAAAATAAATGTTGAAGAATATAACAGAATAATGAAACAAAAGGAAAAATTTGAAATAAAAGATATATTAAAAATACTTGATTCAGAGGAAAGTTTTTATAAAAATATATGTCAAAAATATGTAAATACAATGTCAAAAGAAATGCTTTTAGAAAAAGATAAATTAAAAAAAGTTGGATATGGTTTTATGGTAAAAGACCAGTTTCCATTAATAGAAAAATATGCTGTTTCAGAAGAAAAAATATATGAATTTTTTGATTATTTTTCTTTAGAGCAACTTGAAGATTTTGAAGAAACATTGCATTTATATTTTGAAACAGAAGATATAGGATATGATAAAGATACTTTAGAATTGTATTCAAAATCCAATAAACACTTTAATTCTAATATAATTTGTTTAGCAGAAAAGACTAAAACTTTGGAAGATTTTTTGGAAGATTATAAAGAAAAACAGTCCATAAAAAAAGATACTATACTTCCAAAAGTTATTGAATATTTTGAAGAAAATCAAATTAAAGATTTAATGAATTATGGATGTGATACAGATGAAGGATTAAGCAAATTATCCTCACTCTATACTGAAATAATGGATAAATTAAATATAAAATACTCTGATGTATATACAGAAGATGGAGCATCTCATGGCAAATATATTACTACTATATTATTTGAAAATAATTCTAAAATTGATTTAGATACAAAAGCTTGGGAAGGAATTGAAGGAGTAACAAGTAATATAGAATCAATATATGAATTTTATGAAAAAAATAAAGATAATTCTAAAGAAAATGAAATAGACATGGAGGTAGAATTGTGAAAACTTATGATTATAAATGGATAGATTTTTTATCGAATAGAAATTCAATAAAAGTTACAAATGAGGATGAGTTTAAGATATTTAAAAGTTTTCTTGCTCAGTGTGGATTATATGATATTTTAAATGAATATACTACATTTCAGTTGTTTCAACATTTAGCAAAAATAAATGATAAAAATACCAATTTATTTTTATTTGAATATGATAATTCAAAAGGTTTATCTTGGAGTGATGATATTAATAAATCAACTGAATGGTACGGAAAAGAACCAATAGAAGTTAAAGATTTAGATGAATTTTTTATAAAGAAAAATTTAGATTGTTCTATCAATAAAAATAAAGAAAAAAGATTATGTGATTTAGTCGAAATTGAAGCAAATAATCATGATTGTGTATTACTAAAAATTAAAGATGGTTCTGAACTATCTTTAATAAAACTAGGTTGTTTTAATGGAGATGAAAAAGCAATTAGAGTAACAAAAGGAAAAAATCATACCTATACAATTTTTGCAAAGGATAAAAATTATTCTTGGGAATATGGAGAAAAAGGTTATACTATAATATCAGACAATACAGATAGAAAAAGGGGGTTAATTGATGATTGTGTAGAAAATGATTTTGATATTTATATAGGGTCTAATAAGGATTTGATTGAAAAAAGCTTATCAATACATTGCATAGAAGATACATATAAAAATGAAAATGATATAGAAATAATGTATTGGGAAAATAAACAAAATGAAAGTGTGGTAGTTCACAAAAACGGAGAATTTTTTAGAGCATTTTCAAGCAAGGAGGAGGCAAAAAAATTCTTTAAGGATACAGGATATGTATTATCATATTCAGATGATTATGTAGCAAATACTGGTTGCATAGTTGAAGAATATAAGTTAGTAAAAGAACAATATTTGAATTTAAAAAGAGAAGAAATAAATCAAAAAAAGGATAGTGATTTTGATTATGATTATTAATAGAAATTTTAACAAAAGTGGAGTAAAAATTGCTCCACTTTTCTCAAAAATTTATAAAAAAATTTATCTCCCAGAGGGCAAATTGGGTATTAGGGATTTTTCCCTAAACAGCGAAAAGGGGGTCTTGACACCAAGCTGGCGAAAAATGGGCAGTTAAAAATGCCATCATTTTTCGGAACAAATAAATTTGTTCTGTTGTATTAAATTTCGCTACGCTAATTTTAATACTTTTATATAGGTGAGGTAATATGAGTGCCAATAATTTAGATGATTTTTTTTTATCATATAATAAAATCTTAATAAGATTAAAACTATTAAATATAAAAACTAAAAACGGAAATGAAATTACACATAAAGATTTAAGATATGCAATTAAAATTATGGAAAAAAAGCATCCATATTGTAGATGGAAAAGTGAAAAAGTAAAAAGTAAACGATATTATATTTTAATTGAAGGATTTTATTGGCTTATATATGTATATTTTCAAAATGAAAAAGCCCTGATAGACGCAGATATAGATTTTTTCTTGTTAAGAATAAAACAATATCAAGAAGAATTAAAAGTACAAGATAAAAATTTATTTTCAAAAGATATGTCAATTGATGAGTTAGTAATTTTTTTTCAAAGGAAGTATAGAACTATTGAAAAGGCTATTATAAAAATGTTAAAAGCTACAGACAAAAAATATAGATATAAAGAAAATGGGAAATTTATTATCTCAAAAGAAGGCATTGAATGGCTATGTAAAAATATTTTCAAGCAAAAGTATTTAGAAATATTAGAACAATATAAAATGGAATTAACAGAAAAGTACATTGCTAATGGATATATATATGACAACTTTTTTGGAAAAAATTAAGAAAAGGGCTGACAAATTGTAAAATATACGCTATACCATGATTAATAATTAATTATTAAATAAATTTTAAAGTGTATATGCTTTGCAATTAAAGAGGTGATGTATGAAATAAAATTTTTATATTCCAAAAGATAAATCTTACTAATTAAAAATATTGTAGGTGATAAAATTGGATATTAATAAAAATAGTGATATGGTATATGAATTATTAGAATTATTAAAGGCAAATAAATTAAATGGTATTCAAAAAAAGAAAATATATGAACTTGTAAAAAATCTAGGTGATAAAACAGAAAAACAAAAAGAAAGATTTTTTAGGTTTTATAATTTACTAGAAAATGAAAATAGGAATTATAGACTATGTGATATGGCAAAATACTATAATTGTTCTACAACTAATATAAGACATTTAATAGGTCGTATAAGAAATGGTTTAATAAATACTACTGAGGAAAATATAGCAATTATAGAAGATATTTTGAGGGAATATCACGACAAAAATTAAATATACCATAATGATAGAGGTAAGAATTTTTCTTACTTCTATTTTTTATGAGAAGGGAAAAATTATGGAGTTAAATTCTAAAGAAAGAAGAAAAAGATTAAAGGTTTGGATTTCAGATGAAGAACGAACACTTTTAGAAGCTAAAGCAGAACACTATGGATATAAATATTTGTCAGAATATATAAGAGATTCTGCTATATATGAAAATGTTACAATGGTAGATTTAAAGAATAAAAATGAAATATTGAAAGCATATTCAGATAATACAGAAGAACTAAAAAAAATAGCAAAAGAATTTAGGTATTTGAATAAATATGCAACACAACTTTCAAGTGAAGATTTAGACAATATTTCTTTAATGATTGTATCGATTTTAAAAAGACAAAAGGAAATGTTAAAACTTATTGATAATAAACTAGATTTAAAGGTTTGGAAAGAATTAAACCATAATCGAATTGTAGATGAGGCAAAAAAATGCCTATAACCAAAAGAGATGCTCACTATGGTTCACCAAAACAATTAATTGAATATATTTTAGATGAAAAACATGATGGAGAGAAAGTTGGAATAGCATCATCAATAAATTGCAATTTAGAAACAGCATTAATTGAGTATTTAGATGTTCAAAAAAAATTCAATATGAAAGGTAGTAGAGTAGCATATCATGTTATTCAAAGTTTTTCACCAAAGGACAATATTACGCCAGAACAGGCTAATGAAATTGGAAAAAGATTATGCGAAGAATTATATCCAGATTTCCAATGTGTTATTTCTACACACATAGATAAAGGGCATATCCACAATCATATATCTATCAATGCTATAAATCTTTATGGAAGAAAGTTAGAGGATAAATTATCTAATCAAAAAGAAGGATTATACGGATTAAGTGATACAAGTGATAAAATTGCAGCTGAATATGGATGCTATGTTATGCCTAGAAAAACATATTTTAAAGATAGTAAAAAAGATTTTTATTATCAATATAAAGAACAAAGTTTTAAAGAAAAAATACAAATTGATATTGAAGATATTATTTATAAATGTAATAGTTTAGAGGAATTTTTAGATGAACTTTCAATTATGGGATATAAAATAAAAAGAGGCAAACATATTGCAGTAAAGAGTATTGGAATGGAAAGGTTTGCTAGAATATCTACCATTGATAAGAAATATAGTGTACAAAATTTATATAAGTTTTTTAAGTCTAAAAATAATATAAAACTTCTAGGAATTAAAGTAGAACAAAATGAATTTAATTCTATCCTATGGCAAAAAGCTAATGAATCTAAAATTGCAATTGAAAAAAGTCAAATTTCTGCAAAAGGGAAAGTATATAATGAGTATCAGAAAACAAAATATCAAGAAATACAAAGATATTATCAATTAAAAAAACAATTAGAATATATGGATAAATATAATATTCATTCTTTTGATGATATAGAAAACCAAATCCAATTAAAAAGAAATCAAATAAAGTCTATAAATATTGAGCTAAAGAAAAATAAAAAAGAATATGATGGAATTATTGAAAAAACAGAAAAAGCACAAGATTATATTCAATTGTATAAGGTTTATGAATATGCAATGTCATATAAAGAAGTAGAAGCAAATTATATTTTTCCACCAGAAGTTCAAATATTTTTAAAATTACAAAATGAATTAAATATACACTCTGTAAATGAGGCAAAAAATTTGATTAAATCTACTCGATTTGAGCGAATAGAAATTAATGAAAAGAAAAAAGAAATATTGGAATTGCAAAGAGAATTAAATCATTTAGATACAATAAAAGAGGAAAAACTAGCTAAAAGCAATTTATTTATTCATAATATTAAATTTGGTGGCAATCGTATTGATTATAAATTATCAGATGATGATAAGTTTTGCATAAATCTACCATATACAAAAGAAAAAATATATATTTCTAAAAAGTTTATTGCTTTTAATGAAAAGTATCAATATTATACACTTTTTTTAGTGGATGATAAGCAATACGAAATATATAACGAAAATAATCAGAAAATTGGAAATATATCGGGTACAGAGTTAGAAAAATATGTGCTAGATAGAAAAAAGGAAATTGACAAGATGTATAGTCAATTTTAAATATTATTATTTGACCTCAGAATAGCCTGTGGTCTTTTTTTTATGCAAAGGAGGGATAAATTTATAAATGATAAAATTATTTAGTTTATTTTCTGGAATAGGAGCTTTTGAAAAAGCTTTAGAAAGATTAAAGATACCTTATGAGTTAGTAGGATTTTCTGAAATAGATAAATTTGCAATAAAAACATATTGTGCAATACACAATGTTCCAGAAAATTTAAATTATGGAGATATAACAAAAATAGATACAGATAATTTACCAAATTTTGATTTGCTTACATGGGGTTTTCCTTGCCAAGATATTTCAATTGCAGGAAAGATGAGAGGTATTAAAGAAGGAGAAACAAGAAGTGGGTTATATTACGAAGGATATAAAATATTAAAAGCTAAAAAACCTTCATATAGTGTAATAGAAAATGTGAAAAACCTTACAAGTAAAAGATTTAAAAATCAGTTTAATTCTATACTAAATGATTTATCAGAACTAGGATATACAAACTATTGGAAGATATTAAATGCAAAAGATTATGGAATCCCACAAAATAGAGAGCGACTTTTTATTATATCTATTCGTAATGATATATCCAAAAGTAATTTTTGTTTTCCACAACCTGTTCCTCTATTGTGGAAACTTAAAGATTTATTAGAAGATAGAGTAGATGAAAAATACTATCTTAGTGAAAAAGGAATTGGTAGATTAATTAAGAAAAATAATAAAATACTTAAAGAATATAAAAATCCAGATATAAGTTCTTGTATTATATCAGGGTATTATAAAATATGCGGTAGAGAAAATCAATATATAGCTGACAATAAAGTCCAAAAGATAATTGGTATATATGATAATGATAATAAAAGGCATCAAGCAGGAAATGTGTATGATCCGAATGGCTTATCCCCTACCCTAACAACTATGTCAAGTGGAGGAAACCAGCAACCTTTCATCTGTGTAAATGAAGGTACTAAAAAAGGTTATGTTGAAGCTACAGAAGGAGATTCAATAAATATTGCATATCCTAATAATTTAACTAAAAGAGGTAGAGTTGGGAAAAAAGTTTCAAATACAATATTAACATCTCCTAACATTGCAGTATTAGAAGATGCTAATAAAATAATAGATATAAATAAATATAAAAGAATGTATAATCCTTATAATGATAGAGAAATAAAAGATATTGCTCCTACACAAACTGCTACTTGTGGATGCACTACATCAAGTTCTACAGTATTAATTTCAGAAGATGGTGAAAATTATATGAGAATACGAAAACTTACTCCCCTTGAATGTTGGCGACTTATGGGATTTAATGATACAGATTTTTATAAGGCTAAATATATAGGAATTTCAGACACACAGGCTTATAAAATGGCTGGAAATAGTATTGTAGTAAACGTTTTAGAGTTTATATTTGAAAAATTATTTGCCCAAGAAGTATTAGAAAAATGTGCTTAAAGTTTTTTCAAACAAGATAAAATCAGTAAATACTGGTATATGTCTTTTATACCAGTATTTTTTAGTCTCCCCTACTGAAAAAATTTAGCAATTTTGTTGTACCCCTTTTAAGAATTTAATGTATCAAAATGTAATTTTCCTGTTGTAGTATCAGAATAACAACTTTTTATGGAAAGATTTTTAAAAAATATTTCTACTCTTGTTCTTGTAACAATGATTTCTTTTATGATAGATGGAACATCTACATTTTTAATATCCATATTAATAACATATAATTGTTGTTTTATTAAATCTGTAATAAATGTTTCTTCTATCATAGAATCATTAGAACATTTATTTTTTCCATATTTCAATCTATAATTACATCTGTAATTGATATTATTTCGCTCTTTTCTGCCGTTTAAATGAATGATTACACTCCCCACATTTTATTAAACCTCTATATAAATTCATTATTTTATCCTTTACATTTTTTGAAATTTTATTAAAGTAGTTAAAACATTATTAAGTTTATTAATTCGATCAGGAATATTTTTTTTGCTTTCACTTATTATGTTTTCATTTATTTTATTTACTAATATTCTACAATCTTCTGGTGTATATATTCTATTTTCAATATTTACTCCTATATCTTTAATTTCTTTTAATTCTTTATCCGTAAATATTTCTTCTGGATTCATTATAAGCACCCCTTTTTCTATATTTAAACAAATTTTATCACATTTGATTTTTTTTTACAACTAACTTATAAGAATTATTTTATGGAGAAACTTTACAAAAATGTTCATAAAAAATAAGAGTATTTTATCATTTTTTTTAGCATAAAATACCCTTATTGCTTTCTACCAACATTTGCAAAAAGATAAAAAATATTTAGATAGAATTGCAAATGCTTTTTATTTAATATTTATTTAAAAATATTTTTTTAAATTTTGCATATCATATTTTAATAAATTATTCTTAGGTTTCTAATTTTTTAAATTTAGAAGTGATAAGTTTTAATAATATAGCAAAATAAATTAAATATATAAGAATAGAATGCCAAAGATTTATTCCATTAATACCTGAAATATTTCCAAATAAATATGTACTAAAATCCCAGTTATTTGTTATAAAAAATCTCGCAACTTTAGATAAAGTATCTACTTTAGACCACTGTGCTAAAGCAGTATTTGCAAATAAGCAACTCATTAATGTCAAAATCATAGACATAGCTATATTTTTATTAAAAATACCAATAAAAATGCAAAATAAACTAATTATTATGTATTCAGGAATTTTAGTTATTCCACTTAGTATAAGATAATTTAATAAACTCATATTAAATACTTTGTTATTATTAAAATCATATCCTAAATAACCATTAGCATAACTATCAAATCCAAATTTAAATCCTCCAGCAAAAAATTGTATTATACTAATAAAAATCATTGAAATAATTATAGTAACTATACATGCAATTACTTTTGATATTATAATAGTATATCTTTTATGTGGTTTAGTTAGTATATTTTTAATTGTTTTTTTTGTTAATTCATCAGTTATTATAGTAGATGAAATATATATTGCAATAATGATTAATATCAAATTAAAATGGTCAAAAGTTCTAATAAAAGAAATTCTTGCATCTATCTTATTATTTGCAATAAAATTTTTCTCATTTGATATATCATAATTTATATCATTTTCAATTACATATTTAAGTAATTCTAATTTAGATTTATTTTCATTTAATTCACGAATACGTGACTGTGATGTTTTATCCATATTTGCTTCTTCATAAATAATAAGATAATACTTTTCTCTATAGTTAGTTAAATATTCATTTATTATCTCATTGCCAAAATTAATATTATGATTTAACCTTAGGTAATACCAATCTATTTCAAAGTTTATCTCTTTAATGTCATCTGGTGTAAGATTTTGAGTATTTTTTAATTCTTCTAAGTTTTTAATCTTCAAATTAACAAAACTTTTCCAGTCATTTGATTTTAATGCATTTACATATTCGTTATATTTATTTTTTGATGTTTCATATAATTCTTTTGTTACTTTTGTATTTTCATTATATTCATAATCTTTAATATTAGTTAAATATTTTGTAATATCGTTATCATAAAAATTTTCATAAGCCCATCCTCTGCTGTCATTATTTAGAGCATATCTTTGCCAAGAGTTTTCCTTAAAAGTAGTATTATAAAGTTTAGCATATTCATTATATTGAAGTGAATAAATATACTGTTCTATTTCACCTTTTGTTTTTTCTCTTTCTATAGTCTCATCTGATATATAACCTATATTTTCAGCCTTTTCCTTATATACTAATATTTGTTGATCTAAATTCATATTGTTATAAATAACTATTGCTATTATTGAAAGAAAAAACATAAAATAAATACTTTTTCTTTTAAATATTTTTATTAACTCATTTTTTACTAATTTAATCAATTTTGTTTTCACCCACCTTTTTTATAAAGGCCTCTTCTGATGTAACTAGTTCTTCTTGGACTGAATAAACTTGATAATTATTTGTTAGAAGTTTTTGTGTTATTTCAGATACATTTTCTTTAGAAATATAAACTCTAATTTTATTTTTACTTACTATTTCAAATTTATAATTTTGAAGTATTTTATCAACATTATCTACATTATTCAATTCAAAAATATAACTATTTTCGCTAGATATTTGTTTAAACTCATCAATTGTTTCGTCTGTAACCATTTTTCCATTCTTTATTGCAATTATTCTATTACACAAATTATCTATTTCTGTTAAATTATGGCTTGATATTAGTATTGCAATTCCATGATTAGATAAGCTTTTTATTAGATTTCTCATCTCAATAGTTCCTTCAATATCTAATCCATTTGTTGGTTCATCTAATATTAAAAGTTCTGGATTATTTATAATTGCTTCTGCAATTCCTAATCTTTGTCTCATTCCTAATGAATAAGTTGAAACTTTATCTTTTATTCTATTATCTAATCCTACAATTTTTGCTACTTCTAAAATTCTATCTTTTGAAATATTTTTATAATTATTTGCTGTTATTTTTAAATTGTCATATCCTGATAAATACATATACAAATCAGGAGATTCAACTATTGCTCCTACTTTATCTATTGCCTTTATAAAATCTGTTTCTATATTGTATCCATTAATAAAAACTGTTCCTTCACTTATTTTTATTAAACCTAAAATTAATTTTATAATAGTTGTTTTTCCAGCTCCATTTGGTCCTAATAACCCTACTACATCTCCTTTATTTATAGAAAATGAAATACCTTGAACAATTATTTTGTTTTTTATTTGCTTTTTTAAATTATTACATTCTAAAACTTTCATATTTTATTTTCCCTCCTTTTATTCATTAGTAATGTCTTTCTTTTTAAAGATTATAATTAATAATATAAAAATAACTAAAAAACTAATAACAGATATTGATATAGATTGTGTAATATTTATCATATTATTTGTAGTTAAATCCCAATTAAAAATAAATAAATATTTTGTTATATTATTAATTAAAAATTCCATTGTTGAAATAAAATATAGTCCTAAAGAAATTAATATATTTAGTGCTATATTATTAGTAATTATTCCAAATAATATACTTGCTAAACTTAATAATAAATACATAGGTTCTTTTTTTAGAAGTGTTACAATTGTATTTTGCATTAAATCCATAGTTTCAATGTTATTGGTTATTGAATTATATTTTATTGATTCTAATTGATAGCTGTCAAATCCGAATATTATTCCTCCCAATAAATATTGGAATACTACCATAAGTATTGAAATTATTATTGTTAAAAATATTGCAGTTATTATTTTTGATAGTAATATTTTTGTTCTTTTATGAGGTTTTATTAATAAATTTTTTATTGTTCCATTATTGTATTCTTCAGAAATTATTGTACTAGATAAATAAATAACCAAAAAAATCATTAAAATATCAAAATTCTTAAAGACTTTTATTAATAAATATCTAGCATCTTTTGGCAATATTACATTTTTATTTTCGGAGTTTATGATGATATTATATTTAATATTATTTTGCATTGCATACTCTTCTAATTTTATTCTCTCAACAATATCTTCATATGAATCTTCTACATTAAATTTTTCATAATTTTCTAATAGCATTTTATCATTTTCATATAGTCTTTTGTACTGTTTTTGCATATCTACAGGCTGTCTTTCTATCCCTTCAAATATATTTAATACTAACATTATTAATATACCTATTATCAATAAAATATAGATGTTTTTTCTTTTAAATATTTTTATTAATTCATTTTTTATTAATTTTATCATCTATTTTCTCCTTCTATCAGTATCATAAATTTTTATATCAAAAGGTACAACAAATTTCAATCTATAATTGCATCTGTAATTGATATTATTTCGCTCTTTTCTGCCGTTTAAATGAATGATTACACTCCCCACATTTTATTAAACCTCTATATAAATTCATTATTTTATCCTTTACATTTTTTGAAATTTTATTAAAGTAGTTAAAACATTATTAAGTTTATTAATTCGATCAGGAATATTTTTTTTGCTTTCACTTATTATGTTTTCATTTATTTTATTTACTAATATTCTACAATCTTCTGGTGTATATATTCTATTTTCAATATTTACTCCTATATCTTTAATTTCTTTTAATTCTTTATCCGTAAATATTTCTTCTGGATTCATTATAAGCACCCCTTTTGTTATATTTAAACAAATTTTATCACATTTGATTTTTTTTTACAACTAACTTATAAAAAATAAACAATATTGAAGTGCTTATTTTTCAATGTTATAATAAGAGAGCAGATAATTTTAAATAATCACCTGCTCTATAACATTATAAGTTGTCAAGATAATTATAATGTAAAATGCAAATAATATTTAGTTTATATTTAATACTTTTATAGTTATGAAACATTATTATATATTTCTTTTCTATTAAATTTGCGTATAGTTAAATATAAGAATATAAACAAGTGTATCAAGTAAACAATAATAGAACTATATAAAGTAATTCCATTAAGCTTTGACATCTTACCAAATAAGTACATACTAAAATCCCAATTGTTAGTTACAAAATATCGTGCTACTACATTCAAGCTATCTACTCCTGACCATATTGGAAGTATCCTATATCCTATTAAAAATATTATTAATGTTAGTATCATAGACATTGAAGTGTGATTTTTTAATGTTCCAATTAACATACAAAATACTATAATTATAATATACATTGGTAATTTTGATAATCCTACTATTATCACATACTCAAACAAGTTTACAATAAGTATATATCCTATTAAATCATATATTCTGCTAGCAGACACTCTTTGTTATTAAATTTTTTTATATATTCATTTTTTTCTATGACAAAACAAGTATTTAAATTGAAGTATTAGTTTATAGATTTACAATTTTTCTTTTATAACATATGACTTATACTTATAATATAAGAATTTTTGTTGTTTATTCTATAATATTATAAAAAAAATAAAAAAAATAAAAAAAAATGAAAGAATTTTATATATAAAAAACATCTAATATATAAAGGGAAGAAAGGAAAGAAAAACAATGGAAGAATTAATAGAAAAAGCAAAAAAGGGAGAAAAAGATGCCTTTTTAAATCTTATATTACTATATGAAAAAGATTTATATAAAATTGCAAAATTAAGATTGAAAAATAATGATGATATATGTGATGCAATGCAAGAAACAATTTTAATAGCTTTTAAATCAATTAAGAAATTAAAGCATCCACAGTATTTTAAAACTTGGATAATAAAAATTTTAATTAATGAAACGAATAATGTATATAGACAAAATAGTAAGAAAAAAATAGTTTCATTTGAAGAAATAGAAAATGTTGATGCAATTAGTGCATTATCTAACTCTAATATAGAAAATGTAGAAGAATTAATTGATTTTAATTTTATATGTAAAAATCTGAAATATGAAGATAGAGTTATTATTACACTATATTACATAGAAAATTTTACTGATAAAGAAATAGGAAAGCTATTAAAATTAAAAGAAAAAACAGTAACAACGAAAAGAACTAGAGCGAAACAAAAGATTAAAAATATTATAGAGAAAGGGGGGGAAATATAATGGATGGATATTTTTGAAATAAAAAAGCTGTAACAAAGAAAATGACTAGAGCGAAGCAAAATATTATAGGAAAAGGAGTGATAACAATGGATAATTTTGATAAGAAATTATATCATGATTTAAATTTAGGAATAGAAATTCCTAATGAATTTACTAATACTATTAAACAAAGCTTAAATAACGATAAAATAAAAAAGAAAGTAACACATTATTCATTAGCTAAAGTTGTTTCAGTAGCTTGTGCTTGTTTAATTATGACTGTTGGAATAGTTTATGCAAGCACAAACATAGTTAAGAGTATATGGAGAAAACCACAAAAAACAGTAGGATTTACTTTAGAAGGAAACGATAGTTTGATTACACAAGAACAAAAAACAAATTGCATGACTGAAGAAGAGGCAACAAACAAATTTAGAAATATTTTAACAAAATTTGGTTATGATAATGAAATAATAAAATCAGCAAATCTCGATGGAAATCTAGATAGTTATGAGATGGATTGGCATTTTGAAACTGAAAGTGGAATTTTAGTAAGTTTTGATGCTCAGGAAGAAAAATATTTAGGCATATTCTTTGAAAATGTTTTACATGGCGATATAGAAAATTATAGAACTACTGCTCAAGAAGCTGAAAAAACAGCAAGAAGTCTTTGTAAAAAATGTGGATATGATGTAACAGAATATAGTAATGTCAAAGTAACATCTAATTGCAATTCAGATGATAAGTCATATATCTATTATGTTACTTTTACAAAAGAATATGATGGTTATTTAAATAACTATGAACTAATAGAAATAGGATTTATTCCAGAAATAAATGAGATAGAATCATTTTATATGTACGATTTTCAATATGATAATAATCCAGTTGAAATAGAAAAAGAAGAAGCAATAAAAACAGCTTTAGATGCAGAGAATGGAATAAAACATGGATACGAAATAAAATGTACGAATGCGGAATTGGGAATTGTTAGAATGAATGGCAACGCATATTTAAGAACAACTGATTATAAGCAATTTATTCAGCAGAAACAAATCAATGCTTCTCCAGATGAATATGTGGAATATCAAACGGATAAACTAAATAGAAAAGCTTGGAAGGTAACTGTAGAAAGCGTAGAAGAAGGAGATAAGAATGTATCTTACGAATATTTTATTGACGCAACGACTGGAGAAATAATAGGTGGAAGATCTAATTTAATTGATAAGTAGTGAAATCTAAAAAATATAAAATTTATAAAATACATTTTATAAATAATCAACTTGAAATAAAAACATACTTTTATAAGGACTATATGCCTTATAGAGTATGTTTTTTTTATATTTAATTTAAAAAGTTCATATAAAAATATTGATACAAAAAAACTTATATTATAATAATTTTGTTTTAAAAATGTAACATGCATTTATTAAATTTTGATATATAATCATCATATGAAGAATAGGTGTGATTATAGTAAATGATTATAGAATGAAAGATATGTTGAAGCAAATGAAAGAATTATAAAAAAATGGATAGTATTACAAAAGAAA
This sequence comes from uncultured Clostridia bacterium, assembly GCA_947626815.1. Taxonomy (GTDB): domain Bacteria; phylum Bacillota; class Clostridia; order TANB77; family CAG-508; genus CAG-269. The sequence continues at coordinate 24,223 of CANQTN010000013.1, read as the reverse complement.
TAAGTACACTAAAAAGAATTAGTAAAATAAAAAATAAGAAAATTTAGAAGTGAATTTAGTACAGGAATTATGTAATAATACGAAGTTGCATAATACGTATAAAAACAAGGAACGAATGCATATAGTACTTTTATAAAGACATTGGAAGAAGGAACAGTTATAGCATAGCAAATGTAGAGAAATAAAACTTGTCTACTTTATTTTTTTAGTTAAGCGTAACCAAAATGTAAAAAAATGTAAAAAACTGCAAAAAACTATTGACATCATATAGACTGTGTGATATAATATTTTTCATACAGACAAGTTTTTCTGTATAGGAAGCTAGAGGCTACAAAAATGAAAGGAGCAAGAAAGATGAAGAGACGTTTTTTTGCAGTTTTACTGGCGGTTTGCATGTGCTTAGGTCTGACAACGACAGCATTTGCAAGCGAAGGCGACAATGGTGCTACGGCTGGCTATTCCGAGATCACGCCGCGTGGTGGCACTGAAATATGGAGTTCGGATCGGGATATTGTTGGCTCATTTACGCTTGTGGGCAACAACAGAACACCGGTCAAGACCATGGGAAAAACAGGCTTGCTTTACATTACACTGAAATTTAATGCAGGAAATGTGAGCAAGAAAGTCCGTGTTAGGATAGAAAATGCGGATACCCTCGCTGTGTTGGCGGATTGGACGACTCCGGCAGCTTATTCGTTCGACGGTCTGGTTAGTTCGAATGGATTGCGCGTTACAAACGGACAGCGGATAATGGTCGAGTTCACTCTTTACAATTCGGACGGGAGCGCTGATCCTAATGGTTCACTGTACCTCACGTACGGTTATGCGTTCAACTTCTTCGGCTCATGATTGATGCTGATAAGATGATCAGAAACTAAATAGTTTTAGCTTCTAGCTTCTGCCAAAACGATTGGTTTACAATTGTTTTCGGGGGGGACTGCAATGTAAAAGTTGTAGTCCCTTTTGTTATATTGAAAATTAACATTATAGAAAAATAAGTTATGTTTCAAAGTGTTACTGTTCGAGAATATTTTTGAAATACTAAAGCAAAGAAATCTTTTCTAAATCTAAATCATGATATAATTTCTTTCTTTACCACATTAATTCTTATTTAGCAAAAATCAAAAATATTTTTATAACAATTATATTCAATGATTAAAACTCATTATTTAGGACAATTTTTAAACTATATAACATTAATTTGTGATTGTATATGTTTTATTTTTAGTGTTTAAACATGGATTTATTTACTATAAATAATATATCTAGTGTAAATGCTTATTTTACTAATTCATCAAAATCTGAAAATATTGCAATAATGACATCTTTTACTATTTTTAACTTTTTCTCATCACATTGATTTAAAATATTATCTACTATTTCTCTGTCAGAATAATTTATTTCTTTTGTTTTCATTTCTTCACCAAATAATAAGTAATCAGATGATTTATTTAATGCTTTGCTTAATTGATATAATGTATGAATACTGCAACTTTGACCTGCCTCAATTCTAAATATAAAGTTTTCCGTTCTATTAGATTTTTCAGCAAGTTTTTCAACAGTCATTCCTACACTATTTCTTGAATTTTTTACTCTGATACCAAAGTTTTTCCAATCATTGTATTCTTTGTCTTCCATAATAGTTGCCTCCATTCTCCACAGGAAAAATATATTTTCTTATTATTCATTATTCCATATTTTTTTAAATAATATTATTGAATGTCAAGAAATATTTTGTTTCCTATTAAGAAAGTATAAGGCAAATAAAAATACGATTTTAAATCGTTAATTACTTATATTCTTTCTTTTATAATTTTTACATATTTATCTTTTATATATTTTAAGTATTTTAAAGTAGATTCTCCCATTTCTCTATCTATTATAATTTCATCATTATTTTGAGTTGCATTAAAAAATTTATTATTTAAAAACATTAACTGGTTTATGATTTCCTGTTCTGGTACTTTATGCACAATTAAATTAGCATAAATGTATGTATTAGTTGAAAAATGTAATAATTCATCTACTCCCATACTAGGATATTTTAATCTTACTTCTGATCTTATTTGAGCAATAATTTCATTCTTAAAAGGGGTTTCAATAAGATTATCATATTTCTTCATAAGTTTCCTCCTCTCTTTTTTTAATTTTTTTTCTACATCTAAGTATTTAAGGATTATTTTATCAATATATTTAGATTTTTCATATATTATACTGTAATTCTCATTATTTGCTATGGATAAGTCCATTTCTTTTCTAGCTTTATCAATCTTCTTTTGTACTTTTTCTATATCATTTTTCATAAGCATCCCTCCTTTTATATAATAATTATAACATTTCTTTATGTTGAAAACCATGCTTTTCAATTATATCACGAAAAAATGATAAAATCAAATAATAATGGAGGAAATAGTCGTGAATAGTAGAAATTCAAGAAATCCATACAAGGATTTAGCTGGAAAAAAGAATGTAACAGGGGCAAATATAAATTATTATAGAACAAAAAAAAATTATTCTGTTCAGCAATTGTCAGATAAGCTAATAATGTTAGGATTAGATTTACATAGACAATCAATATTTTTAATCGAATCTGGAAAAAGAACTGTATCAGATTATGAGTTAGCAGCAATTGCCGAAATTTTAGATATAACACCGAATGAATTATTAGCTGAATATACTAAACATTTAAGAGAAGAGAATATCAAATAGAAAGAAAAAATGTACCATTTGACTATATGGTACATTTTTATTTTATATAAAGTCTTTTTTTATATCATATTTTCCATATTCAAAGACACATTAACATTTTTCTTTAATTCTTTTATCATATATGTTTTTATCTTTAACATAGTCAAATGTATAATTTATACTCTCCTATATATTTTTATATCTTCAACGGCTACAGTAAATGTTTCTTGCATAAGGTCTTCTGAAAATTCCTTATTTTACATTAAGCAGAATAAGTATTTATAAGTAGCTGTATAATATTCTTTTTATATTTTTTTTAGATTTGGCATAACAAATTTACCTCCTTCATATAATAAAGGATAAAATTTTTTAAATTGTTACATATTTTTGAAAATTTTATCATTTTTTTATTATTGCCGACAAATTACGACAAAGAACGACTTTAAAAAGTGATAAAATGACAATAAAAAATCTATTAAAGGAGAAATTTTTATAAAAAATAAAAGAAGTTTAGCTTTTTCGTAAAAAAGCCATTATAATTTAATATCAATGTTAATATTCTAACTAAAAATAGATTTTTTTAGGAGCGTAGTTAGTTTATTACGGTTCTATTTTAAATTCTAACTATACTCGAGGAGATTATTATGGTTAGAATATTGGTAATATTAGAACAATTTAATATATCTTCATTTTTTAGAGGTAGATTTGTCTGTGGATACAGGTCTGCCTCTTTTTTTTGTGTATTAGCCCATATTCCTCATTGTAGAAGTCCTCCAAATTTGAGTTTAAAAAATTCAAATTTAGGAGGAAAATAATGAGAGAATTTAATTTTAAAGGTAAAAAATTATGCGACTATATAGTTTATACAAATAATGAAAACAAGCACATAGCGGTATTTAAGGATTATGAAAATAATATTCAAGAAGTAGAAATAAGTAGCCTCATAAAAGAGGCTCTTATTTCGGAAAAACGAAAAGAAAAACGTCAAAGAAATGAATTTGACAGGCATATAGAGCACTCTGAAATTTATGAAAATAAACTCCCTTCAAGAGTAATGGACAAGCCTATAAGCTTAGAAGATGAATTTGCAAATAAGCAACTTAATAAAGCATTAAAAAATGCTATTAATTCTTTGTCTGAATTACAAAAAAGACGAATACAACTATATTATTTTGAAAATAAAACTCTAAGGGAAATTGCTGAAATAGAAGGATGTGCTATTATGTCAGTAAAAGATAGTTTGGATTTAGCAATAAACAATTTAGAAAAAAAATTAAAAAAATTTAAAAATTAGACCTTAAAAAATCTAATTTAATGAGGAAACAAGTGAGAAGAATATTTCTTACTTGTTTTTCTCTTTAAAAATTATGATGGGGGGATTTATTAATGAAATTTTTTATTCTGTTTTTAATTATTATTAGTTTCGCTTTAATGATTTTAGCAATAGTTAATACTATTCGCTTAAAAAAATTAAAGAAATTAGAAAATGTAAAACATACTCCAAAACTATCAGAATTTCATGGAAAAGATTTCGGCAAATATATGGATTATTTAACAAAAGATTTATAATAGGTGTATTGTGTCAAAAATCCGTGTGCAAAAAGTTCACTATATTAGGAGATTTAAAAGATGTCAAAAAAGGATGAAATTATTACTTTATATTTTGATGAAAAAATGACAGCTATTGAAATTTCAAAAAAAATAAATGTAGTCAAATCATATATAACTAAAATATTAAAACAAGATGCTAGATATGATGCAGAAAAACAACGAAGAAAAGACGAAAACAAAGTAAAACGAAGAAATTTCAATAAAGAAAATATGAGAAAAGTACGAAAAAGGAATTCAATTGCTAACGAAGTTTTACAAATGCAACATATTCAAGCAAGTTATGAATTATCTGGAAGAAAAATAATGAATAATCGTACATTTAGAAATTGGAATTCTAGTATTTATAGATTTCATAATAAAACAAGTGAATACAGAATTAAAGAAGAAATGCTAGATAAAGTTTCTTATGCTGTGCCTAAAAAAATAAAATGGAAATAAAATACTTAATATAAGGAGAAAAAATGAAATTTATTGACAATAATCATGCAGAATTTTGGAAAGAAAAATATAAAATAATGCAACAATATAGAAAAACAGATGTGTATTATAAATCAATTGTATATACTTTAGGAATGTGCAAAACTACAAGAGATAATTTCAATAAAATATTTGATTTAAAAAAAGGTGAAATTGATATAGATTCACTAAATGAGGCTTATCAAACAGAAACAAGTAAAAAAGTTACACGAATGGCTTTTAGCTTGTGGAATAGATGTAATTATGATAGTGAGAAAGATTGTGAAAACAATAAATTTTCACAGAATTACAATCCTAGTGAAATATTTTGCTGTGAATATGCACCATACTTCTATGAAGCTATTAAAATACGCTATCCAGAATATGCAAAAGAATATAATTATAATGAAAACAATATAGAAAACGACTATGAGTTAAATTATTAGAATTATATTCCTATAATTTAAAGAAAGGAAAACAAGTCTATATATGGCAATCTATATAGGCTTATTTTGGGTGTTTGTTATGGAATCAAATGATAATGATATGAAATTAGGTATTACTGTAGATGAAGCTAGAAAAATGTTAGGAATAGGAAGAAATTTGATGCTCCAATTAGTTAAATTAGAGGGCTTTCCAGCAGTAAGGTTTAAAAGAAAAATTATTATAAATAAAGAATTACTCCCTAAATGGTTTGCAGAAAATTACGGACAATATGGTGGATATAAATATTAAAAATTTTTTACGGATGGGCTGACAAAATGGTGATTATACGTTAAAATATAAATATATTTAAACCAATTCACTTATACAATTATTAAATTTATTTATATTCTGTCATTTCTAAACGGAAAGGAATAATTTATGGAAAAGATACAGAATACCAGTACAATGGTAAAACAAAATAGAAGTGAATTAAAAAGACAATATACAATAAGTGTTGCAAAAAAAGATTCTGGTTTTCAAGCTAGAGCTACTTTGAAAGTGATAGGAGGTGTTAAAAATCCAAGATTAACTGCTTATAGTGGTATTTCTCAAAGTGATGCTGTTTGTAAAATTTTAAATAAAATGGCTGAAAGATTAACTGAATATAGAAATATGAATTTATTAAGAAAAGAGAGCTGCCTTAATATCTATGATTCGATTATGATTTCTATGCAAGAATTAAACCTAACCTCAAATTCAGATGTAATGGATTCTGCTACTGCTGTTTTTAAAATTCTAACAAGTATAAATAACACAAACATTCCTACTACAATTTATCCACAGAGTAATATATATCAAAATAATAATCAGTCAGTTCAATTTAATAATGTTTTTCAAACTTCTTCAATTACATTAGAAGAAAAAAATAAATTAGAATTTTTTGAACAAAATCAAGTAACACCTGTTATATCAAAAGATTTTGAAACAGTTGCTTTAGAATGGTTTGAACATGAAAAATCATTAACAGAAAAATCAGAAGATAATCCTAAACCATTAAGTCCAAAAACCGTACAGGGTTATAATTCGCCATTAACAGATGTATTAATACCTTATTTTAAAGATAAACAAATATGTCTTATAACTGAGAAAAATATAAAAGAACTTATCAATTCTATTAATGGTTATAGAACTAAAGAAATTGTTTATATTGTTCTCAAAATGCTTTTTGATTTTGCAAGAGAAAAAAATTATATATTTTATACTCCAAGAATAAGAAAACCACAAAAGCCTTATGCAGAGGAGGAGGAATCTATAATATTTATTGAATCTGATAGACAAGATGTTTGGTTAGATTACTTTGAAACAGAAAATACTGATGTTTCATTACTTTTTGAAACAATGCTTCTTACAGGTTTGCGACCAGAGGAAGCTTGTGGATTAAAATGGTGTGCAATAGATGAAATATCTAATGAGTTGATCATAAATAATGCCTATAAAGATTACCCTATATATGATGGAGTTAGAATTATAGGTCATGAAAGAGGCGATGGAAGATTAAAAACAACGGAAAGTTATAGGAAAATACCATTAAATCCTAGATTAAAGAAAATTTTATTAGAACACAAAGAAAAACAACAAAGATTATTTAAGTTATTTAAAACTAAATGGAATGAAAACTCATATATATTTGTAAATCAATATAGACGACCTTATGTACCAGAAAATTTATCGAAATGTATGAGGACATTTATTAAAAAATACGAGTTAGAATATATGACACCTTACGGATTACGTCATTCATTTGCTACATTTTGTTCAGAAGAAGGTATGGAAGAAATTGTATTGATGCGATTAATGGGTCACTCTGATTTTAATACTACTCAAAAATACTATATATGTGTTTCTAGTAAAAGAAAGAAACAAGCAATGGAACAAGTATATAAACATATATTTAAGAATGAATATAGAACAGAAAACATTTCATAAAAAATACCTATATACAATATAGGCAAAAATGCTGATATGGTGGGCTATCAGGGGCTCGAACCCTGGGTCTTCGGATTAAGAGTCCGCTGCTTTACCAAACTAAGCTAATAGCCCAAATATAAAATTATGTTTTGCAGTTTTATATAATAACTGGTGCAAAACTGGTGAAAAGTGGTGCATAAGCACTTACTAATAGTTTAATTATAAAGCCCAAACCCTTAGAAATAAAAGGCATTTATATATTATCCACTTGATAGGGAGCCTATTGATTAAGAGTCTATTGCTCTAGCCAGTTGAGCTAGTGGACCAATTATAATGTTATCTACCACAACTGGTGCAAAACTGGTGCAAAGTGGTGAATAACATATTTTCAAATTTAATTATATAGACCTCAAACCCTTTAAAATAGCTAGTTAAGAAGAATAAGTGATGATACCGTACCCTCCGATTAAGAGTCTGCTGCTCTACCAACTGAGCTAATGGCCCATTTATTAAAAATTTATTTTCCAGTTATCTTCTTTTTTGTTAGAGGATAACTGGATATTATTTATTATATTATTTTTTTTATTTATTGTCAATAGTTTTATGATTTTTAGGTATGACTAGTGAACTGTTACATTTTTATTTGTTGTTTCTGCATTTGTTTCTTGTGTTGTTGTATTAGTAGTTTGTGTATCTGTTATACTATTAGTAGCTGGTGGTGTAATTGTTTCTTGTTGCAAATTATTAGGTGTCTGCACACTTTTTTCTGTCGTAGTTGTAGCACCTTTTCCTTTTTTTACTATTTTTGTCATGGCATCATATGTATCTCTTGATAGTAATGTTGTTGATATTATTTTTCCATTTAGTATTTTAGTTATATATGTTTCTGTTTTTAATCCATTTACTCCTTTTTGTTTTACAATTTCTGTTCCAGTAGGTATACTTGCATCTTCTTCATATTTTGTTGTAAATGGTATTGAGGCTATTGTTTTTGTATTAAAGCTAAATGTATATTCATTTTCTTCTTTTATTCCATATATAGATACAGTTGCTATTCCATTTTTTGCACTTGCTACTAATCTTATTGGATATTTTCTTGTATTTTTGAATTTAAAGTCTATTACTCCGTATGCAACTGTTGCATCTCTACCAGCTGGTACATAACTTGTTACAAATTGGTGATTTTTTCTTTCTACTATTTCTAAATTTGCCATTAGCACAGAATTATATAATGTAGATGATATTTGACAAATTCCTCCTCCTATGCTATCTACCACTTGCCCTCCTGAATACATTTTTCCTGTTTTATATCCTGCTGCTATTGTTCTAGGTCCTAGTGTTTGGTTATATGAAAAAGTTTCTCCTGATAAAATAATTTTTCCATTTAGTTTTTCGCATGCTACGCTTAAGTTTGTTGATCTTCCTACATCACTTACATCATATCTTGTTGTAAATGTTGATAATTGATTTTGGAATGCTTCTGCTCCTATTTGACTAATTGTTATTTTTGGTTTTGTTATTATTAGTTCTATTGCATATTCTTCTTTTTCTTCTTTTAATAATTCTTTGGCAGCTTCTACGTCAAAGTCAATTCCTTCTACTTCTGGATATAATGCAAATGGTTCTTTTACAAAATAAGCATCTTTTGCTTCTGTATATATTTCTTCATGTATTTTATCTATATCTATTGGTTCAGGTTCTTTTTGTTTTACTGGTATTTCTATATAATCTTCATTATTGCTTATGTCATTGATTCTTTCTTTTACTTTTTCTAATAAACCTTCTGTGTCTATTATTATTCCTGTTTTTCCTTTTGTTATTATTAATTCATTGTCTTCTATTGCATGGCTAGATTCTATTACTATTCCTGGTAAATTTATTCCAATATCATTTATGGTTTGTTTTGCAACATCTTCATTTAGTGTTGCTTGTATGTCAATTTCTTTTTTCTTTATTAGTGTTAATAAAATTTCATAATTGTTTACAAATATGTTGTCTTTTTTTCCTATGGTATATGCTTCGTCTACTGCTTTTTCAATATTATATTTTACTTCTAATAGTGTTGGATTTAATGTATTTTCATATTCTTGATATTTTATGCCTATTTCTTTTTCTTTCTTTTCTTTATATAAGTTGTTTAGTTTTTCAGTTGCTTCTTCTTTTGTTAGTCCTGATACATCTATTCCTACTATTGATATTCCTTTGATAATTTTCTCGTTGTTTATGTTTACTAGTGCAAATATGGTGGAGAAAAATATGGCTACTACAATGATTATACCTATTGTAACTACTGGTATTAGTTTTCTTTTTCTTCTATATTCCATCATTTTTTCAACTGCATTTTGAACTTTTTTTGGATTTTTTTCTACTTGTTTGAACTTTTTTTCTTGGCTTTTTTCTTCTTCATGTTTTTGTATATTTTTTTTATTCTCTTCAGTTTTTTCTTCCTCTTTTGTTTTGTTTTCATCTTGCTTTGAGTTTTCTTGTGTTTCTTTTTTCAATTCTTCTTTTTCTTCTTTCATCTTTTGTTCCCTCAAATTCCCTTTTAAACCTTTCATTCTTTATTTCCCCTTTTATATTTCTATTTAAATATTATCACAATATATTTGTTTTTACAACCTGTTATATAAATTTATTTTTATCTTTTGCACTGTTACTGCATATTTCCTTTGTTTTTTATTTTTATTTTTTGACATTTTTTAATTTTTTTTATAAAAATACTTGAACATTGTCGAATTTAATATTATAATGGTTGTAGCAAAAGATAAATAAGGAGAGAAAAATAATGGAATTATCTAAAAATATATTCTTTAATACTGATAAATTAGTTGAAAATACTAAGGTTAAAATTTCTTATACTGGGAAACTTTTTCAAGATGCATCTTCAGAAGTTTCTATTCATTACGGTTTTGGTTATAATTGGGATAATGTAAATGATGTAGCAATGGAAAAAACTGATTTAGGTTTTCAGGCAGAAATTGAATTAAATGAAGGTGAAACATTTAATTTCTGTTTTAAAGATGAAAACGATAATTGGGATAATAATAACGGTCAAAATTATATTTTTCCATTAGAAAAAGTTCAAACTGAGTTAATTGTTTTAGATGATGAGCCAACTTCTTTAGGTACTGCAAGAAAATTAAGAAAATCTTATTTATGGAGTAAAAAAATTCGTTTAGCAGTTTATAAATTAATTACTTATCTTCCAAAAATAATTTCTGGTAATTATAAAAGAAAATTAAATATAGATGAACATTAATAAAAGTAAATTTTATTATTTATAATGTTGATTTTTAAGTATGTTAAAATAAGAGTTTAAATTAATTTTAAACTCTTATTTCTATGTTATTGACCATCCTCCATTAATTGATATTATTTGTCCTGTAGTATAATTGTCATCTATCAACCATTTTATACATTTTGCAATTTCTATGGGATTTCCTATTTTTTCTAATGGAATTTCTTCTTTTATTCTAGTTATTTCTTCTTCTGATAATTTGCTGTTCATCTGTGTATTTATTATTCCTGGTGCAATTGCATTTACTCTTATATTTGATGGTCCTAATTCTTTTGCTAATGCTTTTGTCATTCCATTTATTCCTGATTTTGATATTGAATACAATACTTCTAATGATGCTCCTACTATTCCCCATATTGATGATATGTTTATTATACATCCGTTTTTGTTGTGTATCATATTTGGTACTACTTCTTGTGTCATTGCAAATACAGAATAGAGATTGGTATTTATAACATTATTCCAATCTTCATCTGTCTCGTCTGTGAACATTTTATATTCACTTATTCCCGCATTGTTTATTAATATATCTATTTTGTGATATTTTTCTAAAGCAAATTGTACCATTTTTTTTATTTCTTCTCTTTTTGTTACATTTGCTTTAAATATGTCTATTTCTATGTTTTCTTTTTTTAATTCTTCTTTTAATTGTATTGCATCTTTTTCGGATTTATTATAGTTTGCTATTACTTGTATGTTGCTTTTTGCAAGCTCTTTTGCTACTTGTCTTCCTATTCCTTTTGATGCTCCTGTTATTATTGCAATTTTTTTCATTTTCTTTTCCTTTTTTATTCTTATTTTTTTATTTAAAATCTTTTTGTAAGCATCTTAGTGTTTTTATTTTTTTATCATATTTTTCTATATTTATAGAGTTTTCAATATCTATAACAATATCATCAAAACATGGTCCTTCTTTTCCACAGATGTCTGTTGAATTAGTGCATAATATTTTTATTTTTTTATCTAATAATTTTTTTATAGTTTTTATATCAGGATGATTATATTTTTTATTTTGAGCACTTGAAATAATTGCATAATTAGGTTTTATAAATTGTAAAATTTCATTGGTTCCTAATGTTTTTTCTTCATTTTCTTCATAAAAAGCACCATGATGTGGCATTTTTAATATATCTACTGTTAATGTTAGTTTATTTTCTTTTGTAAATTCATATAGTTTAAACCATCCTTTGGCTTCTAAATCTCCTGGTAATAAAATTTTATTGTTTTTATATATTAATTGTAAAACTGCAGAATAATTATTAACATTACATTCACTTGTTATATCTATTAGTCTTGGGTAAATTATTTTTATTTCTATTTCTTCATTTTTTATAATGCTTTTACTTTCGTTCTTTCCGTCGATACAACTAGAATTAATAACAAAATCATTATTTATTCCTAAAATATATAATTTGTTTAAAAACATTTTATATTTTTTCTTTTCGTCGTTTTCTCTAAAAGTTTTATCTGGCATATAATAAATGTTCTTCATTTTGATTCTATTTTTTTTGATTTTTTCAAATAAAATGTCAAATCCTCTATAATGGTCTAGATGAAAATGTGTGATTATCATAGCTTCTATATTTTTTATATTATAGTTTTCTAATATTTTATATGCTTTTCTTCCATCATAACAATCAACTATAATTGCACTTTTATATTTATCTTCATCTGGTAAGAGTATTATGATTCCATCTCCATGTCCTACATTTAAAAATATTATTTTAAGAGGTAATTTCTTATCCATAAACTACCTCCCCTTTAATCATTTTTTGATTTTCATTATATAATTCTTCAAATGTCATATATGAATAGTTCAGCGGTTTTAAATTATATAGATATATGTCTTCTTCTTTAATTTTTTCTATTTTATAGTCTTCTATTGTACAAGTAAATTCTACATTTTCTTCTATTAGCCAACCTGGCATATATCCTTCTATTTTTAGTTCTTTTTCAATGTCTAAAGAATAAAAGTCTATTTTTAATAGCATTTTTTCTTTATCTATTTTTTTAACAATACCTGTTAAAGTGCAGTCATCTTTTGATATTTGATTATTTTTTTGTATAGTATTATTGCTATTCCAATATTCTTTTAACCTATTAATTTCCTCTTTTTTTAGTCCAAATGCTTCATTAATAATTTCATTTAATCGTTGTATTTTGTTTAAATCATTATTATTTATTTCTAAGCTATTTACTAAATTTTTTATTTCTTGTGTTTGTTTTTTTGAAAAATTAGGTACTGGTATTTCATTTATAGTTTTTATATCTAAACTTCTTTTGACGTCTTTCATTCTTGCATATGCATTTATTAAGTCACTATTTAGTAATGCTACAATTTCTTCTAATGTTATTAATTGTTTTTTAGGTACTATTACTCCAAATGAATTTTTTACAAAATTTCCTGTTCTATCTATATTAGCGATTACACATTTTTTTTCTCCAGCAGTGCTTGACCTTTTTACTAATACCTTTTCTGCCTCAAATAATTCTTTTGATTGAAATCTGAGTCTATTTTCGCCATTGTAGTTTTCTTTTATGTCATATTTTAAAAATATTTCTGTGTCATTACTTTTATATGCTTGCATGTTTTTTGCATTAGATAAGAATGGTACATATCCTTTGTTTGGTTTTTCAGATATTTTGTCTTTATTTTTTTCTAAATTTAATATTATTCCATCAACTATATTTGTAACATTTCCAAGTTTTTTATTATTTTTTCTTATAAATGTACAGATGTCATATAATGGTGATATTTCATACACATAATTTTCATTTTGTAACCATTGTTCATAATTTTTCATTACATATTGTTCACTATATTCATGTGTTGTTAAGTAGTTTTCTTTTTTTTCTACTGATACAGTTTTTAATATTAATGGATTTCTCTGCTTTTCTTTTATTTTATGTAATATCATTACTACTGTTGGACAATTATTTTTGAATATACCACCTGGAAAGTTCCATATTTCTAATATGTCAAATTCGTCCAAAATTCTTTTTCTAAGATTACTTGCAGCTTTTATTGTTAAAATAGATTGTGGTAAAACAATTGCCATATATCCATTTTCTTTTAATATGTCTATATATTTATTACAAAATTTGATAGCTTTTTGCTCTTTATGATCTTTTGCACCAAATGGTGGATTTGCAATTATAATGTTAGGTCTGTTTTTCCAACTGTTTATTATTAGCATGTCTTGTGATATTATGTTCCATCCATTTCCAAATGGAAGACTTATTAGAAGAAATGATAATTTTGTAAGTTCTTTTGCAAAAATGTCTATATCAATTCCTTCTATCATTTTTGTTAAATAATTGTGCTTTTTTTCATTACTCATAGTTTCTGGTAATAAATTCTTTAATCTATAAAATGCTTGATGTAATAAACTTCCGCAACCACAAGTTCCGTCTAAAATATATCTATCATTTTCAGGAATTAATTCTATTGGAATTGCATTTATCATATCTCTTGCTAAAATATCTGGTGTATAATAATTTCCAAATTTTTCTTTTATTTCTCTAATTTCATTTTTATTGTCTGTAAATAAACTGTCTTCATAAAAAGAACTTAATATATCACTATTTATATTTCTATATGATATTTCTCTATCTAATTCATTATACAAGCTAATTATAAATTCTTCTCCATATTTATATATAGTTTCTTTTTTAAAATAGTCATTATATTTTTTTTCATATTTTTTTAATATGTCTATTATGTTATGATTTATGTTGTTATAATTAGTTTTATGTTCTATTATTACTGCAGCAATGATGTTCATGCAGATTGAAATTAAATTTTTATAATTTTCTTCATTCGCAATATTAGAATCTTTAAAAATTTTTTTTCCTTTGATTAACATATTTGAAAATTCTTTTTCTATTATTTTACTATTGACATCTACAGATGCTTCAAATAAAGATAGTTGTTTTCCCATTTTTTCATTTTTATATTCATCTATTAAATCAAAGTCTATTCGATTTTCAGAAAAATACGAGTCTATGTCTTCATATTTTAGCTGAATTTTATTATTTTTGTTTTCATTTATTAAAAATTTTAATTCAATATTTTCTGCACCAGCTTTTATAATTAATGGTGTTGCCATTGAAATTCCTACATTGTCATATGCAATTTTGTTTTCTTCTAATATGACTGAAATGTTTGATGTTGAAATATCATGTATAATTGGATCATTAAAAGTTACTATATCTGCTTTTAATGCTAAGTTTTCATATGTATATGGATAATTATTTTCTTGATAATTTTCTGTATAACCTATTAATTTTAGACTATTTTTTATTTTTTCTAATCTTTCTTTTTTGTTATACATATTTTTTCCTTTCATGTGTTTTTACTTTTTAATAATATATTTTTTACTATGTTTTATAATTTTTGTTAATTTTATATATAATTAATATCATATTTTTTTTATTTTTGCAATACTTATACAAATTTTTGTTTTCTTTTCTTTATTACTAAATATTAACATAATCAAATAAATATTTATTAATTTTTTACGGTTATATAATAAATAGTATGGGAATTTTTTATATGAATTTTATGTTTCAAGTAAATTGTAAAACTTTACTTTTGGTTTAAAATATGGTATAATATAAGTACTATAAAATGAGAGAAAATATAAGTGAAAGGAGGAGATTTTATGAGTAATATTAAAAAATTATTAATAGCATTTTTGGTGTTACTTATAGCTATTATTATTGTTATTATATTAAGAGAATTTATCTTGTGGGATACAGGAAAATTAGATACATCAAATAAAATGAGCCGAGATGAGATGATAGCTCTATTAGACAAAGGTGCTACATATCCTAATTATTCATATTCAAGTGATGAAAATTTTGGAGATATAAAAACGAAAACCATTGTAAAAGATAATAAAGTTTCTACTTATATAGATTCAGAATTAGTTGAATCATCAGATTATAGCACAGGTGATACTACTCATTATTGGAATATTGATGGAGAAACAGTAGAAGGAAAATATAATAATCCAGAAATTAATAAATATAATCAACATGGATATGATTACTCTGTTATTGCTGACTATGAATACTTTGGCAAAGAAGAGTATGAATATTTAGGAGAAAAAGATGATGATGGCAGACCAGTAATATTATTTCAAATGAATTCTCCAAAGGAAGATAATTTTAATAGTGCTGGAGTAAGATTTGTTGTAGATAAAGAAACTGGTTTAATTTTAAGAAGAATAGATTTTTGGAAATACTTATTTATAACCGTATATCAAAATGATAGTAATAGAAATGTAAAATTTGATGTAAAATCAGATAGTGATATATAACAATAAATAGTTATAATAAACCAGAAAAGCATTTGCCTAAATGGTAAATGCTTTTTTGTTGAATGTGATTTTTTTGATAAAATTTTTATATAAAAATTAATCAAGTAGCATAATTTTATGTTTTAATTTATTTTATATATTATCATTTCTAATAGTTTCAATTATATTTTGCTTGTTAATTTTACTTAATGAATATTTCATAATGCCTTTTAGTAATATAAATACTACTATTATTGAAATAATAACACTCATTGTTGGGAAGATATAACTAATTTGTAAATTAGTATTAAGTATTTTATATATTAAATAAGACGCCATTATGCCTAATGGTAAACCTATAGCCAATGATTTTATTCCATAAAAGGTACTTTCTAAACTGATCATTTTATTAAATTCTTTTTTTGTCATTCCTATTGATTTTAAAATTGCAAATTCTTTTTGTCTTAAATTCATATTTATTGTTATTGTATTAAAAATATTTGTTAATCCTACTAATGAAATAATTATTATTAATAAATATAAAAATGTAGATACCATAGTACATACTGCTTTTTGAGTTTGATCTGAATGTTCTTGATTGTAAGTACTTAATTCTGTTGTAGAATAATTATTAATTATAAATTCTGTTAATTCATCCGCATTATTTGAATTTATCCACATATAAATATTATCATAATCTTCTATATGGAGTTTATATTTATTCCAAAATTCTTCACTTATAACTGCACCATAATCATAAATATCACTCATACCTAGAGGTCTTATATCTCTTGTTGATGCGACTACTTCTAAATCAACAATTTGATTATTTATTTTACCTCGTATGATATCTCCTTTATTGTATTTTAAATCTCCAAAATATTTGTAGCACATAGTATTTTTATCCTTATATGTAAGCCATATTAATTTATCTTTAGCCTCTTCATAACTTAATCCTAAATCTGTTATAAATTTTTGATATTCTTGGTCTCCTAGTGTATATAAAGGATAACCACTAGGAAATTTACTTATAGTTTCACTTACATCTAAATCGTTTGATGTTCTTATTATTGAATAAGAATTTACAGTTGGATGCTTAGCAATTTCTTGTAATGATTTATAATTCTTATTTCCTTGTGCCTGAACAGAAACATTATAATTTAGTTTATAAGAATCAAGAGATTTAAAAGCATATTGTGTAAATGATGATATTGATACAAACAACATTATACTTACAATAATTGAAATTATTGTTGTTCTATATTTTTTATTATTTCGTTTCAAATTCTTATATGCAATTTCTCCTCCAATTCCAAATATATTTTTTATAAAATATGGATATTTCATTTTTTTTGCATTAATTTTTATGTCTTGATTACTTCTTATTGCTTCTATTATTGTGATTTTTGCTGCCTTTTTGGCCGTTTTTCTGGCTACTAGATAAATTGTTAAACTATCAAAAAATATTGTAATAACTATTGACATTACATTAATGTCAAAAAGAAAATCAGTGCCAAATAAGTTGCTACCAAAGAATTGCTTTACCATACTAATTAATATAAATATTAAAGATATTCCAAATATAATTCCTATTGGTATAGCAATTAATCCTAAAATGAAACTTTCAAAAAATACATTATATGATAACTGCTTTGAAGTGGCACCTATTGATGACAATATTCCATATTGCTGTATTCTTTCTGTAATTGATATTTCAAAACTATTTCTAATGCAATAAACTGATGCAACTATTATTATTGCAATGAAAATTATAGCAATTAGATAAGCAAAAGACATATCTCCTTCTATTTTTCCACTTTCAAGAGCTACTAAAGTGTTATTTTCTTTATATTCATATTGGTTAATTTCTTTATTATTAATTAAATTTTTATATCTTACAAAAGCATTTATATTTTCATTTTGAATATTATCAAGATATGAAATTATAGTATAGTTTTGAGATTGTACTGTTTCAATATTGTCAATTGGTTTTTCTATTGTTCCAACGATTTTGTATGTTTTTATTAAATCATTAGCTTTGCTACTATCATTTTGAGTTTTACTTATATTTAATTCAACTTCATCACCTATTTTCCAATGTAGTTTTCCCATTATATTCATTTCTTTTTCTATCAATATTTCATTGGAATTTTGAGGAAATCTTCCTTCAAAAAGTTGTATATTTAGATTTTCTAGGGCTTCTTTTGAAAATTCTATTATACTGGCATATGACTTTGCGAAACTATAAGCATTTTCTAATTTTATATATCCTACATTTTGAGTTATAAATGTTTTTTCTATATTTGTATTGTTTTCTAACTTTTTCAAATCGTTTTTTTGTAAGTTTATATACTGATAATGGTAATTTCCTTGTGTTACTTTTTGATATTCTATCATTGATTTACGAAAACTTGATACAAGAGTTGTTATAGAAGTTATTAATGTTGTTGCTAATATAATTCCTATAATTGTAACCATTGTTCTTTTTTTATTTAATTTTAAATTTTTTATTGTTAGTCTATTTAGTAGCTTCATTTATACACCTCCTAGACTAATTTTCCATCTTCTATTTTTATAATTCTATCTGTCATTTTTGCTATTTCCAAGTTATGTGTAACTATAATAATAGTTTTTTTATACTTTTGGTTACATTGTTTTAATAAATTAATAATTTCATCACTAGTTTTAGAATCTAAATTTCCAGTTGGTTCATCTGCTAAAATGAGTGCAGGATCATTAATTAAGCTTCTTCCTATTGATACTCTCTGTTGTTGTCCTCCTGATAATTCATTAGGTAAATGATTTTTCCTATTTTCTAATCCTAAAATTGATATTAGATTATTTAGTTTTGTTCTACTAACTTTTTTACCATCTAAATCACATGGTAAAGTTATATTTTCTTCTACATTTAATATTGGTATTAGATTATAAAATTGATATATAATTCCAATTTGTTGCCTTCTAAAAACTGCTAATTCATCATTTGTTAATGAATAAATATCTTTTCCTTTTATAAATACTTTTCCAGATGAAGGCCTGTCCACGCCACCAATTAAATGTAAAAGTGTTGATTTTCCACTTCCGTGAAGTTCCAACTATTGAAACAAATTCTCCTTCTTCTACTGAGAATGATAGGTTATTTAGGGCTGTTACTTCATTTTTATTTGTTCCGTATTTTTTTGTTAAATTTTCTACTTTTAATAATTCCATTTTTACTCGCATTCCTTTCTAAGACACAAATCTGGTTGCAAAAGAATTAAATTTCAAATGATGTTTTACAACGCCAAAATTGTAATTATTTTTCAACCTTTTCTCCTAAGATTGTTTTTTTATTGATTTAATAAAAGTTATTTAATTTTTTATATAATATCAAAAAAACTAATAATATACAAGAAAGGTTTTATGATTTATTTTAACATTATCTGTAAAAATTTTTTTCTTTCTTTAATGCTTTTAAAAAATAGAATTAACATTTTCTAAAAGTTACAATTTACTTGTTAATGGTACAAATGGTCAAAGATATTATATTATTTATTTGTAACTCCCAACTGCATACAGATTGTACCTAAAATTTTATAATAAATTATAAAATTTTATTAACAAGCTGTAATTTGTTGGTCCCCCCGAATTGTTACTGCATAAATAATATATGATCTTTGACCATTTGTACCATTGACAAGTGAACTGTAATTTACAAATTACATGTGGGCAGATAATTAGTTGACATTATATTTTTTTTATTATATAGTTGTAACAATAATCAGTGCCAAAATTTAATTTTTTTTCAATCAGATTTGTGCCTTAGAAAGGAATGTTAGTAAAAATGGGTAATATAGAATTTGTTGGAATAATAAATGATTTTTTTAATACAAATAGACAAGAAACATCATCAAACATTGCTATACCAGATAATGCTCACTTAATTGAAAAAGAACAATGGTTAGATATGATGAGTCCATTGAATTGGTTTATATTTGGACTTCCAATACTTATAATTATATTAAGTATAATGGCTGTAAAGCAAAAGAAAAATGGAATTTTAAACAAAAATATAAGAGAAGAATATATTGAAAGTAATAATAAAAAAGGCACAAAAAAAATAGTATTAACAGCTTTGAAATATCTTTGTGTTAGTACATTAATACCTTTAATATTTTCAATAATGGTTATCCCTATTCACGAGTTACTTCATTGTTTGGCAGGATCCTTAGTAGGATTAAATATGAAATTTGGAATTGATATACAAATGGCTATAGCATTTGCATATTCAGATGATCCTTGTACTAAAGCCCAACTATTATTTATGAGTTTAACTCCACTTTTTATTTTAGGAATACTACCATTATTAATATTATTTATAACATATCCTAAAGAAAAAATGACATTTAAGAAATCAATAAAATATTGGATTGTAACTTTTACTATTGTAATGATAATTATATGTGGTGTTCCTGATATTATAGAGAGTTTTAATTGGATAAAAAATAAAAATATACCTTATAATGCTATTGTAGAAGATGACTATTGGTATATACCAAATAAGTAGTTATACTATAAGTTACAATATGTAAGGCAGATTTAAAATTGTCTGTCTTTTATTATATAATTGTAACAGCAATTTGCAAGTTGTCAAGGAGGTAGTTATGAATAAAAAAGGTATAATTATAGTAACAATAATTATAATTTTAGTAGTTGTTTTAGGATTATGGATTGGTGGAATAATTCCAAAACAGATAGCAAGAATTTCTGCTACAAATTATTTAAAAACTCAATTTCCTAAAAAACAGTATGAATATGTAGATATAGAATGGAGTTCTAGCTTTGGTGGATATGTAATAAAATTTAAAGATGAAAATGATAAAACAGTAGAATTTATAATGAATAACAAGTTTTTTCCAATTAGTCCCGGACAAGGAACATTTGAACTAAAAGATAGTTATAGAATAGAATATGAAGGAATAACAGATATAAATGATTTTTATAATCATAGTATTACAAGCAAATATGAAGATTTGAGAACATTACCAGAAAACTATTCTAAGGAACAAGCACAAAAAGATAATTGTTTTATAATAGGTGCAATGGTTCATAATGATAACTTATATAGTGAATTTATGGATAAATATAATAAAAAAGAAAATGCTTTTATTAGAGTAGTACAATCAACAGTTGAAGGAGATATTTTTATAATAGATGTATTATATGAGGCAAAAAATAATAAAATTCATTTAGTAAAAGATGACACAAGAGATAGATTCTCAGCACAAGAAGATAGAACTATTAAATATAAAACTTATGAAAAAACAGGCGTATGGAATCATGGTAATTCACAATATTGGGTTGCATATAATGGCGAATTACCAGATGGAGATGCAGATGCAGAGCAATATATGCTTAATTCTGAAGAATTATTTATAATTGCAATTATTAACTAGATTAAAATAAGTAGGGCAGATGATTGTTGAAATGAAGTAACCCCTCATTATTAGACAAAAGTTTAATAATGAGGGTTCACTTTATATTTAAAATTATCTGTCTTATGAAATCTTTTTAGAGTATATGTATAATTTATTTGACAAATAAATTTATTTTATGTATAATTAAATTAATAAAACATATAGTAATAGTAAAGCAATAGCTTTATTTATAATAAGTCCTTTATGTGCGAAAGTCAGCTATATGCTGTGAGTATTTTAATACCTAGCCGTAAAGGGCTTATCTTTTTTGTATCAAATGGATTTTTTTTGTTATAAAAATTTTTCCATCCTTTCTTATAATCATATAAATCTACTATTAATCCAAACTTTTCTTTTAAAAAGTTATAATATCTCATATCATTCTGTAAAAAAGCTCTTTGTATTACCCAATTGCAGTAATCTACAATTTGTAGACAAACTTCTCCAGATGGTGTCTGTGGTAAAATCTTTTGAGTAGACTCAATAGTAGTATTTAATTTGTTTTCAGTATAATATAAAGATGTTTGTATTGCTTTCTCTAATGGTTCTTGTCTTTTTTTGCTTCCTCTAGTTGCAATGTAAATATAATTATTATTAGATAAATGTAGTATATTTTTAAATAAATTTGTTATCAACGAATCATATAATTCTTGAGTATTACCATTAAACTTTTTGAATACATGTTCTGTCTTCCTTGCAATAACTATATTACAAGAAAAAGGTAAATCTTTTAATAATGTGAAAACTTTATATCTAACTTCAGGACAATCATCTTTTGCATGAAAAGCTATTTGTGTTTTTTTCATAGAAGGTATATCTTTTAGATATTCATCATTTAATATTTCATGCTTTAATTTATTAAGTTTTTTTCTTAAAAATTGTGGTTCTGTAGTCCTTATAAATCCCATAAGTAATATTTTTGAAGCTCCATTTTCTTTTCCCACAATCCATTTACTTTTTCTATTATAAAAAGTAGTATCTCCGGACTCATCCACAAAAAAATAATTATTATTATATATGTTTTCCTTCATTTTTTATCCTTTCAAACTTAATATATTTTTATATAATTGATATTCCTGATGGTTCATTTATTTCTTCACCATTTTGTACATAATATCCCAAAATTTTCATTCTATTTTTTACTCTTTCTCTTGTTTGGGCTCCTTTACTTATAAGCGCAATAGCTCTAAGTTCTTCTATAACTTTATTTGAATAACCTTTAAATTCTCCATTTACTACTTCTGGGTTTGTTGAAAAAAATGCAGATAATTTTATATCTATTTTTTCTAATGCTTTTAACTTTTCTTCTGTTTGTATAGTAAAATCAATTATTCCCATTCCCATTAGTAACATTAGAAATTTAACATATCTTTTCTTTATATTATAGAGAATAGTTTTATCTCTATAATCATCTATAATTGAATTTATTTGAAATAATAAATTTTCTACTTCTTTTTTTCCATCAGTAATTTCATCTATCGTTGTAACATATTTATTTATTATATTATCTGGTGCTCCTAATGAAATTTTATTGTCTAATAAACCTATTATATTATAAAATAATTTATCAAATTCTTTTCTTTTATTATCAAATCCTATAATATGGCAAAATTCATTTAAATCTTTTATTTTTTCTAAATATTTATCCATTTTTGAGTCGGTTAAAGAATGTAAAATTTCACCCGCACGCAATCTTTCTTGATTTTGTAAAAATCTAAAATATTCCGTAATATCCATATCTGTTGCTTCTATTACTTTAGTAACAGATATATTAAATCCTTCAAATTTACCTTTTATTATAGATGGAAAATCTGAATATTTTAATTTAATTTTTCCCTTATTTTTTAATTTTTTTACCAATTTTTCAAATTCTGAATCTGTTCTTTCTCCATAAAAATTTTTAATTTCTTCTATTATTTTTCTGGAATATTCACTATGTATCTCATATTTTCCTTCTATAAATTCATATATAGTTGTCAACCTCTGTTGCCCATCTACTATTTCTTGTTTTGCACCTTTTTCATTAGGTTCTTTTAATTGTCTTATTATTATATTGCCTATTGGATAACTTTTTATTATGCTGTATATTAATTTATCTTTAAAATCGTTTTTCCATATATAATTTCTTTGATATATTGGTCTTAAATCTAGTCCCCCATATTCCACTATTCTAATGTCTGTAACTAATGTCATAAGAGCATAAGATTCTAAAGCAAATTGTAAATTATTTCCCATGTTTCTTTTTTCCTTTCTCATTTTTTATTATTATATCATCAGTGCAATTAAGTGTCAATATTTTTGTAAGATTCTATTAGAATTTTTATTAATTTGTGATTATTCTGTAAGAAAATGAGAAATATATTAATTTGTGAAAATTTTGAATGTTCGCTTGATTTCTAGTAAATATTTGCTATAATGTGTACCAGAAGGCAGAAAAATGCAGAGTGTGGCGTGTTCGCTATCCTACTAAGGGAGGAGGTGGCGCGTATGTTATTAAACCAAGTTTATTTACTATTTATATACATACTTTTTGTAGAACTTGCAATAGTAACTGTTGTCGCTATTGCCTTATTTGTGGCATTCATTGTTACAATAAGAAAATTAGACAACAAAAAAAACACATCTCTGCTTGGTCGTTAGAGATGTATTCATAATACAATTTTAATCGGACACGCCACATTTCTGTGGTATCTGTCTTCTATAATTATTATAAACAATTATTAAGAAAATGTCAAATATTTTTTAAGTCTGATGATGAACTTTATTTTTTATCCTGAAGAACTTCTCATTTCTCCACAAAATTTAAAAGCCAACAATTAAGAGCTTTCTCAAAACCATTGACCTTATATGGAGCCACTTCCCAGATTCGAACTGGGGACCCTCGCATTACAAGTGCGATGCTCTGGCCAGCTGAGCTAAAGTGGCATATATTTATTTTTGTTGGTGACCCGTACGGGAATCGAACCCATGTCTCCGCCGTGAAAGGGCGATGTCTTAACCGCTTGACCAACGGGCCT
>CANQTN010000012.1 GCA_947626815.1 uncultured Clostridia bacterium | reverse complement strand
TCGTCTATATTGAAATTATATATTAGGGGGTATTTTGTTGTCAAAGTTCATTTTTCATTTATTACAGGATGCTTAAAAATTCTAAATTTTATTTAATATTTTTCTCATCAAATTATATAATAAAAAATTTATTAATTCAATAAAAAAATTTACTTAATACTTGTCACTTTTTAATTTTTAGTATAATATAATATAAAAATACAAATTAAAATTAAAAGAAATGAGGTATATATATGTGTGGAATTATAGGTTATATAGGGAATAAACCAGCAAGTCCTATTCTAATAAATGGTTTAATGAGATTAGAATATAGAGGATATGATTCAGCTGGAATTTCAACTATTGAAAAAAATGGTCTTTCAATTATGAAAGATAAAGGAAGAGTTAAAAATTTATATGATATAGATGGCATTGATAAATTAACTGGTACTATTGGCATTGCTCATACCAGATGGGCAACACATGGAAAGCCTTCAAAAGAAAACTCTCACCCTCATATAGATAATCATAATATGTTTAGTGTTGTACATAATGGAATAATTGAAAATTATAATGAATTAAAAACATTTTTATTAGATAATGGATATACATTTTACTCTCAAACAGATACAGAAGTAGTTCCTAATTTAGTTCATTATTATTATACCAAAGATACAAAATCAGACAAATTAAAATTTTTAAGAGCTGTTAAAAATGCATGCAATATGTTAAATGGAAGTTTTGCTATTGAAATTCTTTGTAAAGACTATCCTAATAATATGATTGTAGTAAGAAAAGATAGTCCTTTAGTTATTGGAAAAGGTGAAGATGAAAATTATATTTCTTCTGATATACCTGCTATTTTATCTTTCACTAGAAACTTTTATTTATTAAATGATTTAGAATTTGCTAATTTATCTAAAAATAGCATTGATTTTTATGATAACAATTTAAACCTTATTAATAAAGAAACTACTGTTATAGAATGGAATACTTCTAGTGCAGAAAAAGACGGTTATGATGATTTTATGTTAAAAGAAATTTACGAACAACCAAATGCTATTAGAGAAACAATAGGTGCTAAATTAGATGATAATTCTAGATGTGACTTTAGTGAATTAAACTTTACAAAAGATTTCTTATCTAGCTTGAATAATATCTACATTATTGCTTGTGGTACAGCTATGCATGCCGGTTTAACTGGTAAATATGCCATTGAAAATCTTTGTAAAATACATACTGAAGTTGATGTTGCCTCTGAATTCAGATATAGATCACCTTTAATAGATAAAAAAACTCTATGCATTTTTATTTCTCAATCTGGAGAAACAGCAGATACAATTGCAGCTTTAAAATTATGTAAAGAAAAAGGTGCAAAAACTTTAGCTATAAGTAATGTAATTGGAAGCTCATTAACTAGAGAAGCCGATTATTCTGTTTACACACATGCTGGTCCTGAAATTGCAGTAGCTTCTACTAAAGCTTATACTTCACAAGTTATTTTAATTACACTACTTGCAATATATTTTGCTGAAGTTTTAGAACAAAACAATTCTGAGATTAATTTATTAAAAAAAGATATAATAGAATTACCAAAAAAAATAGAAGAAACCTTAAAATTATCAGAAACTATTAAAAATTTTTCTAGAAAAGTATATCAAGAAAAAGACATTTTCTTTATAGGTAGAGGCATTGATGAAACTGTTGCAAAAGAAGGTTCTTTAAAATTAAAAGAAATTTCTTATATACATTCAGAAAGTTACCCTGCTGGAGAACTAAAACATGGTGCAATAGCTTTAATTGAAAAAGATGTTACTGTTGTGAGTATTTTAACAGATGAAAACTTAGTTAAAAAAACTATTAGTAATATTCAAGAAGTTATAACAAGAGGAGCTAAAACACTTATTATTACAAATAAAGACATAAATGAAGATATGTTTGATGTAGTTATAAAAATACCTGATACTAATACTCTTCTTTCCCCTATTTTATCAATTATTCCTCTTCAATTATTTGCTTACCATATATCAAAAGAAAAAGGATTAGATGTTGATAAACCTAGAAATCTTGCAAAATCTGTTACAGTTGAATAAATGAACGTCAAAGCCATAGTACAAATGCTGTGGCTTTTTCATGTTCTACAGAAAGTCTACCGTTTAATTTATGTTATGAGTAATTTTACAATTATTAAACATACCGCTCCTGGTAGTCCTAATATTCCGTACTAATATACTAGTAAAAAAGTTTAGTCCAATATGAAATCCAAAATTACCTCCTATTAAATTTATAATAAAAATGCTTATACCACCTAAAATAGAATTAAAAAGCAGTTTTAAAATTTTTTTTAATGGAAGAATAAATATCCTTCCAAAAATAAAAATTAGACTTATACATGCTAAATATGTAATTATATTTGTATCCATATTTTCAACTCCCAAATTTAATAATTTTCATTATTACCATTTGTATGTTAAAATTTGGACAAATATTACTTTAGTTACACTGCTTCTTCTTCATCTATTAAACTAAATTTTTTTTCATTTATCATATCTACTTCAATTCCTTTGGCTTTTGCCAATTTTATTAGATAATCTAATTTTGCATGATTAGCTTTTATTTCATAAGTAAAATAATCTACTAAATCTCCTTTAGCATACTCAAAGTTAGAATTAGCTATTTTTAAATCTTCCCTAGTTTTTATAATTGCTTTTATTAATTCTATCTCTGTCTCTATCTCAGTTTTTTCTATTATTTTTTTCTCTTTTTCATAATATTCATTTTGCATAAATTCTCTTCCTTTCATTTTACATTATATTATACTCATTTAGTTCATTTTTATGCATTTTACCAATAAATTTGCATAAAGCACTTGTTTTTTTCCCTATTTTGTAGGATAATATATATGTATAAATATAATATTTAGAAAGGATTTTATTAATGAAATATATAGACAAATTTTTAAAAAAATTAAATACAGATAGAAATACATTTGTCTCATATCTACTAACATTAATTTCAATATATATAGTAGTAGACAGAATTGTAGAAATGTTACTTATGATTTTCACTGGTACTTCTTATTCATATTGGGGACCAATAAAATATACACTTGCCCTTGCTTGCCCAATTTTTGCTTTTACATTTTCAGCATCATCAAAATTTGCTAAAAATAAAGCTGTTAAGATAACTTTGTTTTATGTATTCATAATAGGCTTTTATATTACAGCACTTTCTATGTTTACACAATGGCTCAATATGGGAGCATGGTTACTATTACTGTCAGTTCCAAATTATACAGAACTAATTACCGAATTTTCTGATTTAGTAACACCTGCATTTGTAAGTATTTCACTATATCTACCACTTGTAACTATATATCCTATGTTTAAATGGATATATTTCACAGTTAATGATGATCCTGCAAAAAAGCGTTCTATTTGGGATTTTTCTGGAATTAGTTTAGCTGATAAAAGCAAAGGACATGGTCCTTATACTTGTGAAGTATACATATGTACAGATGACGAATATAACAAAAAAATAGTTATGCCAGAAGATTCTAGATTCCATTCTTTACTTGTCTGCGGTGGTTCTGGAAGTGGTAAAACTTCTTTAGTTTATGAACCATTAATAGCAAAAGATATTGAAAGAAAATATTTTTTCAAAGAAGCTTCTAAAGAATTAGGATTTACTGCTTTAAAAACTAAAATTGCAGTTTTAAACAAACCCTATGATAATGATTATTTGAATAAAAACTTTAGTTTAAATATGCTAACACCTGTAAACGGAAAAGAAAGTGTCTTTAATGCTTATTTAAATAAAATGATTTTAGGTAATCTTTATGGTTCAACTGTATACAGAGACTTAGGGCTTACATTAATGGCACCTGATGATGACACAATTAACATTATGACTGATGTTTGCAAAAACTTTGGTATTGACTACGAAATTATAGATCCTTCTGACATAAATTCAATTGGTCTAAACCCTTTTATATATGATGAACCACATAAAATTGCAATGACTATCTCTTCTGTATTGAAAGCTATGTATTTTGTTACACATGATGATACAGAATCTGTATACAGAGATGACATTTCTACACAAGCAATTGAAAATGTTACAATATTATTGAAAGAAGTTTATCCAAAAATGAATGAAGGTGCACTTCCTAACATGGAAGACCTATTAAAATTATTCACAAATTTTGAACTAATAGAAAAAATGTGTGAAATAATGGCACATGATGAAGAGTTAAAAGAAAAATATTCTGTACAACTTACTTATTTTAAGAAAAACTTCTACCATAATAGCTCTGGAAAAGCAGAAATAGAAAAATATATTTACTCTGCTATCAGTCAATTAGATAATTTGCTTAGAATACCTGGTGTAAAGCCAATCTTATGTAATAGACGTAATAATGTAAATTTTGATGATTATTTATCAAACGGAAAAATAATATTTGTTTGCACAAGACGTGGAAATTTAGGTGCAACTGGTCACAGAGCACTAGGATTATTTTACTTAATCTCTATGCAAAATGCAGTTTTAAGAAGACCTGGTAATGAAAATACTAGAATACCACATTTTTTATATATTGAAGAATTTTCTGATTTTATATGTAAAGCAACTGAACCTATATTTACTTTATATAGAAAATTCAAGGTAGCACCTATAATATCTATTCAAAGTATTTCTCAACTAGAAACACCTAATCAAAAAAACAATTTCAGAAATGTTATATTATCTAACTGTGCAAATAAAATATTTACAGGAAGTGGTGAATTTTCTGAATGTGAATGGTGGTCAGACGAATTTGGAACACACAGAGAGTGGAGTTACAGCAATTCAATGGATGCAAGCAAATTAGAATATGATCCAAAATATGCCAATGTTAAATGGGAATGGACTACTACCGTAAAAGCTGGTAAACTTCAAACATTAAAACAAAATCAAGCTGGTTATAAAATCAGACAATCAAATGGAAAACCTGCTTGTGGTTGTGGAAATTTTGAATATTTATCTTCTAAATATAAAGAACCTCAAAAAATAAGAAACTATGATTTTGGCAAATATTCAGATGGTGTAACTACTGAAACAGAAGACGATAATAATAGCAACAACAGTTTTAATTTAAAAAAATTAAATTTTATAGATGAACGCAATGAATTTAACCCTATACAAACAGACACAACAGATTCCAAATATTTATTTGATAATGAAGATGCAATTATTGTAACTTTAAAAAAAGGAAATCCTAATAGCGGGAAATAATAAAAAGGACACTTCTTTTGTAAGTGTCCTTTTATTATTTCACTATTTCAAAATCAATTTGTCTTAAAATTTTGCTTGCATTTTTTACTTTTATTTTTAACTTGTCCCCTATTTTATAAGTAGTATTTGTTCTTTCCCCAATTAGTCTTTTTCTATCTTCATCATAAATAAAATATTCGTCTCCCAAATCTTCAAATCTTATTAATCCTTCTACAGTATTTGAAAGTTCCACAAATATTCCAAATGAAGTTACTGAAGATATTATTCCTTCATATTCATTTCCAATTTTATCTTCCATATATTCAGCTTTCTTTAAATCTTCTGCTTCTCTTTCCACTTTTGTTGCAATTTTCTCCCTTTCTGATGATTGCCTTGCCCTTTCTTCTGCTTGAATTCTATGCAATTCTATCCATTTTTCTTGTACATCATAATTTTCTTCTAAATATTTAGATATAATTCTATGAATAAATAAGTCTGGATATCTTCTAATTGGTGATGTAAAATGGCAATAATATTTACTTGCAATTCCAAAATGCCCCTTATTTTCTGCTTCATATCTAGCTACTTTTAATGTTCTTAAAATTAAGTTTGATACTACTTTTTCTTCATCTTTTCCTTTTACTTCTTCTAATATTTTTACAAATTCTTTTGGATAAATATTATCTTTATTTGCTTTTATTTTTAATCCAAAGTTATATAAAAATTTGTTAAGTTCTTGAATTTTTTCAATATCTGGATTTTCATGTACACGATAAATAAACGGTGCTTCTAACCAAAAAAATCTTTCTGCTATTACCTCATTTGCAGTCAACATAAATTGTTCTATTATCTCATGTGCAAAAGTAGTTTCATATTGTGAAACATTAATAACTTTTCCATCAATGTTCAAATCTATCTTACTTTCTGGTATATCTAAATTAAGATATCCTTGTTCCATTCTCTTATTTTTTAAAATAAGTGCTAGTTCTTCCATTAATCTAAACTGTTCAATATAATTATTATATCTTTTGGTTATTTTCTCATTTGTGCCATCTAAAATCGCTTGTACATCTGTATAGCTCATTCTTTCAGTTACATTTATAATCCCCTTTACAATTTCAGATGATAGAACATTCCCTTTATCATTTATTTCCATTATACAAGATAGTGTAAATCTATCTTCTCCTGCATTTAAACTACAAATTCCATTTGATAGTTCTCTTGGAAGCATTGGTATAACTCTTCCTAACATATAAATACTAGTTCCCCTTAATAATGCTTCTTCATCTAATAAACTGTTTTCTTTCACATAATAGCTAACATCTGCAATATGAACTTCTAATTTATAGTTACCATTTTCCAATTTTTCTACTCTTACTGCATCATCTAAATCTTTGGCATCTTCTCCATCTATTGTAAATATTTCTTTTCCCCTAAAATCTACTCTATTGGGAATATCATTTTTGTCAACTTTGCTATCAATTTTTTTTGCTTCTTGTATTACCTGCTCTGGAAATTTTGAAGGTAAATTATTTTCTTTTATTATTGATAGCATATCTACACCTGCTTCATTTACATTGCCTAATACTTCTATTACTTTTCCTTCTGCTTTTTTTCCATTCTGAGGATATTTTGTTATTTTTACTAATACTTTATGATTATTTCTAGCTTTGCCCATGTCATTTTTTGATATAAAAATATCTGTACCTAAATTTTTATCATCTGGTACTACAAAACCAAAATTTCTACTTTTTTGAAAAATTCCAACTACCATATTTTTTTCATGTTTCAATATTTTTACTACTTTTGCTTCCGCACTTTTTACTTTATTTGCTTCTTCCAAAATCTCAATTAAAACTCTATCACCATTTAATGCATTTAAAGAATTTTCTTTTGATATATATATTTCGTCTTCATGGGCTTCTAACCTAACAAAACCAAAACCTTTTTGATTTTTTCTATAAATTCCATCATAATATGTTTTATCCACAAGACTGTATTTACTTTTTCTATTTTTCTGTATTTTAAAATTTAGTTCTAAATTTCCTAATACTTCTAAAAAGTCCCTATATTCACTTTTGGGTACTCTCATTATCATTGCTATTTCTTTAGCTTTCATTGGTATATACTTTTTGTCTTTCATCAATTCTAAAATTTTCGACTCTTGTTCTTCCATTAAATCATCCTTCCTTTTTTATATTATAACAATTTTTTCTATTTATATAACTTTCCTACTAAATAAAAAAGAGCCCAGATTATTTTCATAACACTGCCCCCTTTTATTACTTTTTATTTTGCCATATATATTATACCTAATACTATTGTTAATATAGCAAATACTACTGTTAATATTATTGTCCACTTTTTCTGCTTTCCTTCTTTGGTTCTTCCTTTGTTTTTTTCATAAAAGTTATTTGTTGATGAACCTGTTATTGTAGAAGATAGCCCTGCATCTTCCTTAGTTTGTATTAGTGTTAATATTATTAATGCAATTGCTACTATAAAGTAGATTACCATTAATATTCCCTTTGCTATTTCCATTTATTTTCATTCCTCCCTATAGCTTCTCTCTTTTTGTTCTTTGATATTGTAACATATATTTTCATAAAATGCAAATTTTTTAAAAAATTTTTTTCAATTATAAACTGCAATATTAAGTGTCCACTTTTTTATACGTACTTCTTTTTATAAAAAAATACCAAATTTTTATATTTGGTACTATTACTTCTTTAAATCCGTTTTTTCAGTATTCAGTCTTATTTTATATAAAGTGTAAGGCGATATCCATTACTAGCAATGTAGCTCGCGAAATTGGTATTTCTGTAGCTTGCAGGATAATGTAAAACATGAACAATTTAATGCATACATTTTTTAGTAGCCATTAAATTATATCATATACGACTACTCCATCTATAGAACTATTATTACTTTTTCGCAATTTGATTTCTTCATTCAAACAAACTAAAGGACGCACGCCATAAGTAGGATCCCAAAAGTCACTCCATCCCAAACTACCATCATAATCTACATTAATTAATTTGTTCGAGTCCATGTAGGAAGGAGAGGCTAGCAAATAACCATCTGTGTTACCTTTATCTGTTGTATGAGGAAAAAATACTGGATAAATCTTTCCTAATTCATCCAAATTATTTAATTTTTCTTTTGTTCCATCCATATATGCCCAATCAATAAATTTTAAATTATACAATACACCATATCCATATTCTTTACTTCCATCCGAATATACATTTATTAAATCATCTTGTGTTGCAGCTCCTATTGTTGCCGGCATGTTTACATTCCATGCTTTACACCACATTTCTAATGTTGGACTTCCAATTACAAAATCTATTTTGTTTATTTCACCAGATGCATTTTTTATTCCACTCCATGCATCTGTATTCAATAGTTGTGATACTGCTGCTGAATTATTAAATATTGTTTTGTTTTTTAATAAATCATATTGTGTATGTTTTACTAATTTTATAACATCTGTTGATAAATTCATATGTTGTACTGGATTTGAATCATTAGGTCCCCACCATATTCCATACGCTTTTGTATTATATTCTTGTAATCCATGATTTTCTATTTTTCCTAATATTGTCTCTTTTCCTACTACATTTAACTCTTTTAATTTTTCTGTTGATACATAATCAGTTGCTATTAAAAATACTCTTCCATTTTCTGCGTAAAATATTCTCCAGTCGTCTAATGTTCCATTTTTTCCATTTAAATCTAATTTTAAATCCACAAATTTTCCTTGAAAGTCTTTTAGTCTATTTCCTATCATATCTTCTACATCTACTATAGTTTTATCACTTTTTTCTCCTACTTTTACATCTCCATCTTTATAGACTTCTACTTTATATATGTCACCACTCGACATCTCTACTTTTACTATAAATCTTGGTGGTTCCCCTATAAAACTATCATCCGTTATTGATAATGGTACTCCTGATATTCCTGAAATTTTATTTAAGTTCTCTTTTAAGCTTTCATAATCTAAGTTTCCTCTATCGTTATAACTTCCCATTACTGCTATTTGTACTTGTTCTTCTGCATTTGCTTGATCTGCTTTTTCTTTCGCATTTATAGCTTTTTTTAGTATTCCATCTTCTCCTGTTATCGTTGCTATTGTTACTCCTGCCAATATTAACAACACTATTATTGTTATTACTAATGCTATTAATGTTATTCCTTTTTCTTTTAATCTATCTCTTTCTTTTTTATACTCTCTCTTATTAATTTTTCTTTCTAATTTTTTCATCTTTTTTCCTCCTTTTTCTTTTGCTTCTTTATTTACTTTTAGTTCTTTTTTTATCTTCTACTTTTAATTTAAAATATCACAAATGTAAATTTACATTCATCTCTTCACTAATTTTTTAATAAATTTTTTGTCTATTATTCACACAAATCTTCTTTAAATATATTTAAATTTTACACACTTTCCAATATACAAGCAAACTTAATTTAATATACTCCAAGTCCCCACAGGTTCTGGAAAATCTTCAAAAGTCATTACATTTTTAGTTATTGGATGTTCAAAACTAAGCTTATAAGCCCATAAAGCAATTTGCTTTCCTTTACCCCTTGCTCCATATTTTTGATCTCCAAAAATACCATGTTTAAAATACGATAATTGAACTCTAATCTGATGATGTCTACCTGTGTGCAAATTTATCTCTAACAAACTTAAATCTTTTACTTCATTATATTTTAAAACTTTATAATCAAGTTTTGCAAATTTAGAATTTTTTTTATCTTTATTTACAACTTTACTAACATTATTTCTTTCATCTTTATATAAATAATTTTCTAATGTTCCCTCATTATTTTCTAATTTTCCATCAACTACTGCTAAATATATTTTTTTAAATTTTTTCAGTCTTACTTGATCACTTAATCTTGATGCTGCTTTAGATGTTTTTGCAAAAACCATTACCCCACCTACAGGTCTATCTAATCTATGTACTAATCCCAAATATACATTTCCAGGTTTTTTATATTTTTCTTTTATATATTGTTTTACAATTGTCAACATATCAATATCTTCAGTTTTATCTGCCTGTGATGGTATATTAGGCTTTTTTTCTACCACTATTATATGGTTATCTTCATATAATATTTTTAAATCTTGCATTTATTTCTCCTTCATATCTTTAAGAATTCTTCTATTTTTTGTAGCACTACATTAGTTTTTATAATGTTTTCACCAAATTTATCCGTTATTTTATT
This sequence comes from uncultured Clostridia bacterium, assembly GCA_947626815.1. Classification (GTDB taxonomy): domain Bacteria; phylum Bacillota; class Clostridia; order TANB77; family CAG-508; genus CAG-269. The sequence goes on along the minus strand of CANQTN010000012.1, from coordinate 41,621 downwards.
AGGAATTTTAAATGCTACAGCATATGCTAAATATTCATCCCAAATTATACTACTATCAATATCTCTATCTTCAATTAAACTATAATCCTCTATGTAATTTTTTAATCCACAAGCTTTAGCATATTCTATTTTTCCTTTTTTGGTAAAAATATGTGTATTAGTTTTTTGATATGTAATAATATTTATAATTATTAATATCAATATTTCACTCATAAATATATCATTTTTTTGAAATTCCATAATTAACATTAGTGCTAAACACATCATAATATTAAACCATCTTGATTTATTTATTATCGTATATATTTTACATTTCTTTATCACACAGTAAGTAATTATGAAAGTTGATATTATATTGTAAGAGATTAATTTTGCTATTGTGCTAGGTTCTCTAAAAATTATATATCCTAATAAATATAGGCTATTAGCTATTAAAATCATACAAATAATTCTTATAAATTTTAATATATTTTCTCCTTTTTTGCTATATATTTTAGCATCAAAAATATTACTTTCAATTCTTTCTCTAATTTGCTTATATTTACTAAAAAATTCGTATGTGTTTTTATTATCATATATGAACATCTGCTTAATTTCTTCAAAACTAATAACTTTTTTTCCATGATATCCAAAAACAAGATTTATAATCTCTTTTTCATATTCTGTCATATTATCATATTTTATAAATTCAATCTTATCTTTCCCTATATTTTTTAAATTACCTTTGTATATTAATTTTACAATACATGACATAATTAATTCTTTAATTCCTACTTTTTTATCAATAATTGCTTCTGCCATAATAGGTTCAACTACTTGCTCTGTATCTCTTACATATTCTCGCTTTATCCTTATTTTCCTAGTATATATGAAAGTAGCTAAGAATGTTATAATTGTCGGTACACTAACAACTCTAACTAACATTTGAATTTTATTTTCTCTTTGATTTACTCTTTCATTTGCATACTCATTATTTTCAATTACATAATCTTCAAGTTTACTAGTTTGTTTCTTTTCATTAAGTATCTGAAAATTAAAAAATAAATCAATAGCTATAATAATTACTAAAATTCTAATTAAAATATTTTGAATAGATTTTAACATCTCTGTCTTACTTCTCCCATCTTCCATATATACCACATGGTAATATTAATTTTGAATTTTCCATAGGTAAGCCTATTTCTCCACATTCAAATTTTCCTTCATATTTCTTATCTATTGTCACTTTTAAAATATTTTGTAAGACTGTGCTTGATATTCCTGTTGTATATGAATTTATTAAGAAAAATAATGGATTATCTGACATAACTTTTGAGCATAATTTTACTAGGTTATAGATATTTTCTTCAAATTGCCACACTTCTCCGTTTGCTCCTCTTCCATAAGATGGAGGATCCATTATAATTGCATCATATTTGTTTTCTCTTCTTATTTCTCTATTTACAAACTTTACTACATCATCTACTATATATCTAACTGATTTATCTTGTAAACCTGATGATACAACATTTTCTTTTGCCCAACTTGTCATGCCTTTTGAACTATCAACATGACATACTGATGCTCCTGCTGATAAACATGCAACTGTTGCTCCTCCAGTGTAAGCAAATAAATTTAACACTTTTATTTTTCTCTTGCTTTCTTTTATTTTATTAATCATCCAATCCCAATTAACAGCTTGTTCTGGGAAAAGACCTGTATGTTTAAATCCCATTGGTTTAATATTAAATGTCAAATTTTTATATTTTATTTTCCATGTTTTTGGCATTTGTTTATTAAACTCCCATGAACCTCCTCCTGTTTTACTTCGATGATATATTGCATTTACTTCATTCCACTTACTTGGAAAACTTTTTTCTTTCCAAATTATTTGTGGATCTGGCCTTACTAATATGACATCTCTCCATTGTTCTAATTTTTCACCATTTGCCATGTCTAATATTTTATATTCTTTCCATTCATTTGCTATTTTCAAAAAACTTTACTCCTCCTATTTTTATTTATACTAGTACTATTTTAACATATTTTATACTTTTTTCCAACAAAATTTAAAAGTTTATTATATAAAAATATAATAAACTTTTAAATAAATAATGCTATTCTAAAAATGTTGCAATAATTTCATAAAGTTATTTATCATAATTACATTAACAATAGAAAATAGAAAAAAAACTATTGTTACAGTTGTTAAAAATTTATGTGCCTTAATTTTTTTGTAAAATCTACTTGTCCAACTTTCATGTTGTATCTGCAATCTGTCCACACTTGTGTTGTATCTAATTTTAAAAATTTCATCTTTTGCATATTCCATTTGTTTTCCTCCCCTTTTTATTTACTTATTATAGTATATGATACATTTTTTGTATTATGACTAATTTTATTAAATATTTTTGCTAAATTTTTTTCTTTCTATTTCTATTTTATAGAAACAATAAAAATTTTTTTCACGTCCAATTTCAAAATAAGAACATATTTTAGTAAACGCTATAAGAAAAATGCATACAAAAAAACCTCCTTACGACATTTTCTATTTTATCATAAGAAGGTTTGTTTTTTTACTTTACGCAAAGTATTCTATATATTCTGAAAGAAGTATTCAAGTGTTAACTTGACATTTACAAATTTTGTCCTTTACGTTTTTTAGGTATCAATAAGTGTCTGCTCTATCTTCTTAAAGCAGTCTTAATTTTATGTAAGGTTTTTCGCAATTTTAGCATTTGCCCTATTCTATTTTATATCCATCTCCTTGTTCTACTATTTTGACTTCAGATTTTAGACACATTACTGGGCGGAACCCCGTGCCAAAGTCGTCATACTCACACCCGTCCTCATAGATATCGCCCTCGTGGTATACTTTTAACACATATCTAGTGTCAATGGAAGACGGACTAGCCACATACATGTAATATGACTTATCAGTTGAACTTATTGCATAAGTTTCATCTACTGTTGTTCCATCTTTTTTCATTAGCATTTTGTCTATAGAAAATTCATAGCTATCATCATCTCCTGTTTTGCTTATCTTATATCCTGTTGAAGTCATACTTGGTGATGATCCAGGATAAATTTCTTCAATGACGTTAGACGCCTTTGCTGAATATTTTGTTCCGTATTTATTGTTATATGAGTTAAATATTTGCTCTATCGTTGGTCCTGCTATTACATACTCTACTTTATCATTTCCTTCCTTTTTCCCTATAAACTTCTCTGTCCATATATCTGTATCTAACATATATGCCACTGCTTTCATATTTTTATCTGTGCTTTCAAAATCATTTTCATAAAAATCTTTGTTCAATGCTTTTATATTTTCTTTTGTTATTGAACTTGAGCCTTCATAATCCTCTAATACATTGTCCATTGTTGACATATAGTCGCCATTATTCAATATTTCACTTCCGTCCTTTTCCGTTTGGACAGTCTTCTGTTTTTATGTAATCTGTTGCTATTAAATATATGTGATCATCTACTACATCAAATATCTCCCATTCGTAATTATTTGCTACTCCTGTATCTACTTCTCCTAGCCCTGTTACTTTTTTTCCTATTACTGATTCTCCATTTATATCTTTTAATTTTTCTTTTAGTGTTTGTGCAGTTTCTTCTATTTTCGCTGGTGGATCTGCTTGTTCTGAGTCCCCACTTGATGTTGATGGCTCAGTTGGTTGTACTGGATATTTTGCTTTTTCCCCTTCTAACAATACTTCTCCTTGACCTGTTACTTTTACATCTAATCCATTTACCTCAAATTGTACTCCATTTATACTTTCATCATTTTTTATTTCAGCATCTGTTAATCCAAAAACTTTTTTTACATTTTCTTTAAATTTATTAATATCAAAATTTGCCCTATTGTCATAACTTCCTAGTACTTCTGCTTGCACTTGTTCTCTCACTGTTGCTTTTTTTGTAGCATCTGCTGCTTCTGATGCTTTCCTCAATATTCCATCTTCTCCTGTTATCATTGCTATTGTTACTCCTGCTAATATTAACAATACTATTATTGTTATTACCAGTGCTATTAATGTTATTCCTTTTTCTTTCCCTTTTGATTTTAATATGCTTCTTCCTTTCCTGACCCACATATTATTAGATTTTTTACTTAATCTTACCACTTTTTTTCCTCCTTTGTTTTCTTCATACAAACTTAATAAACGCTATAAAATTATTGCTCATCAAATTTTATTTACCAAAATCTTATTTTTATTTAGTCTTTATGTCAATATGTTAATAATATTTCTAACTATTAGCGTATGTGTCAAGTGTTAGTTGACAACTATACTTTTGGTTAATTTCTCAGTGCTTATAACCGTTCCTAACTTGTAAAAAAAATTTTTTATTTTTTTTGACATTCATACTACATTTTTTCAAAAACATTATAGATTTTTTTTGAGATATTTGTCAAGTAATTTTTAAACTTTTTTCTCTTTTTTAATAAAAATTATATATGTACTTTAAATTACTTATAGATACCATTTTTATTGCCTCTCGTACTGGATTTTTTGAATCTAATTCTACTGTTTTACAAACTAGCATAAATTTTTGCTAAACAAGTTGCTCCTATTTTTGAAAAAGCCATTCTTCCACTTTTAAATCTTTTGCCCAAAACAGTAAATATTTGACTTTCCATTAATCGTAACTTTCTAATGCTGTCTTTAAAAGGCAACAGCCTAAATCACATACAAATTTATATATTTTTTTCTAAGTCATTGAATTTTCGTACATTATTTGCTGAAATATTATCAAACATAAATAATTTCTCCCAATAAATGTTACTCGCTAATCAACATTATTCGGGCGAAATTGTTTATTTTTTTCTGAAAGAATATTCCCCAAAAAGAAATTAAACTTTGCCAACTAATTTTTTTACACTAACGTTATTAGCATTTACATAAAAATACGCTCTCTATATATTGAATTTTTTATCTTTTCATGTTACAATTATAATGTTATTTGACACTTGGGAACATTCCCTAGCGATTTTCAGAAAGGAAGGTAATAATCCTATGAAAAAAGCAAATGTTGTAACAATGCTACTTGTAACTGCTGGAATTTCTTGCTTAGTTGGCAATTATTATTCACACGTATTGCCAATTCGGCAAGAATTAGGTAGGATTTGCCCCGGATTTTTCATAAATACCATTCCAGGGCACAACAAGTACGCAAAAGTCAAGAGGGACTAATCCCTCTTGACTTTTATTGTTACAGTTAACTGGTCAATAATACAAATGGTTAATGATAATATATTATTTATGCAGTAACAATTCGGGGGAACCAGCAAAGTACAGCTTGTTAATAAAATTTTATAATTTATTATAAAATTTTAGATACAACCTGTATGCAACTGGGAGTTACAAATAAATAATATATTATCATTAACCATTTGTATTATTGACCAGTTAACTGTTACCTTTAGAAAATGTTAATTCTGTTATTTTATAATTTTTTCAGCAATTTCTTTACTTATTCCTTTTACTTGCATCAACTCTTCAATACTTGCTTCTTTTATTTTGGCTACACTACCAAAATGCTTTAATAAAGCTTTTTTCTTCACTTCTCCTATTCCTTCTATATCATCTAGTTCTGATTTAGTAATTTGTTTATCTCGTAACTTTCTATGATAAGTTATTGCTGTATCATGCACCGTATCTTGAAAATTAGTAATTACATTCATTAGTACTTGTGATATTTCCAATTCTTTTCTATTTTCATCCATTAAAGCTCTTGTTTGATGTTTATCATTTTTTACCATTCCAAACACAGGTATATTCAAATTTTTATCTACTTTTTTTATAGCATTTTGAATTGCTCTAATTTGAGTAATACCTCCATCTGCAAAAATAACATCTGGCAAAGTTCCAAAGCCTCCATTAGGATTTTCAATAGATTGCTTTAATCTTCTCATAATTACTTCTTCCATACATCTTGGATCATCTTGAGTAAATACTGTCTTTATCTTAAATCTTCTAGATAAATTCTTTTTTATTATCCCATCTTGCATAACACACATTCCTGCAACCATATACTCTCCTGAAATATTAGAAATATCAAAAGTTTCAATTTTTCTTGGTAATTTATCCAATTTTAAAACCTTTTTTAGTTCCATTAAAATTTCATTTTTGTCTTTTTCTTTGTTTTCTAATGTTACTTTACTATTCATTTCTGCCATTTCTACAAAACGTAGCTTTTCACCCTTTTTAGGTGTTTTTATTTCCACTTTCTTTCCCAATAAAGTGGATAACCACTGCTCTATTGTTTCTTTATCTTCTATTTCTTCCCTTATCATAATTTTACTTGGTATATTAGGATTATCTAAATAAAATTGCTTTATAAAACCTGATAAAATTTCTTTGTCTTCCATATCTTTTAAGTCTGAATAGAAGTAATGCTCTCTACCTATCATTTTACTGCCTCGTACAAAAAAAATCTCAATACATACCTGCATCTTTGATTTTGCAATTCCAATTACATCAATACTATTCTCTGAAATATTAGATACCTTTTGCTTTTCTGATACTCTTCCAATTGCCTGTAATTTATCTCTTATATATGCTGCCTTTTCAAAATCTAATTTTTTTGACGCTTCTTCCATTTGCTGTTCTAAATCTTTTACTACTTTTCCTATTTTTCCTTCTAATAAATCCATAATTTCTTCTATTTGTTCTCTATATTCTTCTTTAGATATATATCCCATACATGGTGCAAAGCATTTATTTATATGATAATTTAAACAAGCTCTATCTCTTTGTTTTAAATTCCTACATTGACGAATTTTATATCTCTCTTTTATAAAATTTACCATTTCTTTTGCTGCACCTGGATTAGCATATGGACCAAAATATTTTGAACCATCATTCACAATTTTTCTTGTTATAAAAACTCCTGGATAATCTGATTTTAAATCAATTTTTATATATGGATAAGTTTTGTCATCTTTTAATAAAACATTAAATTTTGGTCTATTCTTTTTTATTAAATTACATTCCAAAATCAATGCTTCTGCTTCATTGTCTACCACAATATATTCAAAATGATCTATTAAACTTACCATTTTTTCAATTCTTGCAGTTTTATTATTTTTCCTAAAATATTGCCTAACTCTATTCTTCAATGATATTGCTTTTCCTACATAAATTATGTTATCATTTTTGTCCTTCATTATATATACTCCAGGTTTGTTAGGTAATTTTTTTAATTCTGCTTCAATGCTAAACATATCTACTCCTTGTATAACATACTATATCTTTATTATAACACCTATTTATAAATATTTCACTACAAAATAAAAAACATATATAAATTTTTTAAGTTTATATATGTTTTTTATTTTTATTTCTTATTAAAATATGTTATTAAATGGTCTATTGTATTTTTATCTGCTTTTGATAGCTTATTATATCCTGCCAAAGAATATTCTAAACTTTTATTTTCTCTTACTTTTAAATACTCACTAAATATCTCATCTAAAGTAACTTCAAATAAATTACAAATACGAACTAAAACTTCATAAGATGGTTTTGCTCTATCTTGCTCAATATCACTTATATATCGTACAGATACTTCCACTTTTTCTGCTAATTTTTCTTGTGTATATCCATTACTTTTTCTTATTGCTTGTAAATTTCTCCCTATTTTTATTATGCTTGCTTTTCTCATTATATACCACCTATTCTTTATTTTCTTTTATATTATCAAATTTTGTTTTTTGTATAAATGAATTATGTTCGTTATTTATGGTAGTATACTTCTACATATCCTTCAAGTAATTTTTTAACATCTTATCCAATTTATTTCTTTCTATATCTATTTTTTGTTTTTCCTCATCATTAATTATCATTTCTTCTATCTTTTTTAATTTTTTTTCTATTTCCTCACTCAAATTTCCCATATATTCACCTCTCTTTATTATTTTGGTTAATTTATTCTTTTTTATACTTTATATCTTATTTTGTTTTTATATGTCAAGTTTTATTATATAGTAAATTATTTTTCATTCGTAAAAAACACATCAAGCTCTAAATGATAATATAAATTGTAACAATTCACTGGTCAATGGTACGAATGGTCAAGGATAATATATTATTTATTTGTAACTCCCAACTGCATACAGATTGTACATAAAATTTTATAATAAATTATAAAATTTTATTAACACTCTGTACTTTGCTGGTCCCCCCGAATTGTTACTGCATAAATAATATATTATCCTTGACCATTCGTACCATTGACCAGTGAATTGTTACTATAAATTAACATTATTTAGCATAAAGCTTGACAAATTTGCAAATACTGTATAAAATAAAAGATACTAATATAAATATCAATTACGTCTGTACAATGAAAGCTTTTTAGAAGTTACTTAAAAGAGAAAAGGGTCATAGGCTGAAAGCCCTTCAAAGTTCAACCTAAAAATGTGAAACACATTGGAGTAATTTTAAAAACGGAACTAAAATTTTCTAAACAATAAATTATTAAGAAAAACTATGTTTCGTATAATTATCCTCTACGTCAAGTCATCTGTCATAGATAGATAGATAACTTTACTAGAGTATAAAAAAAGTGGAAAATTTTTACGATTTTCAAGCTGGGTGGCACCGCGGAAGTTATTTCGTCCCTGCATTTTGCAATGGGCGTTTTTTTTATGTTTTGCCCACATCTAACTTTCAAAAACATAAAAAATAAAATTAGGAGGATTTAAAAATGAATGAATACAGAACATGTTCTTGTAATGACATCAGTTTAGATGATGTTGGAAAAAAAGTTAGAATTGCTGGCTTTGTCCAAACAATTCGTGATTTAGGTGGTTTAGTTTTTCTAGACATTAGAGATATGTATGGAATTACACAAGTAGTTACTTCAAGTAATGAAAATGATGTAGATTTTGCTTCTCACATTCCTATCGAATCTTGTGTTAGTGTATATGGAGAAGTAAAAAAAAGAGATGAAGAAACTGTTAATCCTAAATTAAAAACTGGATTAGTTGAGATACGTATAGAAGAAATCACTATTTTAAACAAAAGAACTAAAAACTTACCTTTTGAAATAAATACTAATCAAGACATTAGAGAAGATTTAAGACTTCAATATCGTTTTCTAGATTTAAGAAATGACAGACTAAAAAACAATTTAATATTAAGAGCACAAGTTATACAATTTTTAAGAAAACAAATGATTGAACAAGGTTTTTTAGAAGTTCAAACTCCTATTTTAACTAGTTCTTCCCCTGAAGGTGCAAGAGACTACTTAGTTCCAAGTAGATTACATCCAGGTAGCTTTTATGCCTTACCACAAGCACCACAGCAATTTAAACAATTACTTATGGTTTCTGGCATTGATAAATATTTTCAAATTGCACCATGCTTTAGAGATGAAGACGCAAGAGCTGATAGAGCCCCTGGTGAATTTTATCAATTAGATATGGAAATGGCATATAGTACACAAGAAGATGTTTTTGCAGCTATTGAACCTGTTATGTATAATACTTTTAAAGAATTTTCTAATAAAAAAATTGTTAAATATCCTTTCCCTAGAATTCCATATAAAGAATCTATGGTTAAATATGGAACTGATAAACCTGATTTAAGAAATCCACTTTATATAATTGATTTATCTGATTTCTTTAAAAAATGTACTTTTAAACCATTTATTGATAGAACAGTTAGAGCAATTAAAGTAAAAGGTCATCTTTCTAAAGGATTTCATGAAAAAATGCTACAATATGCCATCAGTATTGGAATGGGCGGTCTTGGATATTTAGAGGTTCAAGAAGATTTGAGTTTTAAAGGTCCTATTGACAAATTTATACCTGATAATTTGAAAAAAGATTTATTAAAATTAGCTGATTTAGAAAAAGAAGATACTATTTTCTTTATTGCAGATAACGAAAACAGAGCTACAGAGCTTTCTGGACAAATACGTTCTGAACTTGCTAATAGGTTAGATTTAATTGATAAAGATGTATTTTCTTTTGCATGGATAGTAGATTTTCCAATGTTTGAACAAGATGAACAAGGAAAACTTGCTTTTAGCCATAATCCATTCTCTATGCCTCAAGGTGGCTTAGATGCCTTAAATAATAAAAATCCACTAGAAATTTTAGCATATCAATATGATCTTGTCTTAAATGGTGTTGAACTTTCTTCTGGTGCAGTTAGAAATCATAATATTGAAATAATGCTTAAAGCATTTACTATGGCTGGATATACTGAAGAAGAAGTAAAATCCAAATTTGGAGCTCTATATAATGCCTTTCAATTTGGTGCTCCACCTCATAGTGGTATTGCACCAGGAATTGATAGAATGCTTATGTTATTAACAGATTCTGATAGTATCCGTGAAGTAATTGCATTCCCATTAAATAGTAAAGCTCAAGATTTGATGATGGGTGCACCAAGCCAAGTAAAACGTGAACAATTAAGAGATGTACACATTCAGTTACTATAAATTATAATTCAAAAAATTTTAGCATAATAGAACTTTATTATGCTAAAATTTTTTAATTAATTTCTAAATTTTAAATCCAATTAGTTCTAATGTAACCCCTGATATAACACCAATTATATACAATAGTGCAATTATTTTTATATTTTGTTTTATCCCCTTATTCATTTTAAACAATACCGCCAAACCAACACCTGCTCCAACCAAAGTTCCCGCAATCATAGTTGATATTGAAATAACATTTTCTAAATACATTTGTGTTAAAATTACTGATGATGCACAGTTTGGAATTAAACCTATAATTGATGAAATCATTGGACCTAGTATTGGTCTATTTTTTAAGAAAGCTGAAATTTGTTCCTCTCCTACAAAATACATAACAATATTAACAATTATTGTCACTACAAGTATAAATAAAAAAATACTAAATGTATGTTTTAATGCTGATTTTAATATTCCATGTTCACAGTCGCAGTGCTCTTTTTCGCATAAGTCTATAATTTTTTCTTCTTCTTCATTCTTGTTTTTTATTCTATTAACAAAGTCTATTATAAAACCTGCTATAATACCTATTAAACATTTTATTACTAATATTGATAAAATAATTTTTATTGGTACTGCTTCAGATAACAAAATTGGTAACATTTCATCAGATGTAGAAAGATATACTGAAATTAATGTTCCAAGCGTAATTACTCTAGCAGCATATAAATTTGTAGCAGATACAGAAAAACCACATTGTGGAAAAGCACCGTAATATTCCTCCTATAAATGGTCCGTATTTACCTGCTTTTTTTACCGCTTCTTTAGTTTTTTCTTTAGTTTTGTGCTCTATATACTCCATTATTAAATATGTAACAAATAAAAATGGAAGTAATTTTATGCTATCAATAATAGCATCTAATAATATATCTATCATGTTTACTCCTTTTTTTATATCTTACATGATAGCATATTCTGGTAATTTTTTCAAGTATAAACTTTTTTAAAAACGTCTTCTTCTATAACATCCATTTATATTGCCTGTATCTCCATTATTATTAGGAATTATATTAATTCTGGCACTAACACCATTTACTCCTGAAACCTGATCATTATTACATCCACAATTTTGTGCATCATTTGAAGTCTCAGCTATTTGTAACAAATTATTATTTGAGGAAATAGTATTTACTTGTGAATTATTATCATTATTATTTAGTCGACACATACATTGTTCTTGTGAATTTATAAATCTACATATTACACAAGTTAAAAAAGCCGTTATATAACTCAAAATAGTATATGCAATAGCAGCAATTAAAAATTGCAAATTATCAATTATAAATGTAGTAATTAAAAATATTGCAAATATTATTGCAGCAACTAGTATAGGATTTTTAAAAATTTTTTGTAATGCAATAGAAATAATAATAACTGCAATTGGTAATGCAAAAAATATAAGTAAAATTGTATTCATCTCTGTTTCTCCCCTTTTTAGTCTTTTACTATATTTTATGCTACTTTTTCATTAATTGTTAATTATATATCATATTCTACAGTTACTAGATATAAGCCTTGTGGTGGAAGAGTTTTCCCTGCATTTTCTCTTTTCTTATCTTTTATAATTAATGGAATTTTTTCTGGTTCAATATTTCCTAGCCCAACATCTACTAACGTTCCTGCTATAATTCTTACCATATTATACAAAAAACCATTTCCTGTTAATTCAATCCATATTTTTTCATCTTCTTTTTCTATTATCTCTGCCTTATAAATAGTTCTAATACTATTTTTAGAACTTGTACCACTTGCTTTAAATGCTTTAAAATCATGCTCACCTTCGAAATATTTTATAGCTTTTTTCATTTTATCTACATCTAATTTAATTGGAATATGTGTTTCTAGATTTCTATAAATAGCACTCCCATATTTTGAATTATCTATAATATATCTATATTTTTTCTTTTTGCAAGAAAGTCTACTATGAAATTTCTCATCTACCTCTTCTGCAGATTTTATCAATATTGACTTTTTTAAATTACTATTTATTGCAATTGCAAATTTTTCTATAGGAATATTAGAATTAGTTTTAAAATTTGCCACTTGCCCGTAAAGCATGTACTCCTCTATCTGTTCTTCCAGAAGCCATTAACTCTATTTTCTCGCCTGTTATTTGTTCTATTGCGTTTTCTATTGTACCTTGTATATTCAATTTGTTTGGCTGTTTTTGCCATCCGATTAAATTCTTTTCCATCATATTCAATAACTAATTTTATATTTCTCACACCATCACTCCTTACAACAAAAGCCGCTTTTAAAGCGACCTTTATTTATGAATTTTCTTTATTTTCTTTATCTTCTTTCATTTTTTTCATATCTTCTCTTATTTTTTTTATTTTTTCTTTTCTTTGTTTCTTTTCAATGGCAAATCTTTTTGTAACTATGTCATTAATTAGTATTTTTCTTAAAGCATCTTCTCTAAGGTCTGCAATTAATGTTCCATCTTTTGCTACAGATATTTTACCAGTTTCTTCTGAAACGACAACTACAATACTATCTGATTCTTTTGATATACCCATTGCAGCTCTATGTCTAGTTCCTAATTCTTTGGCTATATCTTTATCATTTGCAAGTGGTAAAACACATGCTGATGCTGCAATTTTATTATTTGCTATAACAACTGCTCCATCATGTAATGGTGTTTTAGGTTCAAATATGTTTACTAACAATTGTGGTGATACATCTGCATTCATTGGTATTCCTGTAGCAATTATATCTTGTATCTTTATATCTCTTTCAAAAACAATTAATGCCCCTGTTTTAGCTTTTGAAAGCTCTGTTACTGCAATTACTACTTTATAAATATCTTCTTTTGTTTTGGTTGATACATCTTTATCAATTCCAAAAAATTTAGTTAATTTATTTGTTCCTAATTGCTCTAGGCCTCTTCTTAATTCTGGTTGGAAAATAACAATAATTGCAATTACACCTACATTCATAATTCCTGTTAAAATCCAATTTAATATTTTAAAATTTAAAAGACCACTAATCCATGTTGCTATAACCAATAACGCAATTCCTTTAATTAATTGCCAAGCTCTAGAACCTTTTACTACTTTAAAAAAACAATATAATAAAAATACCACAATCGATATGTCTAATATCAATATTATTAATTCAAATGGATTTGCTTGTAATGATCTAATATATGACATTATATTGTCTCTATAAAAATCTTCCCAATTCATTCCTAAATTTATTATCATATTTTTCTCCTTGATATTTTTTTATTCCATTAATGCATAAACAAGTGTAATTACTGTTCCACTTACCATTAAAATAGCTAAAAAGCCTGCCATTATTTTTACAAATATTTCTCCCTTATAATTTTGACCTTTTTTTGTAGCTTCTTTTTTTTGTTTCTCCTTTTTCATTTAATATTAACCTCTTTCTTGATAATTTACTAAATATAATTATAACACATATTGCAAAATTTTCAATAACTTTATTCAAAGTTATTGAACTACTCAGTCTCCATTAATAATTTCTAATATAATTTGCTCTTTTTGAATAGGTTCTAATGAAGTTTTAATTATTTCTAATAATCTTTTTTTAGCACAATTTAGTTTTTCTTCACTATTTGCATGAATATATGCTAATATATCATTAACTTCCACTTTATCTGCTACCTTTTTATTTAATACAATACCAACTTCATGTTCAATTTTATCTTCCTTCGTTTCTCTTCCTGCTCCTAAATATGATGCTAATTTTCCTATTTCTTTACTATCTATTTCTTGAATATATCCTCTATTGATACTATACACTGGTTCTATAAAATTAGCTTTTCTCATATTTTCTATTTTATCTATATAAGCTATATTTCCTCCTTGCTTTTCTACTAATTGCTTAAATTTTTCATATGCTTTTCCATTTTTTATATTTTCTATCATTTTATTTTCATTTTCTTCCAAATTATTACCTAATCCAGCTAGTTTAATCATATAACTACCTAGTTTTAATACAACTTGCTTTAAATCTTCTGACATATTACCTTTTAAAAATTGGACAGCCTCTATTATTTCTAATGAATTTCCTATACTATATCCTAATGGCTCATTCATGTTTGTTAATATACAGGTAGTTTGTTTATTTGCAAGTCTGCCAATCTTTATCATCATATCAGCTAATTTTCTAGCATTTTCTATGTCCTGCATAAATGCACCTTTTCCCACAGTAACATCAAGTACTATTTTATCTGCTCCACTTGCTATTTTTTTGCTCATAATACTAGAGGCAATAAGTGGTATACTTTCTACACAAGATATACTATCTCGAAGAGCATATAATTTTTTGTCTGCTGGAGCTAAGTTTAGAGTTTGTGAAATCATACTTATCCCTATTTGCTCAACATTTTTAATAAATTGTTCCATTTCTATTTCTGTTTTATATCCTGGTATTGACTGTAATTTATCTACTGTTCCTCCTGTAAAGCCTAGACCTCTTCCTGACATTTTTGCTACTTTTACTCCTAATGAACTAACTAATGGCAATAAAATAATAGAAACTTTGTCTCCTACTCCTCCTGTTGAATGTTTATCCACAATTATTCCATTTAATGCGGATAAATCTAGCACTTCTCCTGAATTTGCCATAGCCAAAGTTAAATCTGTTGTTTCTTTTTCTGTCATCCCATTTAAAAAAATTGCCATAACTAATGCTGAAGCTTGATAATCTTTTATTTCATCATTTGTATATTTATTTATAAAATATTCTATTTCTTCCTTTGATAATTCCATCTTATCTCTCTTTTTTTCTATAATATCTATTATATTCATTTAAATTCTCCTATTTTTAAAGTTCAATATGTAAAAATATTGAACTTTTATACAAATTTTTTTGTAAAGCTTTTTCTATGTATTGGGCTTAATCCATATTCTTTAATTGCTTCTATATGTTTTGCCGTACCATAGCCTTTGTGTGCTATAAATCCATATTGAGGATAAATTTCATCCCATTGTCTCATTATTCTATCTCTTGTTACTTTTGCAATAATAGATGCTGCTGATATATTATAACATTTTGCATCACCTTTTATTATAGAATCATATGGTATTCCTTTTGTATTAATTCCTGTTAATGCATCTACCAAAATTAAATCTGGTTTTTCTTCTAATTGTTCAACAACCTCTGTCACTCCTTGTTTCGTCGCATTTAAAATATTTATTTCATCTATTACATCTTGTCCTATAATTGCAACAGAATATGCAATTGCTTCATTTATTATTTGATCATATAATTTTTCTCGCTTTTTTTCAGAAACTTTTTTTGAATCATTTACTCCTTCTATCATTGAATCTGGTGGCATAATAACTCCTGCTACTACTACCGGTCCTGCTAAAGGTCCTCTACCTGCTTCATCTATTCCACATATTTTTTTAAATCCTTTACTATATAAGTCTTTTTCTAATTCCTTTAGTTTTGTTAATCTTTCTAGTTCTTTTTCTTTCATTATTTTTTGTAAACCTTTCTATTTCTCTATTTCTTTAATTTCTGCTAAAGAATATTTACCATCATATCCCAATGTATTATATACTTCTACAGTTTCATTTACTTCATCAAATTCTATTAAATATCTTCCTCTTTCACTTTCATCTATATCTTTAGTATCTAACCCCCAATTCTTTTCTGCTTTATCTGTTAACCAATAACAAGTATCATTATTAGTTACTTTAAATTTACTTGGAATATCACTTGCTTTCTCTAGCATTGCTTCCTGCTCATAGATTTCTTGCCTAATACTTTTCTTTTCATCTTCAGGTTTTTGTTCCGGATTTACACCCATCTTAAAATTAGCTTGTTCCACATATTCTTTTGATTTTGCCTGTATTAATAACATTGCTGTTTTTAATTCTTCCAATTTTGCCTCTTGTATTACTCCTTTTCCTGTATATATACCTACACCTGCTAAAATTATCAAAATTATAATTGATATAACTACTGAAATTAATGTTATTCCATCTGCTAAAATAATTTTTTTCTTCACAAAAATCATCCTTTCTAATTTTTTTATATTTTATATTTTCTTCTCGTATTTCATATTACACATTAATTATATATTTTTATTTTAATATTTTCAATACAATTATAAATTTTTAATATCACACTATAAAAAAACGGAATTAACATTTTCTAAAAATCACAGTTTACCAGTCAATGCTACAAATGGTCAATGATAATATATTATTTATTTGTAACTCCCAACTGCATACAGATTGTACTTAAAATTTTATAATAAATTATCAAATTTTATTAACAATCTGTACTTTGTCGGTCCCCCCGAATTGTTACTGCATAAATAATATATTATCATTGACCATTTGTAGCATTGTGTTTTTTAACAATGACTTTCCTAGAATACAAAAAATATTATATTTAATTCTTATAAAAAGTTATAAAATTATAACTTTTTTTTCACATAAAATTCACAAAACCCTTGTATTATATAATCATAATAAGTTATTATATTAATAAATATTTTTAGGAGGTATTTAAAAATGGAAGAAAATAAAGACGAAAATCAAAAAAATTTTAAAGCCGTACAAAATCCAAACACATACAAAGTAACTTATAAAAATGAACCTAAAAACAAAGTAAAAATCGGATTTGGAAAAAGTGTTTTATTACCTTTTGTCAGTGGTATAGTAGGATGTTCAGTTGTACTTCGGTACATGCTTTGGAATTCCTTCGGTTAAACAAAAAATATTAAATACAGATTCTAAAACTCAAAGTAATTCATCAGCATCTAATTCTCCAAGTTCAGGATATGTAAGTCAAACCTCACTTTCAGATTATTCAGATACTTCAATTTATGCTGCAAATAAAATATTACCATCCATTGTAGGAATACAAGTTGAATATAGTGTTAATTCACTATTATCAATGTTTGGTAGACCATCTCAATCTACAGCAACTGCTAGTGGTTCTGGAATTATCATTAGTGATGATGGTTATATTCTAACAAATAATCATATCGTTTCTAGTTCATCATCTGAATCTTATTATGAAATTTCTGAAGCTACTAAAGTTACAGTTACTCTATTCAATGATGACACTGAATATGAAGCAAAAATTATTGGAAAAGATGAACAAACAGACTTAGCTGTTATCAAAATTGAAAAAAATGATCTTTCTAAAGCTGAATTTGCTGATTCTGACAATATAAAAGTTGGTGAATTTGCCATGGCTGTTGGAAATCCTTTAGGTCTACAAAGCAGCATAACATGCGGAGTTGTTAGTGCAGTAAACAGAGAAGTTACAGATAGTGACGGTAAAACATTTAACTTAATACAAACTGATGCAGCTATAAATGCTGGTAATAGTGGTGGTGCTTTAGTAAATAGTGAAGGTAAAGTAATTGGTATAAATACCTTAAAACTTTCTGGTACAGGAATTGAAGGTATGGGATTTGCAATTCCAATAAACTCTACTACTGATATTACATCCCAATTAATTCAATATAGTAAAGTTAAAAGACCATATATTGGAATTTCTGGAATGGATTTAGATGAAAAAACTGCAAAAGCTAATAAACTAGTAGAAGGTATATATGTAAAATCAGTTGATGACTTTTCTGCTGGCGAAAAAGCTGGTATAAAAATTGGTGATGTAATTATTGAAGCTGATGGAAAAAAAGTTAAAACAATGGATGAATTAAATGAAATTAAAAATTCTCATAAAATTGATGATGAAATGACAATTAAAGTTAACCGTGATGGTGAAGAAAAAGAACTAACCATTAAATTAGGTGAACAACCTTAACACTACTTTTCAATTTTTCACTATCAATTCACAAAATGGACAAAATTAATTGTTAAAATAAGAATAATCAGTTAAGATTACTGATTAATTACAAAAACACGGAATTAACATTTTCTAAAAAGCAAAGCTTTAAAGAAAATTTAAACTCCGCATATTTATCTTCTACAGAAAGTTTATCGTTTTTTCAACGATAGCTTTCCTAGAATATAAAAAACATCCCCTTTTATTTTCAAAAAAGCAAGTATAAAATAAAAATTTATACTTGCTTTTTACTTAAATATTTAATTTATATAACTATTACATCAGTTTCACTTGTATCTGTTTCATTACCATATGCATAAACTATGTACAAAGATTTATCTGTCATATAAAAATCTATAGCATTCCCTATTTCATACATATCATTACTAATATCTCTACTATATATGTCATAACCTAAATTTTTCAATTCTTCAACCTGCTTTTGTCTGTTTTCTATTTTTTCCTGTATTTTTTCCTGTATTAAATTCTTACTTACTCCTTCTCTTTGTATAATATCTTCTAATTGAATTTTTTTATTGTTTCTTAAATCATAATTATATGTTTGTATAACAACTTTTTGTGCATTTGTCCCTTCTTTTAAAGTAGATCTAATTATTAGTGATAAAATATCATCTTTTACATTTGCAGCATATTCTACTGTGTAAATTGTATTTTTGTTACTTGTACTCAATATTTCCTCAGTTTCACCTATAAATTTTGAAATTTCATTGTTATATGTATCAACTATCTCATTTTCAACATTTATATAAGGTATATGAACTTCTACATCATAACTATTTTGTTCAGTTTCCTTTTTTTCTACAACTGTATAAACAATAGATTTATCACTTTCTTTTTTTCTAACATTGATTTGCTGTTCATTCTGAAGTGTATTTGTAAAAATTTGATTAAACTCTGATAGCAATATTTCTGTTTGCTCATCAGTTTTTTTGCCAAATGCTCCCTCATTTTTCGCCATTCTCAATTTTTTCAGCTCTACATTAGAATCTAATTGAACATAAAAAGCAACACCAATAGACACAACACAAAATATCATTATAGATATATATATAAATAATTCTTTTTTACTTAATTTATTTTCTTCTGGTAATACTACTTTCATTATTCTTCCTTTCTTTCGTATCTATTATTTATTATATCATTTACCAAATTATTTATCAATGCTTTTTTATAATTATTTTTCAAAAGAAATTTATCATTGGGCTAGTTTTTTTTGACAATTTTCTGCCCAAAGGGTCATCTAAAAAAAATAAATGAAAAAGTGAATTGAAAGAAATTTAATATAGAAATCCTTTAATAATTTTATGGAAAATGTTCATGCTTGTCATGAAAGGGTGCCATAAAATTATTTTAGAATTTCTTATTAAATCTTCTTGAACGAGCTTTTGAGTTTATTTTTTTTAGATGACCCTTTGGGCAGAAAATTGTCAAAAAAAACTAGCTCAATGACAAACCTAAGAGATTGTTAAAACGTCCCCTATTCCCTTGACTATTTTATATTTTTGCTGTATTATATTATAGATTAAATTTATATAGAAATGAGGAATTTAAAGTATGTTATGTTCAGAATGTAAAAAAAATCCAGCAATACTTTTTT
Organism: uncultured Clostridia bacterium; assembly: GCA_947626815.1. Taxonomy (GTDB): domain Bacteria; phylum Bacillota; class Clostridia; order TANB77; family CAG-508; genus CAG-269. Next base: position 21,739 of record CANQTN010000012.1, on the reverse strand, counting down.
ATAAAAAAATAGAAAATGGAAAAGAATCCATGGAAGGATATTGCTATGATTGTGCTAAGAAAAAAGGCATCAACCCCAATGAAGTACTAGCAAAACAAAATGATATCCTTTCAAAAGACAAAGTAAATTTATCTGATATGACAAAACAGTTTGAAAACATTTTTAAAGATTTAGCTGAAAATATTAATTTAGAAGATATTGAAAATATAGATGGTGCTATTGCTTTTGAAAATACAACTGATAATTCAGATGAAAATGGTCCTAAAATAACAGGTGCAGCCATCCCTATTGGCTCTATTTTTTCTAATATGTTTAACAATAAAGATGATCAGCAAGAACCCATTAATGGTAGAAAAAAAGTAAAAATAGAAAAGAAAAAAAATATAAAAAATAAAAAGAAAAAATTTCTAGATACTTATGGAACAAATCTAACATTTAAAGCAAAAAATAATGAACTTGATCTTGTTATTGGTAGAGATAAAGAAATTCAAAGAATGATACAAATTTTAAATAGACGTTCAAAAAATAACCCTTGTTTAATTGGTGAACCTGGTGTTGGTAAAACCGCTATTGCTCAAGGGCTAGCTATTAAAATTGCAAATCAAAATGTTCCAGCAAAACTTTTAAATAAAGAAGTTTATTTATTAGATATGACTGCTGTTATTGCTGGTACACAATTTAGAGGTCAATTTGAATCAAGAATGAAAGGCATTATTGATGAATGTAAAGAATATGGAAATATTATTTTAGTTATTGATGAGATTCACAACATAATTGGTGCAGGTGATGGTGAACATTCTATGAATGCTGCAAATATCTTAAAACCTGCCCTATCTAATGGAGAAATACAATTAATTGGTACTACTACTTTAAAAGAATATAGAAAATACATTGAAAAAGATTCTGCTTTAGAAAGAAGGTTTCAACAAATTTTAGTCGAAGAACCAACTGTTGATGATTCAATTGGTATTTTGGAAGGCATAAAAAAATATTATGAAGAATATCACAAAGTAAAAATATCTTCTGATGTTATACGTCAAACAGTAATTATGTCTGAAAAATACATTCATGACAGATTTCTACCTGATAAAGCAATAGATATATTAGACGAAGCTTGCTCTAGAATTAACCTAGAAAATAAAGATTTATATAGATTAGAAATGCTAAAACAAGAATTAATAAATGTTCAAGCTGAAAAAGAAGAAGTTATAGCAGCTGATTCTACTGAAGATTATCAAAAAGCTGCTGATTTAAAAACCAGAGAATGTCAATTAATCGAAGAAATTGATAAATTAAATAGTAAAATGAAATTAAAACATATTACTATTCAAGATATCGCAAATGTAATTGAAAATTGGACCAAAATTCCAGTTAAAAAAATAACTGAAACTGAAACACAAAAATTATTAAATTTAGAAACAAATCTTCACAAAAGAATTATTGGTCAAGAAGATGCTGTTAGTAGTGTTTCAAGAGCTATAAGAAGAAATCGTGCAGGTTTACAAAGTTCTAAAAGACCACCATCTTTTATATTTGTTGGTCCAACTGGTGTTGGAAAAACTGAACTTGCAAAATCTCTTGCATATGAAATGTTTGGAAATGAAGATTCAATAATAAGAATTGATATGTCTGAATATATGGAAAGTCATTCAACATCAAAATTAATTGGTGCTCCTCCTGGTTATGTTGGATATGATGATGCTGGTCAATTAACAGATAAAGTAAAAAGAAAACCCTATTCTATCATTTTATTAGATGAAATTGAAAAAGCACATCCAGATGTTTTTAATATTTTATTACAAATTTTAGATGATGGAAAATTAACAGACAGCCAAGGAAATTCTGTAAGCTTTGCAAATACAATTATTATTATGACCTCAAACGCTGGTTCAAATTTAAATAATAATTCTATCGGTTTTGGAGGGCAAACAATAAATAAAAATAAAATACTAGATAGTTTAAAAGAGGTATTTAGACCTGAATTTTTAAATAGAGTTGACGAAATTGTTGCTTTTGATTCTTTGACTCAAGAACAATTACTACAAATTGTTGATTTAATGCTAAAAAATACAATCAATTCTCTAAAAGAAAAAGACATCAATATTAATTTTACTAAATCTGCTAAAAACTTTATTTTAGAAAATGGAACAGATTTAAAATTTGGTGCAAGACCTTTAAGAAGAGCTATACAAAAATATGTAGATGATGAACTTGCTGAAATGATATTACGTAGTGAACTTACAGATGGAAAAACAGTTACTGTAGATGTAGAAAATAATAAATTAACTTTTGAAGTAAAATAGGAGCACTTTTATGTTAAAAAATATTCCAAATATACTAACTATAATTCGATTTTTATTAATACCTATAATCATATTTTATATTTTTACAGGTAATTTTATAATGGCTTTTATATTTTTCACTATATCAGGATTTACAGATGTTGCAGATGGTTTTATTGCAAGAAGGTTCAATTTAGTTTCAAATTTTGGAAAATTAATGGACCCTCTTGCTGATAAACTAACAACCATATCTACTTTGGCATCTCTTTACTTGACTCACATAATTCCTATTTGGATTTTAATTATAGTACTTCTTAAAGAACTTATTATGATTTCTGGTGCATCCTTTCTTTATGGAAAAGATGTAGTTGTATATAGTAGATGGTATGGTAAACTTGCAACTGTATTATTCTTTATTGCAATAATATTCTCTCTTTTACTAAAACAGTTTAAAGTTGAAGGTATTTGGCAAAATTTAGATTTAGGATTATTTACATTAGCACTAATTTCTACGATATTTTCTCTAGTCATGTATATAAAAGATTTATATCAAAAAGGATTTATTGACAAAGAAGATTTGAAAAAAGAAGTTACTATTGATAAAAAAGAAAAAAGAAAAAAGCAAAATTAAGATTTTCTATGCAAAAAAATTGCTTAGAAAATCTTAATTTCATTCAAAATCTTCCAATAATCTATTTAAATCCTGCTTTCCATTAACTTTAATTCCTGTTTCCATATTTATTTTATCAGTTTCTGGTAAATATTCTGTAGTGATTTGTGTTTTTTCATATTCTTCCAAGCTTCCATCTTCCAAAATTTTAAAAATAGTAATCACACCTTCACTATCTTTTACTAAATAATGCTCCCCACAGCTTCCCTCTCTTTCTTGATATAAAACAACCTCATTATTTGAAAAATCTTGTACTTCATAATCTGAATATTCTTTTTGTATTTCATCTTTGCTTAAATTAACAAACTGTTCAGGCAAATTTAATTGTTCTATATTTGTATGATCACATCCTTTAAAATAAGTCTTAATTTTCAAAAAACAATTTGGTGATGTTTTTTCCTCATCTGCATTTACATTTATTGTGTTTTGCTTCATCGCTTCATATTCATCTGTACATTCATCATATATTTCTTCTTCTGATATTTCTACTTCCTTGTTTTCATTTTTCTGTTGTTTAGTATCTATTATAGCAAATGCCATAAATATAGCACTAATAATAACAATAATTGATATCATGGTTATAATTATTTTATTCATAAACATATCCGCTCCTTTATTAATTATTACTAGTATTTACAACTTTACTAAATTTATACATTTTATTTTAAATATAATATTTATCTAGTTTTCACTTTTATTTTTCCCTTACTTACTAAAATTTGTATTTCTCCATCTAAATCTGTTCTATAAATTTTACTTCCAACATTTTTTAATCTATCTATTATTTCATTATTTGGATGTCCAAAATTATTATTTTTCCCTACTCCGATTAATGCAATTTTAGGTTTTACATTTTCTATAAATTTTTGTCCTGATGAACTTTTTGAACCATGATGTGCAACTTTTAAAATATCTGCTTTTAAATTAACTTTATTCTCTAGTAATGCTTGTTCTGCCCCTTCCTCAATATCACCAGTAAATAACATTGAAAATTTTTTATAATTTAACTTACAAACTAAAGCATTATTATTAATTGAATTCTCCAAAATAACTTGTGAGCTATTTGGCCATAAAACATCAAAATATAAGTCTTTTTCAATATTTATCCTTGTCCCTAGTTGTAATACAGTAACTTTTATACTCTTTTCTTTCACTATTTTCAAAAACTCTTGATAATTTTCTGAATTTTCAAATTGTTTGCTTATAAGTACATTTTTCACTTTCAGTTCTTTTAAAATTGTAAAAAGTCCACCGTACATGGTCAAAATCAAAGTGACTAACTATTATATAATCAATTACTGTATATCCTCTATTTAATAAATATGGTTGCAATATTTTCTCGCCAATATCAAAATTCCCCCCTACATTTCCTCCTCCATCAATTAATATCGTTTTATTTTTTGGTGTTATTATAAATGTACTATCACCTTGACCAACATCTACAAAATATATTTTTAAATCTTTTGGTATAATCATAACTATAAAACAAATGCTTAAAACAATTAATAAACATTTTATACATTTCATTTTCTTTTGTTTAAATTTATATTTTGCTAAAGCAATTAAATTTCTTATTCTTCTATATGTTGTATTAAACTTACTTGAATTATAAACTTTATATATAAACACAAATATCAATATAAAAGCAAAATATAAAATTATACTTATATCATTTGGTCTTGCTATATAAATTTTTGCAAATGGTAATTGACTAAGTTCAGAAATAAGATTTAAAATCTCAAGACTAATTTTTATTGGAATACTAAATAATTTAAATATAGAATTACTCATAAATGATAATATTATTGAAATAAAAGAAAAAATAATAATTGGTCCTATTATTATACTTACAAGTAAATTACTCATTAATGAATATGTACCTAAAATATGAAAATTTATTAACATTATTGGCATTATCATTATTTGAGCAGATATTGTAACTGAAAGTATTTCTTTTATAACATTTAATATTTTTATTTCATTATTACCATAACAGTTCTCAGATAAGCTTTTAGTCTTTTTTAATTTTATAGATTTTAAAATTTTCAAAACTGTAGAATTAAATAAAATTATTCCCAAAACTCCTAGATACGATAATTGTAACCCAACATTTACTATTAAAAATGGATTATAAATTAAAGTCAAAAATAAAGATATTGCCATAGAATTTAATGTATCATTTTTTCTATGTAAAAGTTCTGCAATTATAATTAAAATTCCCATAACTGTTGCTCTTACTATTGATGGCGAAAAATTAGTAATAAACATATATAATATCAATATTATTATTGTAATTACATTAGTTTTCCTTTTTCCCATTATTCTTTTTAGTACTACCTGAACTCCAGCTATTATATATCCAATATGCATTCCAGATATAGCTAAAATATGCGAAATATTCAAAGTTTGATATCTATTTACTATTTCTTCATCTATATTTTGTTTATCACCTAATAATATTCCTTTTAAAATATTAGCTTGATTTTTATTAAAAATTTTCTCAATATTTGATTTTACTTTAAAATTTATTTTGTTTGCTAATTGTAAAATAATGTTTATTTGATTTTCAGCAATTTTCTTTACTTTATTTACTTGTACATTTCCGATAATTTTCAATGTTTTTAAATACTGACTTTCATCATATCCTTTATACACTCGCTTTTTATCTGGTTTTATATATATACCTTCAAAATATATTTCGTCTCCATATTTAAGTTCTTTTTCATTTTTATTAATCTTAACATAAATACTAAATTTTGATTCTCGTATTTTAACCTTATATATATCATAATATTGCTTTTCATCTTTCTGACTTATTACAATTCCTTTAACTTTTATTTTTTGACCATCTCGGTATGTATTCTCATATTGAAAATTTTGAATATCAACTACCAGATTTGAAATACTAGAAAAAATTAATAGAATTAAAAATGTTTTTGAATTTATAATTAATTTTAAATATCTACCATAACGAAAAAATGATGTTTGTTTAATTTTATATATTTTTACTAGATTATATGTTGCAAATATTAGAATACAAAAAGGGATTATACTAATTTTTAAGTATAACCCCCATAATATACCAATTACATATCCTATAACCGCAACTAAAATTGGTCTTTGTTTCAATTTTTCCTCCCTTTTTAATTGCCTTTTTATTGCATAACTCTTCTTGCACATACATAATTATTACTATAATAACCTGAATTTAATGTACTTGTTATAACTCCCTTACTTGAATTTGCCGCATGCACAAAATTTCCTCCACCTACATATATACCAACATGACCTATACCACTTTTTCCAAAAAATACTAAATCACCTGGTTGTAAATTACTCTTATCAACTGCTACTCCATTACCTGATTGTGCTGCTGCTGTTCTACTTAAATTTACTCCATGTTGTTTATACACATATGATGTAAATCCTGAGCAGTCAAACCCACTTGGAGAAGATCCTCCATATACATATTTACTTCCTAAATATTTTCTTGCTGTTTCTACAACTGTACTTCCCCTTCCTGATGCTACTGCAGTAGTAGTTGGTGCAGGTGTTGTTGATGCTGTATTAGTTTTTGCTTGTTCCGTCTGTGTTGGTTGTTGTGTTTTTCTTACTGATGCTTGAGATCTTGATGTTTCTTGTCTTTTTGTATCCAATAATGAAGATAAAATGTACCCTTCTTTTCCATTTGCAGTTACTTTACTCCAGCCATTTACTTCTTGTGTTACAGTTACTGCCGTATTAACTGATAATTTTGCCAAAACTTCTGCAGTTGTATTTGCCTCTTTTCTTAAATTAACAGTTGTTTCTTTTACAAATAATGTTTTACTTATTTCTTGAGTTTGAACTGTTGGTTGTGCTTCATTTCCATTTTGCTGTTGTGGCTCTTCTTGTTGAACAGTATTTACTGTTTTGTTTTCTTCTGGTTTTTGCAATTTTTCTTCTCTTATCCATCCTTTTGCTGTTTGTGTTTCAACACATACCCAACCATTTACAGTTTCTATTATTTCTACTTCCTCATCTTTTTTTACTTCTATAATATCTGTTGCATTAATAACTGGTACTATCTTTAATTTTATATTTTCTTTAATAATTCTTTTTTCATCTTTATTTTCTTCTGGTACTGATGTATTTGTTGTTTCTGTTACTGGTGTTTGATTATCTGCTACATTTTCAGTAGTTGTAGTAGTTGTATTAGTAGTTTCATTTTCCTGTCCTTCATTACCATTTACTGTAAGTAAGTCTTCTCTTAAATATCCCGTTATACCATTAGCTTTTACTTTATACCATGCCCCATTTTTTTCTATTATTTCTACTTCCTTGTTTGTTGAGAGTTGCTCTAATATTTTAGAATTTTCATCTGCTGTTTCCCTAAGATTTGCTACGTCTACTTTTACTTTTGCAGTATTTGCAGCTAAGCTCATATTAATAAAAAATAAACTTGTTATCCCTACAGCTGCCATGATTACAATACTTTTTATATTCATTTTACTTTTCATTTTTTACATTTCTCCCCAATCCGTATACTGATAATATATTATTCATAATCAATGCTAACAGTATACACATATAAAATTAATTTGTCAAGTTTTTTATTTTTTTATTTTTTTACCAAAATCATTGACAAAACAGCTTTTTTATAATATAATATTTTCGCTTATATGTATCGATGTAAAACTTCTCCCCGGTGGTTTTAGATTAGATTCATATAAAAAATAAAACAATAAAAATAGATATAGGAGGGTAATTATTACCATGAATAATAAAACATATAGCGCCAAATGTGGAGAAGTTCAAAGCAAATGGTATATTATCGACGCAGCTAATAAGCCACTTGGTAGAGTTGCAACAGAAGCTGCTAAATTATTAAGAGGAAAACACAAACCAACATACACACCTAATATAGATACAGGTGATCATGTCATTATCTTAAATTGTAAAGATGTTATTTTAACAGGAAACAAATTAAACCAAAAAATTTATAGACATCATTCAGGTTACATTGGAGGAATGAAAGAAATTACTGCAAAAACAATGCTTGAAAAAAATCCTGAAAAAGCAATGACTTTAGCTATAAAAGGAATGTTACCTCATAATTCTTTAGGAAGAGCACAAGCAAAAAAATTAAGAGTATATGCAGGAAGCGAACATGAAAATCAAGCACAAAAACCAGAAGTATGGGAGGTAAAATAAAAATGGCAAAAAAAGAAAATATTGTTTTTTATGGTACAGGTAGAAGAAAAAGTTCTATTGCTAGAGTAAGACTAGTAGAAGGAACTGGAAAAATAACCATCAATGGAAAAGATATTGATGAATTCTTTGGATTAGAAACTTTAAAAGTTATAGCCAGACAACCATTAACAGTAACTAATACAACTACAAAATATGATGTATTTTGTACTGTAAAAGGCGGAGGTTTCACTGGTCAAGCAGGAGCTATTCGTCATGGTATTGCTAGAGCTTTAAATGAAGCTAATTCAGAATATAGACCAGTTTTAAAATCAAATGGTTTCTTAACAAGAGATCCACGTATGAAAGAAAGAAAGAAATATGGTCTTAAAAAAGCTAGAAAAGCACCTCAATTCAGTAAACGTTAATATTTTAATAATAGCGAGTTTTCATTTTACAAAACTCGCTATTTATATTAAAAATCACCTATTTTCTACTGCACAACATTTAATGTATCACTACCACTTTCCATTCCCTCTAAATTATAATAAGTATCTGGTATATGTCCAACAATAATATTTTCCATCAATAAAATTTGATTTGTAATATCTTTCGCAATATCTTCAAATGGTGTTAATATTTCCAATTTACATTTCACTTGCAAATATATTCTATGCAAAGTCTGATTAATCCCTTTTGCAATAAATTCACTTTTCAACTCAGTTTCAACTGTTCCTATTGATGAAATTCTTATTCTAACATTTGGTCCCCTACCTGCCAATAATTTAAATCCTGTAAAACTTCCGCATTGCTATTTCTATATTCTCTTTTCCCCTCTTATCTATTTCTTGTTGAATTTTATCTGCAATATTAGAACTAATTTCATTTATAGAAATTGCATTAGCCTTTATCATTGAAACATTTCCTTCATTATCTTTCTCAATAGTATATAATTCATCATAATTATAGTCCTTCATAACTATTGAAGATTGCTCATTAGAAATAGTTGTTGCTATAGATTCAGCTTTATTTGTACATAAATTATCAAAAATTGGCATTATTGCATTTAACACAAACTTCATAGTACCAAAAGCTATAATTAAAATGACTACAAATATAGTCATTTTTTTCACTTTTGTATTTTTTTCTTTATTTCCATTTATATGCCATTTGCCAATCTTTAATCTTGGAATTTTTATTCTTGGCCTTGAATAAATTTTATCCATTACTTATCCCCATTTTCATATAACGAGGAATAAACAATTTTTGACCTGAGTAAATTTTATCTTGATTTTCTATTTTATTAACTTTTAATATATCCTGAATTGTACTTCCATAATTTTTTGCAATATTCCAAAGCGTATCTCCACTTTTTACTAAGTAAATTACTAAATTATAGTCTTTTTCTTCTTTTTCACCATCTATTTGAATTTCATTCATAACATTTATATTTGCACTTCTATGCATATTACTATTTATCAATAAATCTACATTAGCTGTAACACTTCCTCCTTCTTGAATAACAAAATCTTGATTTGCAACTTCCATATCTATTATATTATTCATGTTTTCAGCATCATTCACATCATTTATTGTATAATCAAAAGGTATTTTATTATGTCTCATTTCTATCTGTAAATCTTCATTTGCCAAGATAAAATCTATTTCTAAAATACCTGTATATAAAATACTATTTGAAAAATTTTCTCTATTTTCAATAATAGGATTTACATCTACATTAACTATTTGCTTATTTTCCATTTCCTTTATTTCTATTTTTTCATGTATTTGTTTTTTATCCTGTTTACATTGCATATTTGTTAATGTTGTTATTTGTTTCTTATCAAATTCTAAATTTTCACATGGACTATATAAATCTTGAATCAAATTAATTGATTTTTCCTCATAAGCAATTGCAAATATTCCTACTTCTATTTCAACATTAATTGAATGTTCTTCTACCCCATTTGGTTTTATAATTACATTTTTTACTTCATAATTTACTTCACAAATATTTTCTTCTACAACATTTGGCATATCAATAAAACCAACTATCGGCATTTTAGTTTCTATTAAATTTATTCTATTATCTTCTGTTAAATACATTATTTTTATTTTTGCTTCCGATTTTGCCAAAATCTTGTTATAACTTACCTTAATTTCTTTATTTACTATAGAAATATCTGCTTTTAATATTTCTGCCAAATCATCTGCAGTATTTATTGAAATATTATCTTTTACATATACTTTATTTTCTCCCATTCCTACTAAAGAATTAACTCTTAAATCCTGTTTCAATATTTGTATTCCTTCGGCATCTTTTATGTCATTTACTATCTCTATTTCTTCTTTTTCATAAATTTTGGCTTCTATTTCTAAAGTTGCTTTAATTCCAACCTTTCTTTCGTTGATAACTCTAGATTCTATAGATTTCAATTTAGTCTGTAATATAACATCCATACCTTCTTTAGAATTTGGCATTACCATTGTTTCAGAAAAATCCAAACTTGTACTTATTCCTCTTACTTTATCTTTCACATCATCTGCTAAATACATTATATATGTATTTATATTACCATCTATTCTTATTTTTTCATCCATTGCTTCTTTTTTATATACACATACAACCCCACTTGTACAAATTATGTTTAAAATATCTGGTTTAGAATCTGGAACTATCATTTCTCCTTCTACCATTATGACATCTTTTTTAGTTGCTAATAATTTATTTACACATAAATTCTCATTTATTGTTTCTAAAACCATTTTTGAACCTCCTTTTTTCTTCTTTATAACAAATATATTGATAATATAAAAATTTTATGACTAATAATAAAAAAATAACGATAACTTTCCTAGAATATAAAAAGATTTAGATAAATATTATCTAAATCTTTTTTATGGTTACATTTTATAATATTACTTTTTTCTTTTTTGTATCTTCTAATGGTGGTATCAATGGAGAATAAGAATTTCCATCAAAAACTTCTACTTCTACAGTTCTAGTTAAAACATCTGTATAACTATAAGTAACATTTCTATTGTTTTCTTCATATTTCACTACAAATATATTTGGATAGGCTTTTTCTATTGTAGCTTCTTTTTCAAAGGCCCTACTTCTTCCTAATGAACCTTTTACTATTATCTTTTGTCCTACTTTTTCAATAATATCAGTCTTTAGATTTGCTATGTCTGAACGACAAATCATGATATCACCCTCTCCCTTAAGATGACCTCATTATAGCATTTCCCTCGAAAATTGTCAAAAAAAATAATGTTGTGTCATTTCTTTGTATCTTAGTAATATCAATAGTTTTGCGTATTTTATTGTTTTTGTTTTACACTTATATTACAGTTGTATTACAAAAATATTAAATTGGTTTATTTTTATTTCACAGTCAAAATTGTTCTTTAAACATTTTCCCACTTGCCCCTATTCCACCAACTCCTCTTTTTCCATCTCTTAGTTCACTTTTTATGTCCTCAATAGTTATATATTTATGTCTTTCAGTATATGCCACCTTTTGTGCTATAACCAATGGATCTAAAAAATCAATTAATATTCTTGCTGGAGAAGATGCAAAATTCGCACCTGCACTAATAATTGCTTCAAAATAACTTTGACATGCACCTGCAAAAATAACTAAATTTTTGTTTTTTTCCTTGTCATATCTTCTTGCTTCTCTTACAGTATTAATAAAATATCTTGAATTTCTATAATTATAAATATTATAATAATCTGTTTTACTCTTTATCATTCCATCATGTCCTGTTACAACCAAAATATCAGGATTATAAGTTGTTAGCAAACTATATACTACTTTAGGCTGCTTATATTCTGCTACATTTTTTACAATTGCATCTAATCCCAATTTTTTATAATAATAATATGATTTTTTACTATATTTTTTATCTCCATCCAAATGCAATATTTTTCCAGTAACTATTCTTTCTTTGTTTCTCATATTTAAATTTGAAAAACTAACTACATTTATTCTTTCTTTTTTTATCTGCTCTATTTTATCATTTATTTTTTTATTAAAATTTTCTATTCCATAATCTATAGTTTCTTTATCAACTATTTCTAAATCTTCAATATCACTATCTGCTTCTATTCGATCTACTAATCCTTCCAGAATTGCAACTTTTGCTCTATTAGTACATATAATATTTTTTACAACAAAGATTATATCTTTACCATAAGATTTTCTTGCGACTATACTACCTTTTTTTATTTTGCTCAATTTTATCACCTCTGAATTTCGGCTATTATATTCTATGTCAAAATTTGTCGATAGGTGATTTATAAAAAGATGACTTTCCTAGAATATAAAAAACATTACCTAATTATTGGGTAATGTTTTTATTTTGATTTTAATTAACTATATTTTAATTTTGTTGCTTTTGAAGTATTTATGTTTATTATGGCTCTTACTATACTACTCTTTTGACTTTTTTAAGTCCTAATTCTTTTTTTACTTCCGCTTAAAACAAATTTTTTTCAATAAATTTTGCAACTCCGTCATTATCGTTACTATCTGTTATAAAATCTGCATTTTCTTTTATTTCCTGTTCGGCATTTTTCATTGCAACACCCATTCCTGCATTTTTTATCATATCAAAATCATTATAATCATCCCCAAATGCAATAATATTTTTAGCTTTTATGCCGATTTCCTCTGCTAGTAATTTTACACTATTCCATTTAGAAACTTTATAATTTGCAATTTGGCAAATAGTACCATTATCTGTAATAACCCCTCTACATGATTTAGGTAATTCGTCTACCAATTTTTTTACTATTTTTTTCTTACTACATACCATAAGTTTATATATATTTTTAAAATCTAATTTTGCAAAATCTACTATTTGATTTGGTGCATTACCAAAAAATTCTGAAGCATCAAAATTTGAATATAATGTATCATCTATTTCCATACTTATTTGAATGTATCCAAGTTTTTCAGCAATTCCAATTATTTCTAGTGTGTCTTTTTTATTTATTTGGTTTGCATATAATATTTCTTCTCCATTTAATATACATGCTCCATTATAGCAAATAATAGGATTATTTCTTAATTCTATTGGTACATATTTGTAAGCATCTCTTGGCGGTCTTGCTGTTGCAAATAATATTTTATTCCCCATCTTTTTGAATTTTAATAGTGTTTCCACAGTATAAGATGATACTGTTTTGTCTTTTTTTAAAAGTGTCCCATCTAAATCTAAAACAATTAATTTTTCCATCAGTTATTCTCCTATTTATCATAAATAATTTCTTATATTTTTATTGCAATTCACATTTTAATTATAACAGATATTAAATATCCATTGTTATTATGTTTATTATACTCTTTTTTATTAACAAAAGTCAACAGCTCTCAAAAACAAGAATATAAAAAACATTACCTAATTATTGGTAATGCTTTTTATTTTGATTTTAATTGACTATATTTTAATTTTGTTGCCATGCCTCCTCTCATATGCCTTTCTGCCTTATTTTCGTCCAAAATAATTCTTACTTCTCTTGCTAAACTTGGATTTATTTTTTTTAATCTTTCTGAAACATCTTTATGTACTGTACTTTTACTTATGCCAAATTTTTTAGCTGCTCCCCTTACTGTATCTTTTGAATCTATTATATAATGTGCCAAATTAATTGCACGTTCTTCTATTGATATTCCTTTCATAAAGCAAACCTCCATTGAATACTTTTGTTTAATTGTATTCTTTATACATTTAGGTTAGAACTTTATTTTTTTCGATTTTTATAGCCATTTTTAGGGACAAGTACTTAAAAAAAGTATCTGCCCCTAAAATATAAAAAATATTAACAATGTTTATCTATAGAAATGCTTTCAGCACAAATTTCCTTTTTATTATTATAAATTTTATCTAATAATTCATCTGGATAATGTTTATCCACAAATTCATCTATAATATTCTTTGGTGGTATATTTCTATGCCTATCTTTCTGTCTATTTCCCGCCATACACGATATTACAATATCAAAAGTCACAAATAACATCATAAATATTGTAAAAATTTTAACCCATTTTTTATATATTAGTGATTCTATTTTTTGCAAAAACGGATAAACTGCTTTTAAATATAATAATGCAATTATTCCCCAATATACACAATATAGCAAACTTGTTCTTCCATTTAAATTCATAAACAAGTCTGAATAATCCCATGATATAGTTCCAAAAAATATTTCTTGGAAAAATGAGCACAAATATTCCAAACATCCACCCATAATCATACCAGATAAAAATGCTTTTTTAGGTTCTTGCACATTTGAAATCAAAATATAATATGCTACTGCTCCTATTCCATAAATTTGAATAAAAGGTCCATATACTAACCCTTGTCGTATTTCTATTGTTCTAGTATATACTAGGGCATACAACATTTCTGCAAAAAAACCAAAAACACTTCCTAATACAAATATCCAAAATATTTTTACTAAGTAAATTATAATTTTTTTCTTCATATTTTTCCCCAATTTATTTTTACTGCTCACATTATATAACAATTATGTATAAAATAAAAGTGCCTTTTCATAATTAATATAATCTTAATCTCTAGTAATTCTATTATAGGCAACTGAAGTGACAAAAATAACACATATTATTCCCAAACAAAAACCTGCAATTACATCACTAAAGTAATGTACACCTAAATAGATTCTACTAAAGCCTATAAGAATTGGAATTATTCCTAAAATCACACTTAATATTATACATATATTTTTATTTTTTACATTTTTACATATTAAATATATTAGTAATGCATAAAATGCTGTATTATTTGTAGTATGACCTGATGGGAAACTATATCCTGCTTCATTTATTAAACTTTGAGAGATATCTGGTCTTACTCTTTGTATTATGTTTTTTAATATTATATATATACTAGAACTTATTAATAAATTTAACACAATTATAGTTCCAATTTTTCTCTTTTTAAATATACACAAAATAACTGCTACTGTTAAACTTATAAAAAACAAACTCGATATGCCACCTAAATTAGTTATTATTTTTAATATTTGTGTAATATTTTCAGTTCTCATTTTCTTTATTAACTGATATATGCTATTATCTATATTTTGAGTAAAGCCTGCTTTAACAAAAATAGCTAATAATATAAAAATTATTAGTAATATAATTAACAAAATTTTCTTTTTCTTCTCCAAGACTTCTTCTCCTTATGCTACAATTTTTATCAATTATATCACATAAAAAAAAATTATTCTACACCCCCATTATTTCACACATACTTTTTATTAAAAAATCAACATCTTCTTTATCATTTTCTTCACCGAAACTTATCCTTAAAGCTTTATTGGCCAAATCATTACTAAGACCTATACTAGTTAAAACATGTGATGGCTCTGATGAACCAGAAGTACATGCTGATCCTGCTGATGCACAAATACCTCTTTCATCTAGCGCAAACAATAACTGTTCTCCATCAATATAAGGAAATGAAAAGTTTGCATTTCCTGGCAATCTATTTGCTTTATCTCCATTTAATACAGCTTGTGGAATTTTATTTTGAATTTGAAAAATATAATAATCTCTTAATTCTTTTAAATGTTGCATACGTTCTTTTAAGTTCTTATTAGCAAGTTCACAAGCTTTACCTAGCCCAACAATTTCTGCTACATTTTCTGTGCCAGCACGTTTATTCCTCTCTTGATGACCTCCATCTAAAATTTTTTCAAAGCTTATCCCACTTTTTACATATAATGCTCCTATTCCCTTAGGTGCATGTATTTTATGACCTGATAGTGACAAAGCATCTATTCCCATTTTCTTCACATCAATCTGAACATTTCCACAAGCTTGAACAGCATCTGTATGAAACACAATGTTATGCATTTTAGCAATTTTAGCAATCATTTCAATTGGCTGAATTGTGCCAATTTCATTATTTGCAAACATTATTGTTATCAATATTGTATCATTTGTAATAGAACTTCTTAATTCTTCAATATTTATAAATCCTTGTTTATCTACATTTAAATAAGTTACTCTAAAACCTTGTCTTTCTAAAGTTTTACATGTATTTAATACTGCTGGATGCTCTATTTTTGATGTTATTATATGTCTACCTTTTGTTCTATTACCATATGCAATACCTTTAATTGCCATATTATCACTTTCAGAACCACAGCCTGTAAAATAAATCTCATTTGAATTACAATTAATCAATTGTGCTACTTTTCTTCTTGCTTCTTCTATTGCTTTTTTTGCTTCTCTTCCTATGCTATAAACTGATGATGGATTACCATAGCTTTCTTTTAAATATGGTAACATTTCTTCTAAAACTTCTGATTTTACTTTTGTTGTTGCTGCATTATCAAAATATCTAATTTTCATAAAGTGCTTATCCTCCTACTATATAATTATGCGAATTTCACAAAATCTTAAAAATTTTTCAGATTTTTTATACGCTTTTTATATTATATTCATATATTTACATTATATTTCTTTAATATAACGTAAATTTTCTATAACTGCTTGATATCCATATTGATAACATTTATCTAATTTTTCTATATCTAAAAGACCTGTTTTATCCGTTGAAATTGTTAACACAAAATCACTATCCAATAAACTTTCTTTTGAAATTTTATTTCCCATTATATCTATTGTTCTCATAGCAATGTCCATTATATTACTATTTTCATCTACATCATCAGCTTTAAAATTAATTGCAATAACTTTATCTGCTCCTTGTTTTCTTACTTCTAAAACAGGAATATTATCTAAAATTCCACCATCTAAAAATTTGTGTTCCTTGAAATCACATGGACAGAATATAGCTGGGAAACTACTACTTGCCCTAACTGCCTTCCCGATTGGTATGTCTGTAATATACTGTGTTTTATCTTTGGCATTTTTTGGAATATAATTTGTAAAAATATATTCTTTTGAATGTTTTATATCTACAGTTGGAATTACTATTGGCATTTTTTTTATGTCTCCTATAGTTCTTATTTTCCTTTTCATTGCTATATTATCATATGCATTTTCTAAACTTTCACCTGTTTTCAAACCTGATATACATACCCTTTTATTCATCATAAAATTTCCAATTCCAGATATAATCGGACCTGAGGTAATTTCTACAATGTCTTTAGCATATCGTTTAAATAAAACATAAATATAATATGGAGAATAACCCATTGCATATAAAGAAGCTACTAAGCTCCCTGAACTAGTTCCCCCTATAATATCTACTTTTATATTATTATCTTCAAAAGCTTTTAAAGCTCCTGCATGTGCTATTCCTCTTATTCCACCACCAGATAAGGCAACTCCTAATTTCAATTTTAGTCCCCCTTCCTAACATATTAATATTTATTAGTATTTACCATAAATTACTAGATTAAACAAAAAAAAATTAAGATTTTTTAAATTCTTAAAAAACCTTAATTTTTTTTATTTTGCATCTGTATAATAAATTTCTCCAAAACCAAATATTACTTTATAATATGGTCCGTATAAATGATGGTTCTACACCTTCTTCAAACTTATAAACTGGTTCTGCCACTTCTTGCCCTTGTTCATTAATTGCTCCCCATTTATCATCTATTTTTACTGCTGCAAATCCATATTCATTAAATTCATATGCTTTATCATATTTGCAATCAACAACTTTATTACCTCTATTATCTACAAAACCATATTTATCTCCTTCCACTTTAACAAACAGCCTATTATTAGGATATGCTTCTGTATTTTTCAATTCTTTTCCATTTTTATCAAAATATTTTACCTCTTTATCACTAGCTATTTTTATAAATTCATCTTTTACCTCTAATGTAGCATTTTGCATTTCACAAATTTTATTTAAATTTTTTGAATATAATGTTACTGTTTTATTTTCTGCTTTAGTAGTTTGTATTAATTGTGTTTCTTGTATCTGTTGAAGTGAATCATTATTTAATTCTATTTTTACTTCTTCTTTATCATCCAACACTCCTAATTTACCATTTTCATAACTTGCCATAAAATAATTATTAAATAAATATGATATATAATTATATTTTTGTTCTATTAGTTGTTTTCCACTTTTATTTATTACTCCATATTTCGTTGCTTGATCACTAGTATTAATTTTTATTTTATATTCTTCATTACTTGTATTTAATATTTTAACATCTTGATTTAGACTTGCTTGTTCTCCTTTGGCATCATATACAGTAACTCCTCTATCATCTTGTGCATACATATAAATTCCATTAATATCAATTTGGCTATATTTTATAGGCACAATTAGTTTACCACTCATATCTGAAATTCCATATTTTTTACTTTTTTCTATTACAAATACTTTATTACTTTCATCAAATGTTATAGATTGATATTCATTTGGTATTATTACATCTTCATTTTTATAAAGTCCATATTGACCATTTTTTGCACAAATTAAATATGAATTATCATTATCTTCTATTTTAGATACTCTAGAAACTTCATTATATTCTGGCTTTAAAATTTCTTGCCTTTTATCATTTAAATATCCATATCTATATCCTTCTTGTGTTTTAGTTCCTACAATATATCCTGAATATTTATAATCGCCATTTCCTACATAATATTCATCAATTGAAACCTCATCATATTCTGGCTTTATTAGCTCATATCCATTAATATTGATAACACCATATTTTCCTTCTTTTGAAACTAATAATTCACCTTCTTTATATTGCAAACAACTTATTTCATCATAAATTGGTTTTGTTAATTTTTTCCCGTCAAAATTAATTATCCCATATTTTCCATCTTTTTTATATTTTAATACACTTTTTTCATACATCAAACTACTTGAAACATTCTCAAATCTAATTGGTTCAAGTTCTTCATACTCTGTTAATATTTGTTCTTTTCTTTCATTTAAAACTATTTTTTTATCATCTTTATAACAAACAAAAATTGCTTTTTCTGGGTTTGGTATTTTTATTTCATCATATTGTACATCGATTATAGTATTACCTTTTTTATCAATTACACCATAAGAATTATTTTGTATCAAAATAAAATACTTATATTCATTTACTTTTGCAATTTCATATTCTTCTTTATTTTTTGAAAAAATAAAATATACCGTTACAGATGCCGCTACTGCTAAAATTAGTACTATTGCTACAATTAAAAATACATATCTTTTCTTCATTTTTACTAACATTTTCCCCTTTCTAGTTTCTATTCTTCTTCCTTTTTTTCCTTTTGTATATTATTTTTACATGCCTTTACTTTTAATATTCTCTTATCTTCACATTCTTCTATCTTATATGTTACTTTATCTGTATCTATAACTGGCGTTTCTTCATCTTCTGGAATTCTTCCTAATTTTTCTTGTAAATATCCTGAAATGGTATCATAATCTCCGTCTGGTATATCTGCATTTAATAATTTATTAACATCATAAATTGTCATACTTCCACTTAATATATAAGTATTTTCATCTATTTTTTCATATTCCTTTTCTTCTTTATCATATTCGTCATATATGTCACCAACTAGCTCTTCTAAAATATCTTCCATTGTAATTAGTCCTGCTGTTCCACCATATTCATCTACAATTATCGCAATTTGTTTTTTATTTTTTTGCAATTCTTTAAAAACTTCATTTATTAATCTATTTTGAGACACAAAATAAGCATCTTTTACAACATTTTTTACTTTGAAACTTTTTTTATTAATATTTTTTAATACATCTTTTACATATAAAATTCCTTCAATTTCATCTATTGTTTCGTCATATACTGGAATTCTACTATATCTGTATTCTTCTTTTGATAGCTCTTGTAATAGTTCTTCATTACTTATGTTTATATCTACCGCAAATATATCTTTTCTATGTCTCATAATTTCTGATACAGTTATATCATTAAATTCAAATACATTATTTATTAGTTCTCTTTCTTCTTCTTCAATTGCCCCTTTTTCCTCACCTTGATCTATCATCATCTTTATTTCTTCTTCTGTGATAGATTCTTCTTCATTTTCTTTTACTCCAAAAATTTTAGATATACCATTTGTAACTACTGTCAAAAATTTTACAAATGGTGATGCAACAATTGATATTCCTCTTATTATTCCTATTGTTGCAAATGAAATTTTTTCATAATTTTTCATGGCAAGTCTTTTTGGTACTAATTCGCCAAATACTAATGTAAAGAAAGATAAAATAATTGTTATTATTATAATTGATATGCTATTCCATACCCCTAAACTTATAAAAGGCATAATTTGATGTAAAACAGGTGCTAACTCACTTGCAAATGCATCTGATGCAAATGCACTTGATAAAAGTCCTGCAAGTGTAATTCCTATTTGTATTGTTGATAAAAATTTGCTTGGAGATTTTAACATTTTTTCAATTTGCTTTGCCTTTTTATTACCTTCTTTTGCTTGTTTTTCTATTTTCGCATCATTTAGAGATATAAATGCTATTTCCGTTGCTGCAAAAAAAGCATTAAATCCTATTAATATTACTAGTATTATTAGTTGTGAAATCATCTGTTATCTACCCCTTTTTAATTTTCATTATTATTATAACATTAATATACAAAAATTACTACATTTTTATATAAATAATTGTTTAATGAATTACTCATGTTCTTTTTTCAGATAATTTACCATGCTTTTAAAAAGATAAGTATTTTATCGTATTCTTGATATTTACTAATAAGTAAATATCAAGATATATTTTTGAGCTCTCTTATCTGCCATGCAGACAAGAAAGCTCTCTTTCGTACATCTTACTAAAAATTTCAACTCACCTCAAACTGCTATACGCCCGCCAAGATTACACGGAACGAATGTTCCGAGTCGGGCTCACCGACCCATCCAACCACTCGCGAACACACCAGAGACGTCGTTCCCACTGAACTTGCCGCCACGTACCATGAACGGACAGTCGGAAGTCATGAAGTAAGCATTGTCGTTAAACCATCCTCTGTGCTCATCGGATTCATTTTTATTTACGTAAACTTCCCATATTGCATCTCCTACCTTTGATTTGTCTTGTGTTGGCGTATTATCATTTGAACTATATTTTGTTGCCCATTTACTACTTGTTTGATTTATTCCTGCAAATGAACTTCCATATAGTGTCTCATAACCATTTGTATCTGCACTATTAAATGCCGCTACTCTTTCCCATGCTCCTCCACTCAAATCATATATTCCTGATTTATTGTTTGTTGTGCTTGCTCCTTCATCTCCTGATCCTGTTGTAAAGTTACTACTTTGATTGACACTTACCTCTGTTCCATTTCTTCCATATTTACTATGTGTCAAATATGCTACTGCTCCCCATTCACTATTTTTCATTAAATGACTTTCTTTGTTGTTATCATAATTTTTTCCATTTGTGTAACATTTTCCTACTGTTATATATCTCCAACTACTTACATTTGGCTTACTTACTGCTTTTACTGTATCATTTATTTCTACATCTCCATCTGTATCACTTGCTGGTACAAATGAAAAATCATTTTTTTCCATGCTCATTTCGTATTTTGCTACCCATATTCCTGACAACTCTCTATCCCATCCTCCATTTTCATATCCTTTTCCACTTTCATTACAAA